>LR134362.1:1289984-1612480 GCA_900637275.1 [Pasteurella] aerogenes
GATTAAACAACTTGAAGCGCTTAAAGCAAAAGGCTTCCCGCTTGCCTATGTTGGTGATGTGGTTGGTACCGGCTCATCACGTAAATCCGCCACCAATTCCGTATTGTGGTTTATGGGCGAAGATATTCCGTTTATTCCAAATAAACGTGCCGGTGGTGTCGTCTTAGGCGGTAAAATTGCCCCAATTTTCTTTAATACCTTAGAAGATGCGGGTTCATTGCCGATTGAAGTGGATGTCAGCAATTTGAATATGGGTGATGTTATTGATATTTATCCGTATCAAAATAAAATTTGCAAACATGGAACCGATGAAGTGCTTGCTGAATTTCAATTAAAAACCCATGTGTTGTTGGATGAAGTTCGCGCCGGTGGTCGTATTCCGCTTATTATCGGACGTGGTTTAACCCATAAAGCGCGCGTTGAACTTGGCTTGCCAGAAAGCGATGTATTTGCTAAGCCGCAAAGCACTGCCAGCAGCAACAAAGGCTTTACATTAGCCCAAAAAATGGTTGGACGCGCTTGTGGCGTCGAAGGTATCCGTCCAGGTCAATATTGCGAACCACGCATGACGTCTGTCGGCTCGCAAGATACAACCGGTCCAATGACTCGTGATGAGTTGAAAGATCTGGCTTGTTTAGGTTTCTCCTCTGATCTTGTGATGCAATCATTCTGCCATACCGCCGCCTATCCAAAACCGGTAGATGTCACGACACATCATACCTTGCCTGATTTTATTATGAACCGTGGCGGAATTTCATTGCGTCCGGGAGATGGCGTTATCCACTCTTGGTTAAACCGAATGCTGCTACCGGATACTGTAGGAACCGGTGGTGACTCTCATACTCGTTTCCCAATCGGAATCTCTTTTCCTGCGGGTTCCGGCTTGGTTGCTTTTGCGGCGGCGACCGGTGTTATGCCACTAGATATGCCGGAATCCGTCTTAGTACGCTTTAAAGGAGAAATGCAACCGGGTATTACGCTACGTGATTTGGTGCATGCCATCCCATATTATGCTATCCAACAAGGCTTACTCACCGTAGAGAAAAAAGGTAAGAAAAATATTTTCTCCGGTCGTATTTTAGAAATCGAAGGATTAGAACATCTCAAAGTAGAACAAGCCTTTGAATTATCCGATGCTTCTGCGGAACGTTCCGCCGCGGCTTGTACCATCAAATTGGATAAAGAACCAATTATCGAATACCTCAATTCCAATATCGTGTTGTTAAAATACATGATTGCTGAAGGTTATGGCGATGCGCGTACACTTGAACGTCGTATCAAAGGAATGCAACAATGGTTGGATAATCCGCAATTGTTAGAAGCCGATAAAGACGCAGAGTATGCTGCGGTGATCGAAATCGACATGAATGAAATCAAAGAGCCAATTTTGTGTGCGCCAAACGATCCGGATGATGCACGGTTATTATCCGAAGTACAAGGGGATAAAATTGATGAAGTCTTTATCGGTTCTTGTATGACCAATATCGGGCATTTCCGTGCGGCAGGTAAACTGTTGGCTAAATTTAAAGATATGATCCCAACTCGCCTTTGGATTGCACCACCAACCAAAATGGACGCGGCACTGTTAACTGAAGAAGGTTATTACAGTATTTACGGTAAAAGCGGTGCGCGTATTGAAATTCCGGGTTGTTCGCTCTGTATGGGTAACCAAGCGCGTGTTGCCAACGGTGCAACCGTGGTTTCTACTTCAACCCGCAACTTCCCGAACCGTTTAGGTCAAGGCGCCAATGTGTATTTGGCATCTGCAGAATTAGCTGCGGTTTCCGCCTTGTTGGGTAAATTACCAACACCGGAAGAATATCTCTCCTATGCTGCTGATTTGCAAAAAGATAAAGATGACACTTATCGTTATATGAATTTCGACCAAATTCAAAGCTATACACAAAAAGCAGATAATGTCATTTTTCAGACTGCGGTATAATATCCATTAATTAAACATAAAGTGCGGTCAAAATCGACCGCACTTTTACTTATTTTTAAGGAAAGCAACATTGGAACTTCGTCATTATATTACCTTTGCAGTCTCTTTTATTGTACTGCAACTCTTTGTTTATATTCTTAACCGCACATTATATTGGTTATTTAGCGACAAACTCAGCCACAAAGCCCGTCGCGTTATCCGTCTATTGACTTACGGTATCGCAAATTTCGTTATCATACTTTCGATCACGCGTGTCTTTTCGTTTCGTGTTGGCGCCTTTTTACTCGTCTGCTTGTTATTTGTCAGCTTCACCAGTATCGCTTGCGCCTTAATTTACCGTCTGTTATGCCATCATGTGGTGCAAACTTCGCTCAACCGCACATTACGCTTGATTTACCCTTTTGCGCTTGCTGGACTGGTAACTTTTGCGCTGTATAACGCTTATGTACCAACAGTTCGCCACTATCAAGTAACATTAGACAAACCGCTATCGCCAATTCGTATTGGGGTTGCCAGTGATTTACATTTGGGAAAATTATTCGGCGCCAAACAATTAGATCGCCTTGCACAAATTATGCAACAGGAAAATGTCGATTTGATTTTATTGCCCGGTGATATTATGGACGATAACGTTGAGGCTTATCTCAACGAAAATATGCGCCCTCATCTTGCAAAATTGCAAGCGCCTTTAGGCGTTTATGCCACTATGGGTAATCACGACTTTTTTGGTGCACAACAAGCGATCGCAGAAGAAATTCAGCGTGCCGGAATTCATTTATTGATGGATCAAAGTGTAACGATTAACCACCAATTTGTCATCGTCGGGCGCAATGATAATTTATATACACAAAGACCAAGCACAGAAGCGTTGTTGCAAAATGTGGATACTTCATTGCCGATTTTCCTACTAGATCACCGCCCGGATCAAATTTTACAACACGCCAAATTACCTATTGATTTGCAAGTTTCCGGCCATGCGCACAACGGACAAATTTTTCCGGCAAATATCGTCACTAAAATGATGTATCCTTTATCCTATGGCTATGAGAAAATAGGCAACGGTCACTTCTTTGTCACCTCCGGTTACGGATTTTGGGGAGTACCAATGCGTTTAGGTTCGCAATCAGAAGTTTTCATTATTGATGTCGTAGGAAATAATCAATGAAATTAATGCCTTTTTTGACCGCACTTTGTGCTACAACGCCATTGCTATGGGCAAACACAGCACAAGCGGAAGGTCGCCTCACGGTTTATTGCAGTGCGCAACACGCCACCTGCGAAAAAATCGTTCAAACATTTAGTAAAAAATTTAATGTGGATACTACCTTTGTCAATAATTCCACTGGAGCAACATTGGCAAAAATTAAAGCTGAAAAAGATAATCCGCAGGCAGATGTCTGGTTCGGCGGTACTATTGAGCCACATTATCAAGCGGGCGATTTAGGCTTATTACAAGCATATCGCTCGCCGAAACAAGCGGAAATCATGCCGCAGTTTAAAGCCTTAATGGATAAAAAAGGTGATTTAACGTCAATTATTTATATGTTGGTTCTCGGTTTTGGCGTAAATACGGAAAAATTTAGCCAATTAGGCATTGCGGAATATCCAAAATGTTGGAATGATTTATTAGATCCCCGCTTAAAAGGACAAGTACAACTTGCCGATCCACAACTTTCCGGCACCAGTTATACGGTCATCGCGACCCTCATCGAACTTTGGGGCGAAGATAAAGCGTTTTCTTTTTTGAAAAAATTAGATGCCAATGTTTCACAATATGTTAAAAGCGCGCAAGTTACTTCCAATCTCGCTCGTGGCGAAAGTGCAGTCGGCGTCGGATTTATCCACAATTATGCGACTGAAAAAGAAAACGGTGCGCCTATTGAAGCCATCTTACCTTGTGATGGCGACAGCTATTCCTTAGGCGGCATAAGTATCTTAAAAGGCGCACGTAACCTTGATAATGCCAAATTATTTGTGGATTGGGCATTAAGTGCCGAAGCGCAAGAAATTCCTTGGCGCGAGGTCGGCGTCTATCAACTGCCAACCAACATTTACGCCAAAGCCTCACCAAAATCCGTGGATCCAAAAAACTTGAAACTGATTGATATTGACTTTGACCGCTTTGGTTCTAGCGCAGAAGGTAAACGTTTGGTGAAAAAATGGGTAGATGAAGTTAAACATCAATAATTTTTTTCTATTCCTTTCATTAAAATAACGCCATTGCAAGCAATGGCGTTGCTTATCGCATGATTTTTAAACAAATTTTCTTAATTACGCTACTTTCTCTTTAAAATTATCAACCAATAATTAAAAGTTTTTTAATATTTTAATTATTGTTATTAAATTGTTAAGAATTATAATAACCACATCTTCAGTCGTTAAGAAGAAAAAAACAAACAGTAAATTTTTAGGAGAACATATCATGAAAACATTAGTAAAAACTTTAGCAATTACCCTTTTTGTTGGCGCCCTTTCAAGCAATGTTATGGCAAGTGAAACCACAAATTACAACACTTATGCCAACGATTTAAAATCCCATTTGACTTCATTACAACAAACACAAGAACTTGATCAATTCCAAAGTTTGTTAAATGAAACCAAAGAATTGGCAATCAATGCCAAAAATACTCTGGATGAAACCTTTATTGATAGAATGGATGCTCGAGACAATACCGCTCAAGTTCATCAAATTGTTTATCAAGAATGGCGTTTAAATCAATTAATTGATTCACTAGATAACGCCGCCAGTCACAGCAATTTAGACCAAGCAAAAGATGAAATCTTATTCAACGCGGGCAACATTTTATAAACCTCATTCCTTGTGACTCCCATAGGGAATCTCCCCCAAAGAAAAAACCGAACATCATGTTCGGTTTTTTCTTGTAAACAAAGATTAATTTTCCGTGTGGGTAATCAACCAACAATTATGAATTTGTTTATTACGCTCAAAATCTAAGGGTAAGGTTTTGGCTGAAATTTCCACCGCACTTAACCCCAAAGTTTGCAATGCCGCAAAATCCATTTTAAATCCACGTTTGTTATTGGAAAAAATCACGCTGCCTGCCGGTTGCAAAATACGTTTTAGCTGCCCCAACAATTTAATGTGATCACGTTGCACATCCCAACTGTCTTCCATACGCTTGGAGTTGGAAAATGTTGGCGGATCCACAAAAATCAAATCAAATTGACGATCACATTTCTCCAACCATTGCAAACAATCCGCTTGAATTAATTTATGTTGTTTGCCTTGAATATCATTCAGCAGTAAATTTTGTTCCGCCCAATTGAGATAAGTATTGGACATATCAACGGTGGTGGTTGATTTCGCACCACCAAGCGCAGCCTGTACTGTTGCCGAACCGGTATAAGCAAATAAATTAAGAAAATCTTTACCCTGCGCCATATCACCCACCATCTTACGGGTCAAACGGTGATCAAGAAATAGCCCGGTATCCAAATAATCCGTCAAATTCACCCACAGCTTCGCCCCGTATTCATGTACATAAAAATATTCACCTTTATTTGCCAATTTTTCGTATTGATTGGTACCTTTTTGCTTTTGGCGTACCTTCAAAATCAACTTATTGGTTTCTACACCAGTGACAGAAAGCGTCGCAGTCACCGCATCCAACAAGCGTTGACGCGCTTTATTTTCATCAATATTTTTGGGCGCCGCATATTCTTGCACCACAATATGATCCGCATAGCGATCCACTGCCAAGTTATATTCCGGTAAATCCGCATCATATAAACGATAAGCATCAATACCTTGCTGCGTCGCCCATTTTTCAATTTTCTTGATATTTTTTTGTAAACGATTAGCAAAATCTACTGCAACAGCATGCTCTTTTGAAAAAACTAACGCATTTTCTACCGCACTTTTATCATCATTTTGCCCTAAAGTGCGGTCAGAAATTTGATAATTTTTCTGAATACAATCTAACGGACCATTTTTGGCTTTAAATTGACGAAACGAACGCATCCGCAAACAATCAAGTAAGCCTTCTTCGCTACTAAAAATCGATGCATTCCAACCACCAAATTGCGATTTTAAACGCTGGCCAAACACAGAATACAAGGCAATTAGTGCCGGCGTCGTGCCTAAACGTTCACCATAAGGCGGGTTACAAATTACCGTGCCTTTGTGTTCTGGACAAGGGTTGGTTAACGCCGCCACATCGCCTTGTTTCCATTTAATCAAATGTGCTACACCGGCATTTTGGGCATTCTTTTGCGCTTTTTGTAACACTCGATGGTCCAAATCAAAACCATAAAAATGCGCCTGTGGTTCTTGTTGCAATTGCGTTTCGGCTAAAGCAATCGCCTCGCTTTTCACCGCCTCCCACGCGACTTGATTATGCCCTTTCCAAAAATCAAACCCCCAATGCAAACGATACAATTGCGGCGCAATATTGGATTCCATTTGTGCTGCCTCGATTAATAACGTTCCCGAACCGCACATTGGATCAACTAACGGCGTGCCTTTTTCCCAACCCGAACGCAATACAATTGCCGCTGCCAAGGTTTCGCGCAACGGCGCACTACCAGTATCCTCGCGATAGCCGCGCAAATGTAGCGCTTCACCACTTAAATCCAAAGAAATCACCAAATCTTCACGATTAAGATAGGCATGAATACGCACATCCGGATATTCTTTATCCACATTTGGTCGCGCCTTGCCTTGACGTTCAAAATAATCCACAATCCCGTCTTTGACACGCATAGCGCCAAATTGAGTATGGCGAATTTCGCGGTTTGTTCCGTTGAAATCCACTAAAAATGTCACTCTTTCATCAAATTCATTTAACCAACTATGCCCTACCACAGCTGAATACAAATCCAAATCGCTGTAAATTTTGCAATGAATAAGGGGCAATAAAATGCGTGAACTTAATCGCGACCACAACAACGTGCGATACATAATTTCATCGTTTGCAACAAAGTGAACGCCACCTTGCACCACTTTACAGTCGGTGGCACCCAATTCGGTTAATTCCACTTTTAATAATTCTTCAAATCCACGTGCAGTGGTGGCAAAAAGCGCTCTCATCATGATTCTCTCAATCCTCAAAAATTTGCTGGATTATAGCAGATCCACCCCTTGATGTATTGTAAATCCACCGTGATTTTGTACATAAAGATATAAAAAAACCGCCAATAAACATTGGCGGTAAAGACTACAGAAAAATAAGATGATTATTTTAAACAGCTAAAATAACTATCTGCTGTAGATTGAAGGAAATTCGCATAGGCTTGTTTACCCAAACTCACTTTATCTCCCATTGGGTCAAGCTGTCCGACTTTAACACCGGTTGCCTTGCTTAGGCTTTCAATGACTTTCGGGGTAAATTGCGGCTCAGCAAATAAACAACTGACTTGATGTTGTTGAATCTCTTGTTTGATCTTCGCTA
Organism: [Pasteurella] aerogenes; assembly: GCA_900637275.1. Lineage (NCBI taxonomy): Bacteria > Pseudomonadati > Pseudomonadota > Gammaproteobacteria > Pasteurellales > Pasteurellaceae > [Pasteurella] aerogenes. The sequence continues at coordinate 1,297,338 of LR134362.1, forward strand.
AGTTTTTCGCTCCGGGCGCCACCAATGGATTGATAGTAAAATAGCCTTTTTGATTTAATTGGTATGCCTGATTGAAATAGCTGTAGGCATCATGGAAAACATAAAACCCTTTGTCTTTCACTGGCGCCAATTGTTGCTGAATTTTCATATTTTGTTCGCTTAAAGTGCGGTTAAAATCAGCTAAGTTTTTCTCAATTAAGACTTTTTTATCCGGATAAATTGCACTAAGTTTATTGGCAATTTGGTTGGCGACAATTTGACTGATTTGTGGCGAATACCAAATATGCCAGTTAGTTTCCAAGTGATCATCGTCATGGTCTTTATCGTCATGCTTATCATGATCATGGGCATCGTGATCATGGGCGTCGTGATCGTGGTCATCATGGTCATGCGTATCATGTTCATGAGCGTGATCATGATCGTGGTCATGCCCTTTTTGCAACATATCTTCGGTAATCGCTGCAATTTCAGAAATTTCTAACACTTTTTTGCTATCAATATCTTTTAATGCTGCACCATCTAAAAAGAGATCAACGTCTTCCCCAATCCAAACAATCAAATCCGCCGACTTAATTTTTTGCACATCGGAAGGCTTTAAGCTGTAATCATGCGGAGAAGCGCCAGCAGGAACTAACACGGAAGTCTCAGTTACGCCATCAGCAATAGACGATGCAATAAAACCCAGCGGTTTAACCGAGGTTAATACATTGGCACTGACAGCTCCGGAAAATGAAATTACCGCAGCGGCAATTAACGTTTGCTTAAAAAATGTGGTCATATAAATACTAACTCCCTTTACTGAAATAAAGTCAACGTGGCATAGCCTACCGCTTTTTTAGGCAAATAGCTATCTTTTTTTTTATAAAAAAATAAGTTTTTTTTAACCGCACTTAATGTTGATGAGGAATCCATTTATTCGATTTAAGCAAATAACTCGCATATTGCATTTGCAATTTGAGGCGTTTTAAGGCTTGTTCATCTTGCGCATTTAACTTATCCGAGGTTGATAAAACACCGTGTTCGTTAAATTCCACCCAGCTTTTCGGCGTAATCATCCCCACCGTATCACCATGATTGACCATCACAAACGGATTGGCTTCGCCGGAAAATAAAGAACGTCCAAAAGTGGAAATCGGTTGCTGAAAACCCAATAAATCCATAATGGACGGGAATAAATCATATTGTGATGCCAGCGCGTTATTATGCCCTGGCGCTAAAAAACCATCCGGAGTAAAAATAATCAATGGAATATGGAAACGTTTCAACAAATCATCATCCGATTTAGCATTTAAAGTATGATCCGCTGAAAAAATAAAAATTGTATTGTGATACCAATCTTGTTTTTCCGCTTCTTGCATAAATTGTTGCAACGCCCAATCGCTGTATTTTAAGGTGTTCAAAAAACCGTTTTCACTTTGACTGTCATGCGGATAAACCTCAAATTCTTCGCCGATTTTCGGAAAAGGTTCGTGGGTTGTCCCGGTAAACATAAAGGAAAAAAACGGTTTATTTGGCTGCCCTTCACTTAATTTTCGCACAAAAAATTGTAATGCATCATAATCCCAACCAAAGCGCGGTTGTTTTTGCGGATAGTTTTTCAATAATGGCACATCTTCTTTTCCATAGTATTCTTTAAAGCCCAACTCATGGGCAATTCCATTCATGTGGAAAGAGCGTCGTTCAGAAGATTGCATCATCACTGTGCGATAATGGTGTTTATTGGCAATATTGGCGATACGACTCATATCCGTCAATTCTAGCCCAAAACCTAAGGTGGGTTGATTTTGTAACGCCGGGACAGAAGATAAAATTGCCTGAATCCCAATGATACTACGCTGCCCCGCTGCATAATAATTATCCCACACTTGAGAACGCGAAATAAGACTATCCATAAATGGCGTCACACCATAATGTCCGCCACTTAATCCATCAATATATTTATAGCTCCAACTTTCCAATAAAATTAACACAATATTTTTACCAGTCGGTTGCTGAACATGACTTTGCCAACGGAAAATATTTGGATTTTGTTGTACAAACTCGTTTAACTCCTGCGCAGAAACATATTCAAGCGTATCTTGGTTTAAACGCTCTCGACTTTCACGATAAGTCACATAGGCGGGATTCAGCGCCAAATTTGCCTGTTGCAACTTTCCAGTGCTAAAGGCATCACTCAAATTGATCGGGCGTCCACTAAAAATAATGCCGCGAAATAAAATCACATACAACAATACCAAACCAACCCAATAGAGCAATTTTAGCGCGAAAGATTGCTCTAGACGAATGCCGCGCTGTGTCGGCACCAGCACAATGCGATACCAAATGACAGCACCCAGTCCTAAAAATACTATTCCGATCACGGTAGTCGTTAATCTTGAACTAAAAGCGATTTCCCACAGGGCGCCCTGATCGGCGCTTAAATTTAAAATTTCAGCACCAATATGGCGTTGAACCTCGCCAAAATAGCTGATATCAGCGATATAGTAGGCAAACAGGATAAATAAAATCATGCCACTTAACCAAGTAGCCACTGGGCGAACCCACGTATGTTGAATAATTTTAAATGGGAAGCTCAATACCGCCAACATGGGAATACACGCCAGCATAACTGTCACACTATCAAACTGCACACCTTTGATAAAACTCATCAGAATTTCGTTAAGTGTTAACGCCTGAAAAGTTTGATAATGAACAATATAAAAGCCCAAACGGCAAACAAAAAAGCCAAGTATTGCAAATAAAATAATGCGAATAGGTAACATAAAACTCGCCATAAAACGATTAACCTCCAAATAATTTTTCTTTACTTCTACTTTCATCATGAGATTATTATTTTCTGGAAAGTAGAAAACTGCATAAAATAGCATAGTTTCTTTAAGAGAAGGCAGAGAATAATGCCCACATCATAATAAATCAAGCCTTAAGGACGATAAATTTGGTAAAATTCTTTTTAGCCAATGTATAATTTGATGATTTACTTATTGATTTTAAGTGTAACGGATATTTTTTTATGCAAAATATTACCCTTTATCGTCGCACACTTGCTTGCGCCAATTGGCATAAGCAACAGCAAGATATTCCCACATATGTATTTCCTTGGTTGGCAGAAAATGGTTCCTTAACGCAAAAATTGCAGCACATTTGTCGCCAATTGGAAGTAGAGGTCATCCAGCAAGGTTGGATAAATGCGTCACCATATAATCCAAAAACTTCCTCAAAAATCACCGCACTTAACGAACCCTATTGGCTACGCGAAGTGTTGATTAAAGGCGATGGTGATCCTTGGATCTTTGCCCAAACCCGATTACCAAAATCGACCGTAGAACAAGTGGCATCCGATGTGTTGACGCTTGGCAATAGCGCAATTGGGTTATGGCTTTTCCCGCAACAACCCAAAAGACAAGATTTAACGTGGAGCCAAGATCCACAAAGCGGGCTTTTTGCGCGTAGTTCATCCTTATTATTGCAACAATATCCTTTAGAAATCCAAGAGTTATTTTTACCGCACTTTTCGTTTCCTTAAGCATCGTGCCTCTTAAATTTAGCACTAATCAAATAAATTTTTTTACGCAAAGACTATCAATTTTCTAGGAAGTGATTTAAAATTTCCTGATTTTTTGAATTTTCCACACAATATAAAAAATAAAGAGGCAGAAAATGAAAATTGTTGAAGTTAATCATCCGTTAGTTAAACATAAATTGGGCTTGATGCGCGCCGCTGACATCAGCACCAAACACTTTCGTGAATTAGCCACTGAAGTAGGTAGTTTATTGACCTATGAAGCGACTGCCGATTTAGAGATAGAAAAAGTAATCATTGAAGGGTGGTGCGGGCCGGTAGAAATCGATCGCATCAAAGGGAAAAAAGTCACAGTCGTACCGATTTTGCGTGCCGGTCTTGGCATGATGGACGGAGTTTTGGAACATATTCCAAGCGCACGTATTAGCGTAGTTGGGATGTACCGTGACGAAGAAACCTTGGAGCCGGTACCTTATTTCCAAAAATTAGCCAGCGATTTAGATGAACGTTTGGCTATCGTGGTTGACCCAATGTTAGCGACCGGCGGTTCTATGATTGCTACTATTGATTTATTAAAACAACGCGGTTGCCAACACTTTAAAATTTTAGTGTTGGTTGCCGCGCCGGAAGGGATTGCCGCTCTTGAAAAAGCGCATCCTGATGTCGAATTATATACCGCATCCATTGATAAACACCTAAATGACCAAGGTTACATTATTCCGGGTTTAGGTGATGCAGGTGACAAGATTTTTGGAACAAAATAATCCAAAAAATAAAGCGGCATTATTTGCCGCTTTTTTCCGTGCGATTTCGCTTAAAAACCGACCGCACTTTCAAGTTAATTCAGACAGCGAGTTGAAACTTAAATGACAGAAAAAATTGAAATCCCTGCACCAATTGAGGTGCAAAGCAAAGCGAAACAGGCGTTTGTTGGTTTGCAAATGTTGTTTGTCGCCTTCGGCGCCCTCGTTTTAGTGCCATTAATTACCGGTTTAGATGCAAATACTGCGTTACTCACCGCCGGTATCGGAACATTGCTTTTCCAACTTTGTACCGGCAAACAAGTACCGATTTTCCTAGCATCCTCCTTTGCTTTTATTGCGCCAATTCAGTATGGCGTTGCCACTTGGGGAATCGCAGTCACCATGGGCGGCTTGGTTTGTACCGGATTTGTCTATCTGGCGTTAAGTACCTTAGTTAAACTCAAAGGAGCCGGTGCGTTACAAAAAATCTTCCCACCAGTCGTAGTTGGTCCGGTCATTATCATTATCGGGATGGGCCTTGCGCCCGTCGCGGTCGATATGGCGTTAGGCAAAAATGGCAACTATGAATACAATGATGCAGTATTGGTTTCGATGGTTACTTTATTGACCACTTTATGCGTGGCGGTTTTCTCTAAGGGAATGATGAAACTTATCCCGATTATGTTCGGTATCCTGGTGGGCTATGTGTTATGCCTGTTCCTTGGGCTGATTAATTTCCAACCGGTTTTGGATGCGCCTTGGTTCAGCCTACCGAAAATCACGACGCCGGAATTTAAACTGGAAGCCATTTTATATTTACTTCCTATCGCTATCGCACCAGCGGTAGAACACGTGGGCGGGATTATGGCAATCAGCTCCGTCACTGGAAAAGATTTCCTCAAAAAACCGGGCTTACATCGCACCTTATTGGGCGATGGTATTGCCACTTCTGCCGCCTCCTTACTCGGCGGTCCACCAAATACCACTTACGCGGAAGTAACTGGCGCGGTGATGTTAACCCGTAACTTTAATCCAAACATTATGACTTGGGCGGCAGTTTGGGCGATTGCCATTTCGTTCTGTGGAAAGGTCGGCGCATTCTTATCCACTATCCCAACGATCGTGATGGGTGGTATCATGATGTTAGTTTTCGGCTCCATTGCGGTAGTAGGTATGAGTACGCTGATTCGAGGCAAAGTTGATGTCACCGAAGCGCGTAACCTGTGCATTATTTCAGTGGTTATGACTTTTGGGATCGGCGGAATGTTCGTCAACTTCGGCGAAATTTCCTTAAAAGGCATTAGCTTATGCGCAGTCGTCGCCATTATCCTAAACTTAATTTTACCACCAGCAAAAAATCAAATTGAAGATTAATTTTTAAACAAAAAACAGAGATAGGCTTGCTTATCTCTGTTTTTTTCGTATATGCTAATCACAACATTGTTCAGCGCAGGATATTTTCGTTGTTAAATTCACAGCTCACATTGCCAATTCATCAACTTGACGATGAAACCCTTGATAATTTTTATGCAGATAACAATCAGTTATTGCTCAATTCATTGCATAAAAATTTTGAGCAATTACAACAACCTATCTTTTATTTATGGGGCGAAAAAGGCTGTGGCAAAAGCCATATTTTAAAAGGCTCCATCAATTATTTTTTGCAACGCCAACGCCCGGCACTGTATGTGCCACTTAGCAAATCTCGCTATTTTTCACCGGCAGTTCTGGATAATTTAGAATATCAAGATCTGATTTGTTTGGATGATCTACAGGCAGTAATAGGGGATGATGAATGGGAATTGGCCATTTTTGATTTAATCAACCGCCTACGGGAAACGGGAAATGCCTTGTTGCTGATAAGTGCAGATCAATCGCCAAATTCGTTGCCCATTCGCTTGCCGGATCTCGCCTCGCGCTTATCTTGGGGCGAAGTTTATCAAATGACGCCGTTAAGCGAAATGCAAATGGTTGCCGTATTAAAACAAAACGCCTATGCGCGCGGCATTGAACTGCCTGACGAAAGCGCGATGTTTTTGCTAAAACGTCTAGATCGCGATATGACAACCCTTTTTAGTGCGTTGCAAAAATTGGATAAAGCCTCTTTACAGGCACAACGCAAATTGACTATTCCTTTCGTAAAAGAAATCCTCCAATTATAAAAAGTGCAGTCAAAAATTTTTCTTTTTTCGACCGCACTTTTTTATCTATCTTTTTGATTTTTTAATAAATTTCATCAAACGTTTACGCTTACGCAATTGATTTGGTGTCAATTTATTGCGACGTCCAGCAAACGGGTTATTGCCCTCTTGGAATAAAATCCGAATTGGCGAACCGATAATTTTTAAACTACGACGATAATAATTAGACAAATAGCGTTTATAACTATCCGGCAGACGCTCCATCTGATTACCGTGAATCACAATAATCGGCGGATTATAACCGCCCGGATGGGCATATTTTAATTTAATGCGACGTCCACTCACCATTGGCGGTTGATGCTCATCAGTTGCCATTTGCAAAATACGAGTGAGCATTGAGGTGGTCATTTTTTGCATCGCACAAGCATAAGCCTCTTGAATAGATTCAAATAAATTTCCCACACCACTACCATGCAAGGCTGAAATAAAATGCACACGCGCAAAATCAATAAAGTCCAAACGACGATCCAACTCGGATTTCACCCGATCTTTCACCTCTTGATCCAAGCCATCCCATTTATTGACTACAATGACTAAAGAGCGTCCCGCATTCAAAATAAACCCAAGTAGTGACAAATCTTGATCCGACACGCCTTCACGCGCATCAATGGTCAGCAATACCACGTTGGCATCTTGAATAGCTTGCAAGGTTTTGATCACAGAGAATTTTTCTACCGCTAAATGCACTTTCCCACGCTTACGCACCCCGGCGGTATCGATAATTGTATAAGCCTGTCCATCGCGTTCCATCGGAATATAAATGCTATCGCGCGTTGTTCCCGGCAAGTCATACACCACCACACGTTCTTCGCCTAAGATACGATTGGTCAAGGTTGATTTCCCCACATTCGGACGTCCGACAATGGCAATTTTGATATTTTTATCATCCTCTTCCAATTGTTCTTCCGCCAAGGCTTCATCTAACAATTGTGTATCTTCTTCATTATCAAAATCAAAATCCTGATCCCATTCATCTTGCGATTCTTCCTCAATTTCCACCGCACTTTGGATCATTTTTTCCGCCAATGGCGCTAATACTTGCTCCATTAACGCGGTCACGCCACGGCCTTGCGCCGCAGCAATTTGCGCAATCTCGCCCAACCCTAATTGGTAAAATTCCGCACAATGGGAATCAGCATCAATACCATCAGTTTTATTTGCTACCACCACCGTTGTTTTATGTTGACGTTGGCGTAAATAATTAGCAATGCCAATATCTGCCGGCGTGAGACCTGCGCGCGCATCGACTAAAAATAACACAATATCCGCTTCTTCAATCGCCAACAGCGACTGTTCAGCCATTTTCTCCTCGACGCCTTCTTCCGTACCGTCAATTCCACCGGTATCAATCACAATAAAATCATAACCGGCAACATTGGCTTGACCATACTTGCGATCTCGAGTCAATCCCGGAAAATCCGCTACCAACGCATCACGCGTGCGAGTTAACCGATTAAATAAAGTCGATTTTCCCACATTCGGGCGACCGACAAGAGCAACTACTGGCGTTGTCATAAAAAACCTCTATTTATCAAATTGGAGCGAATTTTCTCCAATATCTAAAAATGTGCGCCATTATAGCGGATTTTACCTCGGATGAGAAATGTAATACCTATGTTAATAAGGTTTAATTTTTTAAATCACAAACCACGCTACTTTGACCTGTGCGGAAAATTTAAGTAATTGTGCAAAATATAGTAATTTTTTTATTCTATTTTCAACAATCTGCATTTTTTTTCAGCAATTAATCATATTTTTTACAAACAACCGTTGACAGATTTCCAGAAGTCAGTAAAATGCACGCCACTAACAGCGAATGCGGGAATAGCTCAGTTGGTAGAGCACGACCTTGCCAAGGTCGGGGTCGCGAGTTCGAGCCTCGTTTCCCGCTCCAAACTAACGGCGTGTTAGCAAAGCGGTTATGCACTGGATTGCAAATCCATGTAGCTCGGTTCGACTCCGGGACACGCCTCCATAACTTGCAACGCAGTTAGTTTTAGTCTAGCCCGAGTGGTGGAATCGGTAGACACAAGGGATTTAAAATCCCTCGCCTTTCGAGGCGTGCCAGTTCAAGTCTGGCTTCGGGCACCATTTAAAATATAAATAAATTCAATAAGATAGTCGCTAAATGCGGCTTTTTTTATGCCTAAATTTCCTTCCCCCTATTTGCTCAAAATGTGGCTTGGTGGCTGTAAAGTGGCTGTAAAGTGGCTGTTTATTTTTTATACACAAATTTCAATTGCATTCACTGGTGGCTGTACAGCCAGCAAATGATGAAGTTTTCTCCCTCAAAGCAGTGTATACAATTAAATATTACCTTTGCGAGTGACAATGCCAATCGGTAATAGTACCCGCCTGAAATTCCACAATCGCCGAACCGTCCAAACTGTTCAGGATTTCAGGCAGTCTGGTAAAACGAGCTGGTCCTGAAAAATGCTCGCTCGGTGTGGCAGTCCATTGATGTTGTGTATAAGGCGTAATAGTTTGTTCCGCCAACACAGGTGTATTAGCGAAAACAAGTGCGGTAAAAAAAGAAAGTTTTTCATAGAGTTATCTCGGTAGAATGCGTTTGCAAATGCAAATGCTTGCCCCTTGAATAGTAATATAGCCCTGCTCTACCAATTTTAGTGCATACAAGTCCACCACTTGCTTTTTCACTCCACTATTTGAGTGTACCATCAAATAGCCGAATATTTTTGCTTATGTCAAAATTTGCTGATATATAAACATTTGTCGCAATAGTTAAGCCTTTGAGCTCATATTTCACCGGCAGAATATGACTTTGATGGAATGCCAATGGAAAGCTCATAATGGACAACAGCCGGATTAAACACCAAATGGCTGTTTATATGAAAGTTACATTTGTTTAAACAGCCTGAAACCCCACTTTTTCCATCACAAAATCCAAAAACGCACGCATCACCGAAGACGGATAACGATGTTTCAAATACAACAAATGCACAGGATAAGTCCGCATCGGGTAATCGTGCAACACTTCCACCAAGCCATATTCTTCAATCAAACGATTGGCAATCGTTTCAGGTAAATGCCCCACGCCACGCCCTTGTTGAATGAAATAAGCGATGGCATACACATCGTTTGACGCAAACACATAAGGCAATTTCAACACCTTATTTTCTAATGAAATTATCAACTCTTTTTGCTCGACTTTGGCAAAACCGACACAAGGAAAACGCGCCAAATCATCAGGCGTTGTCGGTGTGCCGTATTGTGCCAATAAATGCGGATGTGCCACGCATTTGACTTTTGCCGTCAGCACCAAACGCGCCACCGCATTATCCGTATGCAAATCCCCAGTCCGAAACGCAAAATCAATATTATCTTCCACCAAATCCAAAACTCGGTCGGTTACTTGGCAATGAATGCTCACTTTGGGATATTTCGCGCCAAATTCATCGAGCCACGCCCAAACTTCTTCCAGCCCTGTAAAGGTGGAAATGCGTAATGTTCCGCTAATTTCTTGATGTTCAGAGAATGCTTTTTCTACTTGCAATAAATTATCAATGTTTTGATACACTTGCTCATAAAGCTTTTGCCCTGCCATTGTCGGCTTAACGCCTGATTTTTTGCGGTCAAAGAGTTGAATATTGAGCGATTTTTCTAATTCTGTAATTTGACGGCTAATGGTGGCAATCGGCACATTCAGCCGTTCGGACGCTTTGGAGAGACTTCCGTCTTGGACGACAGAGACAAATAGGGATAGGGCGTTTAGGTTCATAGGATTTTCATTTTTGGAAAGTAGGTTCCATATTATGCCATTCTTATTTAAATTTCAATCATCTAAAATACACTTATTTATCAAGCAAACAGGGCTAATCCAATGAAAAAACTTATCTTATCGGTGCTTGTAGCAAGCGTGGCATTAACAGGGTGTCAAAGCGTATCCAGTGCCGCACAAAAAGCCGAAACAAGCGTCAAATCAGTGGTTCAATCCAAAACTGAACGCAATAAAGCCAATGCCATCGCTTTTTATGATTTGGCATTTAATCAGCACAAAGTCCAAGAAGCCGCCGATAAATACATTGGTGATGTTGATTTACAGCACAATCCAATGGTGGCGGACGGCAAAGAAGCCTTTGTCAAAGGCATTGGCGGATTTGTCAGCCAAGCCCCACAAGCTCGCTCACACATCAAGCGTGCGATTGCTGAAGGCGATTTGGCGGTGTTGCACATTCATAGCCAACCAACGCCAGACAGCTTGGGCAGTGCGGTGATGGACATTTTCCGTTTTGATGAAAATGGTAAAATCGTAGAGCATTGGGACGTTCTGCAAAATGTGCCATCCAAAACCGCCAGTGGTCGCAGTATGTTTTAATCTTGTAAAGCGTAAAAACACCGTTTGGAGCAATTCAAGCGGTGTTTTTGTGTGGAAATTTTGCAAAAAATAAACTTTTAGGCTGCCTGAAACATTATCCTTTATCTTTAATACTTTTAATGATTTGACAATTTTCAATTTTTTTATTTTGACAACCAATAATTTGTTCCAAAAATGATTTAACTTCTTGTAATTGCTTAATTTGTTCATTGATATGCGATAAATGTTTTTGGGTTAACTCATCAACATCATCACATTGATGATTGGGAGTTGTTTGGAATGCCAATAAGACCTGAATATCTTTTAAAGAAAAACCGATATTGCGACAAGTTTTAATAAAGCGTAATTGTTCTAGCTGATTTTCATCAAAAACTCGGTAGCCATTAGCTTGAAAAGTTGGCTTGATTAAGCCTTGTTTTTCATAATAACGAATGGTTTCCAAATGCACGCCTGTTTGTTCACTGGCTTGTTTAATTTGAAAAATTTTTGACATTGTACTTGACCCTGTAATGACTACGGAGTTTATATTATAGCAAATTTCAATCATCTTTCGGAGTTTGTTATGGCGTGCCAAAGTTGTTGCAGTTCAAATCAGCCTATTCATCAATCACCCAAGTACAAAAAAGCCTTGTGGATTGTCTTGATATTAAATTTATCAATGTTCTTTGTGGAAATTGTAATGGGGATTAAATCGGGTTCAACTTCGCTGTTGTCGGACAGCTTGGATTTCTTGGGCGATAGTGTCAATTATTTGATAAGTTTGATTGTTTTGCCAATGGCATTAAGTTACCGTGCCAAAGCATCTATGGTTAAAGGGCTAACGATGGGCGTTTTTGGCTTATTTATTTTAATTACAACCGTTTATCGTGTGTTTTATGGGGAAATTCCCAGTTATAGCGAAATGAGTATTGTGGGATTTTTAGCGTTGTTGGTGAATGTGTCAGCAGTGTTGATATTATTAAAATTCCGTGATGGCGACAGTAATGTCCGAAGTGTATGGCTATGTTCTCGCAATGATGCGATTGGTAATGTGGCGGTGATTTTGGCTGGTATAGCAGTTTATTTTTTTCAATCAAAATATCCTGATTTAATTGTGGCGTTTATTTTGGCATTTTTAGCATTACAAGCCAGTCAAGAAATCATCAAAAGGGCTTGGGCGGAATTAAAAGTCAGTTAATTTAAAACACCGCTTGAATGAATTTTCAAGCAGTGTTTTTCTTTTTAAATTTTGCAAAATATTTTCAGCCTACCTGAAAGGTAATTTCCATATTTGAAAATCAACTTCCAAAAAATCGCTATTCTTTTCTCAATTTTAATAATCTAAAATACGCTTATTCCATTTTTTAAATCAGAGAAAATTATGCAAAACAATCGTATTAGCCAAATTTTAAATATCAAATATCCCATCGTCCAAGCCCCAATGTCGTGGCTGACTGATGCACATTTAGTGGCAAGTGTTGCCAATGCTGGCGGATTGGGCTTTTTAGCTCCGCACGCAGGGCAAACCACCAATCCCTTGTCCAATCAAGATGTGTTAGACCGTATGCGTGCTGAAATTCGTAAAGTTAAAGCCTTGACGGATAAGCCTTTTGGCATGCCATTTATGTTGTCTTATGATTTTTCGCTGATTCCGCTGATGGTGGATTTGCTGATTGAAGAGCAAGTGCCTGTGGTGCTGGATAATGGTTGGTTGGACGAAGCGATTTACGCTAAACTCAAACAGGCAGGCATTAAAATCATTTGTCGCCTGCCGAATCCAAATTTGCCAGACGCTTTAAAAGCTCAAAAGTTGGGTGCGGATATTTTGGTGCTGACGGGTTTTGATGAAGGCGGAACTTTGCCAATGAAAGAAATTGGCAGTTTTAATGTATTGGCGGAATTTGTGGGTAAAGTGGATTTGCCGATGATGCTCGCTGGTGGCATTGCTGATAAAAAAGCGGTTCAGACCGCGTTTATGCTCGGTGCAGAAGGCGTGTGGGTGGGGACGGCATTTATCGCTACGCACGAGTGTCGAGCCAGTCAAAAAGTGAAAGATTGGATGGTTCAATCAACTGCCAATGATTTGTTATTGTTCCGCACCGAGCCGTATTATTACCGCTCTTTGCCAACCGAAGTTGCCAAAAAATGCTTTGAAATGAGCGAAAATGGGGCAACTCGTGCCGATATTGCCAAAGTGATGAATGCGGGAACAGGTATGCGTTTGGGTATGCTAGAAGGGGATTTTGAGCATGGCTATGTGTCGGTGGGCAATGGCATTTCTGCGATTGACCGTGTGAAAAGCGTGCAGGAATTGGTTGATGAATTGATGGGATAGGCAAAACGCCGTTTGGTTGGATTCAAACAGCGTTTTTCTTTTGGGGGCTTTGATCAAGAGCGGTGGGATTTTCACAAGATTTTGCGAATTACAAAATTTTCAAAAAATTCCACCGCTATATATTTTATTAAGCGTTATTTGTATAGCGTTCTATTAACTCTGCCATTGTGTAGGCTTGTGGACTATTAATTTGACGTAAATTTTGACAAATACTTTGTTTCGTTGCGGCATCTTTATTTTGACTAAGTTTAAAACAATACCCAACCAAAACTAATTCACCATTTTCTTTTGTCTGTAAAATCATAGGGATATGAGCAACTTCTCCATTGGGTGTTATAAGTGTTGCTAAAGAATGTGATCGGATAAATGTGGCAATTTCCGCCAAATTATCTTGTTTAAATGTTGCAGGAATAAACATTTTTAAAACCTTTTATTTTGTGTTTGCTTATTTTTCAGGTAACAGAGAAAGTTATTTTATCGTAATAAGCAGAAAATAAAAGGATCGTTTAAATCGGCAATGTGGAGATGAGTAGGAGAACATGTATTGTAAAGTGCGGTGGGATTTCCACGAGGTTTTGCCATTGGCAAAAATGTTGGAAAATCCTACCGCTTTTATTTTTAGGTGCCTGTTTACCTTGTTATAATGTTCGTTCTTATTCTCAAGGAGCCACAATGCAAGTTTTTAATCCGCAGTCGCTTGTTTGGACGAGAGAGCCGCAAGCCTATGAAATATCAGAAAATAAAATCACGATCACCACAACACCGCATACGGATTTGTGGCAACGTACCTATTATCACTTCCAAAATGACAATGCACCTGTATTGCAAATGCAAACCGATGAACGCTATTTTAGTTTTGTGGTGAAAACGGATTTTTCAGGCAGTCATCAACGCTTTGACCAGTGTGGCATCGTGCTATACCTTGATAGCGAAAATTGGTTGAAAGCTTCGGTCGAGTACGAAAATGAGCAATTCCAACATCTTGGTAGCGTGGTAACCAATCACGGCTATTCTGATTGGGCTACGGTGGAAATTGCGGCGGATATTAAATCCATGTGGTTTCGTTTAAGTCGCCGAGAAAGCGATTATTGCCTGGAATGCTCGTATGATGGCGTGCATTTTCAGCAAATGCGAATTTGTCATTTGCATAAAGGCAATGAGATGATCCGCTTTGGTATCTATGCCTGCTCGCCTGAAAATTCGTCGTTTACAGCCATTTTTACGGATATGGTATTAACCGAATGCCAATGGCAAGCCCATAATGGACAACAGCCTGATTAAACCATATAAAGTGCGGTGAGATTTTCACGAGATTTTGCAATTTGCAAAAAATTAAGAAAATCCCACTGCTTTCCTTTCAACCTCCCCAAAATCGCTTTTGCCACTGTTTCGGGCTGATGTGATGGTTGGCTTTAAAGTGCTGACGGAAAGCGGTGGCAGAATTAAAACCGATTTGGCGGGCGATTTCTTCAATACCGAGCTTAGAGCTTTCTAACAATTCTCGCCCTTTTTATAACCGCACTTCAATCAGCCATTCCGCTAATGCCATTCCCGTTGCCTTGCGAAAATGGCGGATAAAGGTGCTGCGGCTCATCATGAGCTTTTCGGCGAGTGTGTCAATGGAATAATCAGCGTTTAGGTTCGTTCGCATTATATCTAGCCATTCGTTGATGTTTTCGTTGGCGGTTTTGCGAGTAACGGGCTGTTCAATAAATTGTGCCTGCCCACCTTCCCGATGGGGTGAAATGACCAACAAACGTGCCAGTTGATTGGCAATTTTTACGCCATATTGTCGGCGAACAATCACTAGGCAACAATCCAACCCTGCCGCCGTGCCTGCGGAAGTGATGATGTTTTCATCTTCAATATAAATGGCACTGCAATCTAATTTCACTTGCGGAAAACGCTGTCTGAAATCCGTTTCGCCCAGCCAGTGCATTGTGGCTTTTTTGCTGTTCAACAAACCTGCATAGGCAAAAGGATATGGGGAAGTTCAATTGTTGGAAAATTATTTAAAATGGTTGTAAAAAAGTGGGGGGAATTATTTGTACTCTAAAAAATACTTAAATCAACCGCACTTTTACTCCTTAAACAGAATGGCGTTTGGTCAATAATGTGATACAAACATCCAAAATTTTTGGATAACGGCCAATAATGGTAAAAATTATCAGACAAAACACTATAATCTTTCGGTAATTATTACGATGGAGGATGCCATTGGTTTGGCAGTGCTGGGCAATACTCGTTTTCTACTAATATTCTCCATTTGAAAAAGTGCTTGTTGCTCATCTGTACCTATTTATTTAATTTATAAAATCAACTGATATAAATACTAATAAATAAAATGGTATGTGAAAATAAATGTAAAAAAGAGAAACCTTGCTTTATAAGGTTTCTCTGTGGTTTTAAGTATTATATTTTACACTTTTAATTTATATGTAACTCAAAACGGGATATTGTCATCAAAATTATCAAGTGGTGGTTCTGGAGATTTTGGTTGTTGCGGCGATGATGCCGGTTTTGATGCTGCCATTGGGCGAGACGCGCTAGTTTGGTCATAAGCGCCACTGCGGTCAGAACGACTGTCTAACATTTGCAACACATCACCTTGAATTTCTGTAGTATAACGGTCTTGACCATTTTGATCTTGCCATTTGCGGGTTCTTAAACGACCTTCTACGTAAACTTTCGAGCCTTTACGCAAATATTCGCCCGCAACTTCCGCTTGACGACGATAAAAAACAATACGATGCCATTCAGTTATTTCACGACGTTCGTTCGTCGTTTTATCCAACCAACTTTCACTGGTTGCCACGCTGATATTTGCTACTGCCTCGCCATTTGGCATGGTACGGATTTCCGGGTCATTGCCTAAATTACCAACAATAATTACTTTATTTACTCCGGCCATAATGTCCTCTAATGTTATTACGATCTGAAATGTCTGGTTATTTTGCCTGAAATTCCTTAAAAGATCTAGATTTAAAAATAAAATTTACTGGATATTTGCACAGTTATTCAAGATTGTGCGATAATGATCGCAAAATAAACTTGTCAGTCTTGACGAAATTACTAAAATGTTGCAAAAAACGACCGCACTTTAAGACGTTATTATGGAAAAAATTGAGATTCGCGGGGCAAGAACCCACAATTTAAAAAATATCAACCTTACTATTCCTCGCGATAAATTAATCGTGATCACCGGTTTATCCGGCTCGGGAAAGTCTTCTCTTGCTTTTGATACTCTCTATGCTGAAGGGCAACGGCGTTATGTGGAATCCCTCTCTGCTTATGCTCGTCAATTTTTATCCTTGATGGAAAAACCGGATGTAGATCACATCGAAGGGCTTTCGCCAGCGATTTCTATTGAACAAAAATCCACCTCCCACAACCCGCGTTCAACAGTGGGAACTATCACGGAAATTCACGATTATTTGCGCTTACTGTTTGCGCGTGTCGGCGAGCCGCGTTGTCCGAAACACGATGTGCCATTAGCGGCGCAAACCATCAGCCAAATGGTAGATAACGTTTTAGCCTTGCCCGCAGAAAGTAAAATGATGTTGTTGGCCCCTATCGTTAAAGAACGCAAAGGGGAACACGTCAAAATACTCGAAAATATCGCCTCACAAGGGTATATCCGCGCACGTATTGATGGCGAAATTTGCGATTTATCCGATCCGCCTAAATTAGAATTACAAAAAAAACATACCATTGAAGTCGTCGTTGATCGCTTTAAAGTGCGTGATGATATTGCTACGCGTTTAGCGGAATCTTTTGAAACTGCCCTAGAGCTTTCCGGTGGTACTGTCGTAGTGGCGGATATGGATAATCCTGATGCACAGGAATTGGTCTTTTCTGCGAATTTTGCTTGCCCACATTGTGGTTACTCTATTCCGGAATTAGAACCTCGACTGTTTTCCTTTAATAACCCTGCGGGGGCTTGTCCGACTTGCGATGGATTAGGGGTACAGCAGTATTTTGACGAAAAACGCGTACTCCAAAATCCAAGTGTTTCTTTAGCTGCGGGCGCGATCAAAGGCTGGGATCGACGAAATTTTTATTATTATCAAATGCTGACTTCCCTCGCCAGACATTATCAATTCGATATTGATACTCCCTTCGAGGCATTACCGAAAAAAATTCAAGATATCGTTTTACATGGTTCGGGCAAAGAGGAAATCGAATTTCAATACATGAATGATCGCGGTGATGTAGTACTGCGCCACCACAGTTTTGAAGGCATCCTAAACAACATGGCAAGACGCTATAAAGAAACCGAATCTATGTCGGTACGCGAAGAATTAGCGAAGAATATTAGCAATCGTCCTTGTACTGATTGTGGCGGCTCTCGTTTGCGCCCGGAAGCTCGCCATGTCTACATCGGTCAAGCTAATTTGCCAGACATCTCGGAAAAAAGTATCGGCGAAGCGTTAAATTTTGTCAGCGAATTATCCCTTTCTGGTCAAAAAGCCCATATTGCAGATAAAATTTTAAAAGAAATCAAAGAGCGTCTGCAATTTTTGGTCAATGTCGGGCTAAATTATTTGTCCCTTTCCCGTTCCGCAGAAACCCTTTCCGGCGGTGAAGCGCAGCGAATTCGCTTGGCAAGTCAAATCGGTGCAGGTTTGGTCGGCGTAATGTATGTGTTAGACGAACCATCTATCGGTTTACATCAACGAGATAATGAGCGTTTGCTAAATACCTTAATCCACTTACGTAATTTAGGCAATACGGTAATCGTAGTTGAACATGACGAAGATGCGATTATGGCAGCAGATCATATTATTGATATTGGTCCTGGTGCTGGTGTACATGGTGGTAATGTGGTGGCACAAGGTAATGCGCAAGAAATCATGGCAAATCCAAATTCCTTGACCGGTAAATTTTTATCCCGTGTAGAAAAAATTGAAATTCCGAAAAAACGCACCGCACTTGATAAGCAAAAAATCCTTAAATTAACAGGTGCCAGTGGCAATAACTTGAAAAATGTCAACTTAGAAATTCCGGTTGGTTTATTTACCTGTATCACCGGTGTTTCCGGTTCGGGAAAATCCACCTTAATCAATGACACCTTATTCCCACTGGCGCAAAACGCCCTTAATCGCGCAGAAAACAGCCAGCACGCTCCCTATAAAACTATTGAGGGCTTAGCATTTTTTGACAAAGTGATCGATATTGATCAAAGTCCAATCGGACGCACACCGCGCTCTAATCCGGCAACCTATACGGGGCTTTTTACTCCCATTCGCGAACTGTTTGCCGGTGTGCCGGAATCCCGTGCGCGCGGCTATAACCCGGGACGTTTTAGTTTCAACGTTCGAGGCGGACGCTGCGAAGCTTGCCAAGGCGACGGTGTGATTAAAGTTGAAATGCACTTTTTGCCGGATGTTTATGTTGCCTGTGATCATTGTAAAGGCAAACGCTACAACCGCGAAACCTTGGAAATTCGTTACAAAGGGAAAACCATCCATCAAGTCTTGGACATGACGGTAGAAGAAGCACGCGAATTTTTCGATGCTATTCCAATGATCGCGCGCAAATTACAAACCTTGATTGATGTAGGCTTGTCCTATATTCGCTTAGGACAATCATCCACTACCCTTTCCGGCGGCGAAGCACAACGAGTAAAACTGGCAACGGAATTATCCAAACGGGATACAGGTAAAACCTTGTACATTCTTGACGAACCAACAACTGGCTTGCACTTTGCTGATATTAAACAATTATTAGAAGTGCTACACCGCTTGCGCGATCAAGGTAATACTATTGTGGTTATTGAACATAATTTAGATGTCATCAAAACTGCGGACTGGATCGTTGATCTCGGACCAGAAGGCGGTAGCGGCGGCGGTCAAATTATCGCCACTGGTACACCGGAACAAGTGGCGAAAGTGGAGGGCTCACATACCGCTCGTTTCCTTAAACCGATTTTGCAAAAATCCTAAAAAAACACCGCACTTTGCCCACGCAAGCAGCAAGAAAACCCAAAGTGCGGTCACTTTTTTAGCGTTTTTTACATAAACAAAGCGGATGATAATAATTTATCCATTACCTTGAATTTTTTGTGCGTTTACGTCAAAAATTTCTGTTATAAACCGCGTTTTTTTGGTACATTTAGCACAATTTTTTCATCGCTCAACATTGAGCATTTCTTATACAATATAATTTTACGGAATTCTTATGCTATTAAAAAAAATTCGTGGTTTATTTTCCAACGATCTTTCCATCGATCTCGGTACAGCAAATACATTAATTTACGTCAAAGGACAAGGCATCGTATTAGATGAACCTTCTGTTGTGGCAATTCGTCGCGATCGTATTGGATCTTTAAAAAGCATCGCCGCAGTCGGTAAAGAAGCCAAATTAATGTTGGGAAGAACGCCAAAAAGTATTGAAGCTATTCGACCGATGAAAGACGGGGTTATCGCCGATTTCTCCGTAACTGAAAAAATGTTGCAATACTTTATTAAACAAGTACATAGCGGCAATTTTATGCGTCCAAGCCCGCGAGTTTTAGTTTGTGTTCCAGCGGGTGCTACCCAAGTAGAACGTCGTGCAATCAAAGAATCTGCCATTGGCGCCGGCGCACGTGAAGTATATCTGATTGAAGAACCAATGGCGGCGGCAATTGGTGCGAAATTGCCGGTTTCTACCGCAACAGGTTCAATGGTGATTGATATTGGTGGCGGTACCACCGAAGTGGCGGTCATCTCATTAAATGGTATCGTATATTCATCCTCTGTGCGTATTGGTGGAGATCGTTTTGACGAAGCGATCATTGCCTACGTTCGCCGCACGTTCGGTTCTATCATCGGTGAGCCAACCGCAGAACGCATTAAACAAGAAATCGGGATTGCCTACATTCAAGATGAAGACGAAGTCAAAGAAATGGAAGTGCATGGTCATAATTTAGCGGAAGGCGCACCGCGTACCTTCAGCGTCACATCACGTGATGTACTAGAAGCTTTACAACAACCGTTAAACGGAATTATCACCGCAGTACGCACAGCATTAGAAGAATGCCAACCGGAACACGCTGCCGATATTTTTGAGCGCGGCATTGTCTTAACTGGTGGCGGTGCATTATTGCGCAATTTTGACGTGTTACTATCAAAAGAAACCGGCGTTCCTGTGATCGTGGCAGAAGATCCGTTAACCTGTGTTGCTCGTGGTGGCGGTGAGGCCCTTGATATGATCGACATGCACGGTGGTGACATCTTTAGTGATGAAGTTTAATCCAATCAACGAGTGCAAAAAGTGCGGTAATTTTAACCGCACTTTTCGTCTTGGAATGAGAACATGAAGCCTATTTTCACCAAATCGCCTCCCCTTGGTATCCGTTTGATTATTGCGGTGGCGCTGTCGATCGCATTGATTTTATTTGATGGTAAAACCAATACCATGATCACGGTGCGCAGTGTGATGGAAACCGCTATCGGTAGTTTGTATTATTTTGCCAACTCGCCACGTACCCTGTTAGACGGCGTTTCTGATAATCTGGTGGATACCAATCGTTTACAATTTGAAAATAAAGCCTTGCGCGAACAATTACGGGAAAAAAACGCTGACTTATTGCTATTGGATCAACTGAAAGTGGAAAATCAGCGCCTACGTTTGCTCTTAAATTCGCCACTGCGCACCGATGAATATAAAAAAATCGCTGAAGTATTAACCGCGGAAACAGATATTTATCGCCAGCAAGTAGTGATTAACCAAGGGGAAAAAGACGGTGCTTACGTCGGGCAGCCGGTGATCGATGAAAAAGGAGTTATCGGGCAGATCATCTCTGTCGGGGAAAATACCAGCCGCGTATTGCTACTAACCGATGTTACCCACGCAATTCCGGTACAAGTGTTGCGTAATGATGTTCGTGTCATTGCCAGCGGTACCGGTCGCACAGATGAGTTGACGCTAGATAATGTACCGCGTTCTGTTGATATTGTGAAAGGTGATTTATTAGTGACCTCCGGTTTAGGCGGACGCTTTTTGGAAGGCTATCCGGTAGCCATTGTGGAAAATGTTTCCCGTGACAGCAAAAATTATTTTGCAACCATTACCGCAAAACCACTCGCCTCGCTTGATCGTTTACGTTATTTATTGCTCTTGTGGCCAACTAATGAAGATATGCGCAAAGCACAATCTATCACGCCGGAAGAAGTACGCAAAGCGGTGCAACAACGTCTTGAAAGCCAAGCTGCAGCAGCTTTAAATTCATCCGCATCTAATAAGGTAACGAAATCGAAAGTGGAAGAAAATGAGCCGCCAGCGCCGGTATCAGAGGAAGATTTGCCGCCGGAAATACCAGAAATGCAACTGCCAGAGCCGATTAATCCGGAGCAGCTGCCACATAGGGAGGAAGATTAATGCGCGGTAACTTTTTTCTACAAGTACTGATCATAATCTGTATTTTTATTATTGCATTGGTCTTGGAAATTGCCCCTTGGCCTGCCAGTTTGCAAAGTTTCAAACCGGCATGGTTGGTGCTGGTACTCATGTACTGGGTACTTTCCATTCCCACCAAAGTCAGCATTGGTTCCGCCTTTATTCTTGGCGTAATCTGGGATTTAGTGTTGGGATCTATTCTTGGCGTACATGCGTTAGTCTTATCGGTATTTGCTTATTTGATCGCAATTAACCATTTGATTTTGCGCAATATGTCCTTATGGATGCAAAGTATTTTAGTGATTTTGTTTATCTTTGCCCTGCGACTTGGCATTTTCTTAATTGAATTATTGCTACATAGCGCTTATTTTAATTGGCAGGAAATTTTCGGCGCCATTGCCAGCGGTTTGCTATGGCCTTGGATTTTCTTATTGCTACGCAAAGTACAACAACAATTGCATTTACAATAAATCATGAAATCAAAAAAGTGCGGTCATTTTCACCGCACTTTTTGTTACCTATATCGGAAAGAATAAACTTAGTGGCTTTTGCTTGAGAATTTGGCACACACATTTGCCGATATTTTTCCAACTATCCACTTCTGCATTCAGTGAGCGCAACGCAAGGGATAAAGTCAAATAAAAGCTCACCACCAAATTTACCACACCGATCAACAGCACAAAGCATAAACTTTGCCAAAAAATCACCGCACTTAGATCACCACTGACGACGGCATAACCCACATTTGCCGAAGAAAACGCAATGTGGCGAATATCCAATGGTAAATCCAGCAAATAGCCAACCACGCCGGTCACACCCAATAACATCCCAAAACACAAATTCCCCATAATCGAACCGTAGTTCTCATGCATATAATCCGCAAAGCTAACGCGACATTTCTCCGGTAGAATTCTACGCAAAATCGGATGTTGTTGCAGGCGCATCCGCATATTCAAATAATTACAACGATTATCAAAATAACCGGAAATCAAACCGGAACAAAATAGCCATAATCCCGCAATCGCCGCATACCACAAAGTAGCACCAAAAGGATCAATGCTGTGCAATTGATAGGCAATTTCGCTTTCGTTTAGCAGCGATTTTCCATAATACGCCACATAACCGCTCGCTACAGCCGCCGCTACCGCCATGGCGACTACCACATTGCCGATCACCGCAATACTTTGCGATCGGAATACGTCAATCAAAAGCTGTGCTAATTGCATATTAACTGCTTTACCTTGCGAGTTTCGCCCCACAAAATCGGCAAATCGGGCAGCGGTCATCGCCGGTTGTTTGGTCGCCACGGTAAGATGTAACATAAAAATCAAGGTAAATCCGATACCGTAATTCAAACCTTCTGCAATGCCTTTCCAAACTTTGTCGTCAATGATGCCACCAAGATGAATTTTAAAGAGAGCCATAAAGGCAATGATCAAGCCACCACCAGCCGCCGAGTAAAACATACTAAAATATTCGCTTTTTGAGCGTGTAATGTAATGTTCACCGTGATCACTAGTATTTTGCGTGATGCTGCGTGCCAGCATTCTGACGCTTTGGCGCCATAATTTACTCACGCTATGTTGTGCGGCGGAATCCATGGCGAGTTTTCCGATCAACAACAAGACACGTCGCGGTAAAAAACGATTGGAACCAAATACCGTCATCAATTCTATTAAGCGCATCAGGGTTTGTTCTAAACGTTCAAATAAATACGCCACCTCCAATGAAGAACCCATGGTGGCGCCTTTTTTCTTTAAACGTACTATGAGTTTACGACTTTGATTAAGCATCACATGCAAATGAGCATCATCAAATTCGCGCTCATGCAAGCGTGCTTCCACCCATAAATTCACTTCGCCTTGCAAAGCAACAAAAGGACTGTCTGCATCCAATAAGTGCGGTTCTAAACGAATCAGTTCCGGTTCCATTTCTTCTGCCGCCAACCAAATGGACAGCATTTTCACTGCATATAATCCTTCCGCCCGCAAATGCGCATTCAGACGTTCGCGATCTTTCTCACTCAAATAAGCGCTTAATAACTTTAATAAATTACTCCAATAATGCAGCGGAATTTTATCCAACCATTTGCCATCATTTTTATCATTAAATAGCAGAAAAAAGACATCACGCAAATCTTCCACATCACGCACTGCCGGATTAATTTTTTCATACATACGAGAACGCAATTCGCGACTAAATCCTTCGCGGCTTAAGATCCCATTGCTGATCAATAAGGGATATAAACGAATACTGCATAACCAACGACACAATTTCGCTGCCAAAGGTTCGGCTAAATTGGGTGTTTCTTGTAAATGTTTGAGTAAAAAATAAAGGTTTTCCTCTTTATTTTCCGTATGCCTTAACCAATGGCAAAATTGTTCCAACAGCTTAAACGTATCCGATCGCTCAAGTTGTTGTTCAATAATGTCCATAATTTCTTGTGATGAAAATTTGTTTTTTTTCTGCAAAATATCTTCCTTTCCGAAATAGTGAAATAGGCTAACCTTGGTTAGCCTATGATAAAAAATAAACACTTATTAACGTAAAAATGCGGGTATATTCCTTTCATATTCAGCTATTTTATCTTCATGCTGTAAGGTTAAACCGATATTATCCAATCCGTTTAATAAGCAATGGCGGCGGAATTCGTCAAGTTCAAAGTGATATACTTTTTCGCCAACAGTGACAGTCATTGCTTCTAAATCCACATGAATTTGTTTGCCTTCATTTGCCCACACCCATTGGAAAATTTCTTCCACTTCTTCTTCCGTTAATTTAATCGGGAGCATATGATTGTTTAAGCTATTGTTGTAAAAAATGTCCGCGAAACTTGGGGCTATCATCACTTTAAAACCATAATCCGCTAATGCCCAAGGCGCGTGTTCGCGTGATGAGCCACAGCCTAAATTTTTGCGTGCCAGCAAAATGGTAGCGCCCTGATATTGTGGAAAATTCAACACAAATTCTGGATTGGGTTGAGTTTCCGCAGCATCTAAATAACGCCATTCGTGGAATAAGTGTTTACCAAAGCCCACTCGAGTGATAGCTTGTAAAAATTGTTTTGGGATAATTGCGTCTGTGTCCACATTCGCAGCGTCAAGTGGAACAACCAAGCCTGAATGTTGTTTTAATCCTGCCATTTTCTGCTCCTTAATTTAATTCCACGTTGCGAATATCAACGAATTTACCAAACATCCCCGCGGCAGCTGCCATGGCTGGGCTAACCAAGTGCGTACGACCATTGCGACCTTGACGACCTTCAAAGTTGCGGTTTGAAGTGGATGCACAACGTTCCCATTCGCCTAAACGGTCGTCATTCATCCCTAAACACATTGAGCAACCTGGGTTACGCCATTCTGCACCTGCTTCAATAAAGATTTTATCCAAACCTTCTTTTTCCGCCTGTTCTTTCACCAAACCAGACCCCGGCACCACTAAAATGCGTTTAACGTTATCCGCTTTTTTACGCCCTTTCATCACTGCTGCGGCGGCGCGTAAATCTTCGATACGTGAGTTAGTGCAAGAACCGATAAACACTTGATCTACTGGAATATCTTTTAAATCTGTATTCGGTTCTAAACCAATATAAGCAAGGGCTTTTTCTGCGGATGCTTTCGTTACAGGATCTGCCATTTCTGCTGGGTTCGGCACTAATTCATCAATAGCAATCACTTGCCCCGGGTTGGTTCCCCAAGTGACTTGCGGCGCAATATCTTTGGCTTCTAAAACCACAACCGTATCAAATTTTGCATCATCATCGGATTTCAAGGTTTTCCAGTATTCTACTGCGTCATCCCAATCTTTACCTTTTGGTGCATGTGGTTTGTCTTTTAAGTAAGCAAAGGTGGTTTCATCTGGTGCGACAAGACCGGCTTTTGCCCCAAATTCAATCGCCATATTACAAACGGTCATGCGCCCTTCCATAGAAAGATCGCGAATCGCTTCACCACAAAATTCCACCACGTGACCTGTACCACCTGCCATGGTCGTTTTGCCGATAATCGCAAGTACAATATCTTTTGCAGTAATTCCCGGATTTACTTTACCACGCACTTCCACTTTCATACTTTTTGCACGTGCTTGTTTTAAGGTTTGAGTCGCCAATACATGTTCCACTTCTGATGTCCCAATACCAAACGCCAACGCGCCAAATGCACCGTGAGTTGCAGTATGTGAATCACCACAAACAATCGTCATACCCGGTAAAGTCAAACCTTGTTCAGGCCCCATAACATGAACAATCCCTTGCTCTTTGGTATTCATATCGAACAATGAAATACCCGTTGCTTTACAGTTTTTATCTAACTCTAGCACTTGGATTTTTGCTTGCCCCTCTAACTTATTCACATCACGTACTTGAGTGGAAATGCTGTGATCCATGGTACCGAAAGTTTTATTCACTTGGCGCACTTGACGACCCGCCACACGCAAACCATCAAAGGCTTGTGGTGAAGTCACTTCATGAATTAAATGACGATTAATATATAAAATCGGGGTCTCCCCGTCAGCTTCGTACACTACATGTGCATCGAACAGTTTTTGATAAAGCGTTTTTGCCATTTTCGTATCCATTGTAGGATGGGCTTGCTAGCCCACCGAATTTCAAAATAATAAAAAAATCGACCGCACTTTCTTCGTGGGCAGCAAGCCCACCTACCAATTCGCGGTTTAAATTGCATTTGCAATCAACGTTCCCATTTCCGCGGTTGAAATCGGTTGGCTTTCATCCGCTAAATCTGCAGTACGATGCCCTTCTGCCAATACTTTTTTCACCGCATTTTCAATAGCATTTGCTGCGTCGTTTAAATCAAAACTATGACGTAACATCATTGCCGCAGATAAAATTTGCGCAATCGGGTTAGCAATCCCTTTGCCGGCGATATCCGGTGCCGAGCCACCTGCTGGTTCATATAAACCAAAGCCACTTTCATTTAAACTTGCCGATGGTAACATTCCCATAGAGCCTGTAATCATCGCGCACTCATCAGAAACAATATCGCCAAAAATATTGGAGCAAAGTAATACGTCAAAAAATTCCGGTTGTTTGATTAATTGCATGGTCGCGTTATCAATATAAATATGATCCAATTTCACTTCCGGATAGTTTTTCGCCACATCCACCACCACGTCGCGCCATAAAATTGAACTGATTAACACATTAGCTTTATCTACGGAGGTAACGTGTTTATTGCGTTTCATCGCAGTTTCAAACGCCACTTTGGCAATGCGCTCAATTTCATAACGGTGATACACTTCTGTATCATAGGCTTTTTCATTCGCGCCTTCGCCTTCACGACCTTTCGGCTGCCCAAAATAAATCCCGCCGGTTAATTCACGCACAGTAACCATATCAAAGCCTTTCGCCGCAATATCCGCACGCAACGGACAGAATTTTTCCAATCCTTTATATAAAGTTGCCGGACGCAAATTACAAAATAGCGCGAAATGTTTACGCAACGGTAATAACGCACCACGCTCCGGTTGTTGATTT
Source organism: [Pasteurella] aerogenes (assembly GCA_900637275.1). Lineage (NCBI taxonomy): Bacteria > Pseudomonadati > Pseudomonadota > Gammaproteobacteria > Pasteurellales > Pasteurellaceae > [Pasteurella] aerogenes. The sequence goes on from LR134362.1 coordinate 1,324,328, forward strand.
GGCGGCAAATGCTCCCATTTCGGACCGCCAACGGAACCAAATAAAATCGCATCACTTTCCTCACATCCTTTGATCGTTTCTGCCGGCAATGGGGTTCCGTGATTATCAATAGCAATGCCGCCCACATCAAAAGTGCGGTAATTTAATTTAAAATTATATTTCTGTTGTACCACATCCAACACTTTGATGGCTTCCGCCATGATTTCTGGTCCAATTCCGTCTCCGCTTAGTACTGCGACATTATAAGTTTGCATTCTGTTTCTCCAAGTTATTTCATTTATTTATGTGATTTCAAATCAGCGACTTTATGCGCGCGATAAATTGCATTGATGGCATGAATCAGTGCTCGCGCAGACGATTCCACAATATCCGTTGCCAAACCAACGCCATGGAAACGACGCCCGTTATGTTCTACAACAATATCCACTTGCCCCAAGGCTTCCGCGCCCTCACCTTTAGCGGTCAAGTTATAGCTTAACATTTTTAAGTCAATTTTCGTAATTTTTAAAATCGCATTAAACACCGCATCCACAGGTCCATTACCACCGCTGGACACTTCGCTGTGTTTTTCGCCATCCAATTCTACTTGTACAAACGCGGAGGCTGGCAAATGGCTGATCATTTGCGAGGTGATCACATCTAATGTCAAGCGATCTTCATCCCCCTGTTGCATATCAATAAACGCAAGCGCTTCCAAATCGTAATCAAATACTTGCCCTTTTTTATCAGCAAGTTTTAAGAAAGCCTCATACAATTTATCCAAATCATATTCACTTTCTTGATAACCCATAGACTCCATGTGATTTTTCACCGCTGCACGACCGGAACGCGCGGTTAAATTTAATTTCTCTTTTTTCAAGCCAATGGTTTCTGGTGACATAATTTCATAGGTATTTTTATTTTTCACCATACCATCTTGGTGGATACCGGAAGAATGAGCAAACGCATTGGAACCCACAATCGCTTTATTCGGCTGAATCGGCATATTACAAAGTTGGCTCACCATTTGGCTAACGCGATGAATTTCTTGCGTGGTAATACGCGTATCTAACCCGTTAAAAATATCCTGACGGGTTTTGATTGCCATGACCACTTCTTCCAACGCGGTATTTCCCGCACGTTCACCGATTCCATTAATCGTACATTCAATTTGGCGCGCCCCCATTTGCACCGCCGTCAACGAGTTAGCAGTTGCCATACCTAAATCGTTGTGGCAATGTACAGAAATCACCGCTTTATCTACATTCGGCACGCGATTCATCACATTATGAATAATATCGCCAAATTGCATTGGTAAAGTATAACCAACAGTATCCGGAATATTAATTGTCGTCGCGCCTGCATTAATTGCAGCTTCCACGATACGACAAATATTATCAATTCCAGTACGTCCCGCATCTTCACAAGAAAATTCCACGTCATCCGTATAACGACGTGCACGTTTAACCGCATTAATCGCCATTTCCACCACATCATCAAAAGTACGACGCAATTTAGCTTCTACGTGCAACGCAGACGTGGCGATAAAGGTATGAATACGAAAGGCTTCTGCCACTTTTAATGCTTCCGCCGCCACATCAATATCTTTGTCCACTGCGCGAGATAAAGCACAAACACGACTGTGTTTGATATTTTGCGCAATGGTTCTGACCGACTCAAAATCCCCCGCAGAAGATACCGGAAAACCAACTTCCATGACATCAACACCTAAACGCTCTAAGGCTAAGGCAATTTGCAATTTCTCTTTTACCGTTAAACTGGCTTTTAACGCCTGTTCACCATCACGCAATGTCGTATCAAAAATAATTACATTATTTGTCATTTTGTCGTCCTTTTTTGCTCTGTAGCACCCAAAGTGCGGTCATTTTTTCAAGAATTTTGCGATAAAAAAACCCGCCTCTAAGTGCGGGTCTAATATTCTGGTTTTTTACATTTACTGTTTTTTATCCACAACCTAGCCGCACAATGAATGTGTGAGGAGCAGGCTGAGAGATAAAGAAACGGTAGTAAACATAAATAAATCCTCTGATTGAAACGTAATCAATCTTACCCAATAAAAATCTTCTGTCAAATCATTTTTTAGCATTTTATCGCTATCAATAACAATCTGCCCCAATCTAACAAGCACAAAAAACTAAATTTTTTAAAATACAAAAAATCAAACGCTAGAATAATTTGATTTTTCCCGTTTTTTATCTAGCATTTCCGCCTTTTAACTCATATAAAAATATTGTTTTTCAGACCGCACTTTCGCTAATGTGCGATTTGCATTTTTGATAACTTTTTGTTATGGTAAAAAAGATAGTGTGTCTATTTACTCATCAAATTTGATATTTAAAGACGCATCATCAACAAAAAAACACTAATTAAAAACCCATTAACAAAATGAAAAATAAGTAATTTTTATAATAAATCAATTTTCAACCTCATCAAAATTATTATATTTTTTTATTATAAAAATTCTCACTTATCTTTCTTGCAAAAAATCCACCGCACATTAATGTTCTGATAAATTAATGTGCTGATAATTTGCTTGACTTCATAGGAGAATTCCCTGATGAATTTATCATCGATAATTCATAAAAACTCATCATTTAACCCCCTTGTGATCGGAACCACCTTATTATTGGTTGTGTTATTAGTCCTTGCAACACTCATTTTTCCAAGCTTAACGCAGCAAACTCTCGATTGGGCAAAAGCCGCGATTTTTTCACATTTTAGTTGGTTCTATATTTTATCTTTTTCCATTTTCTTGTTTTTTCTTATCGCTTTATCGGTTAGCAGCCTCGGTAACATTAAATTAGGCAATAATGAGGAAGAACCGGAATTTGCTTTTCATTCTTGGCTTGCCATGCTGTTTGCAGCAGGCATGGGCGTTGGATTAATGTTTTTTGGCGTCGCCGAACCGCTTACCCATTATTTTTCCTCGATTACCACCGGAAATTTTGAACATAAACAACAAGAAGCCATGCTGCACACGTTTTTCCATTGGGGAATTCATGCTTGGGCGGTTTATGCGGTAATCGCCTTAGCATTAGCCTATTTCGGTTTTCGTTACAAGCTGCCCCTTGCCTTACGCTCTTGTTTCTACCCTTTACTGAAAGATCGTATTAATGGCAAATGGGGGGACTTAATCGATATTATGGCGCTCATTGCGACGCTGTTCGGGATCATTACCACATTAGGCTTTGGTGCATCCCAAATGGGCGCCGGCTTGACGCAATTAGGCTTACTCAATGAAAACAGTTTTGGCTTACAAGTTGGCGTGATTATTGTGGTCATGTGCTTAGCAATTTTCTCTGCCATCTCCGGCGTCGGCAAAGGGGTGAAAATCCTAAGTGAAATCAATTTGAGTTTAGCCTTGTTATTGATGGTTTTTGTACTGGTTTGCGGACCGACTCTCTATTTACTCAGCACCTTTAGCGACAATCTCGGGACTTACTTAAGCAACCTTATCGGTTTAAGTTTCAAAACCTATGCCTATGAATCAGACAACACCTCTTGGTTTACCAACTGGACCGTATTATATTGGGCGTGGTGGTGTTCTTGGGCGCCATTTGTTGGCTTATTTATCGCCCGAATTTCGCGTGGACGCACCATTCGCGAATTTATTTTCGGCGTATTAGCGGTACCAAGTTTATTTTGTGTAATATGGTTTACCGTATTTGGTAATAGTGCTATTTGGTTTGATCTCAATGTTGCCGGCGGCAGCTTGCATGATTTGGTTTCTGCACCGGAAAAATTGTTGTTCCACTTTTTACATTATTTACCGCTGCCAACCTTAACCGGTATCATCGCGTTGCTCATTATCGCCTTATTTTTCATTACCTCGGCAGACTCTGGCATTTATGTTCTCAACAATATTGCCTCACGCGATAAAAGTCTCACCTCACCGCGCTGGCAAGCCGTCATGTGGGGGGCATTGATGTCGATTGTTGCTATTGTTTTATTAAAATCTGGCGGTTTAGGTACCTTGCAAACCATGACGCTTATCGTAGCATTACCGTTTGCTATGCTTATGTTGGTGATGTGCGTTAGTTTATGGAAAGGCTTGAAAAACGACAAACGTTATTTTGACGCCAAATTGACGCCGAGTAGCGTGTTCTGGAATGGTGATCAATGGAAAGCACGCTTGGAGCAAATGCTGAACCAAACACAAGAAAAAGATATTCAAAAATTCTTGCGCAAAATAGCGTTGCCGGCAATGCGTGAATTAAGCCACGAATTAACAGAAGCTCATAATCTTAACGTTGAAATTATCTCCAATATTCAGGATCAAGATCCATCGCTGGAATTTATCATCAAAAAAGAATCCTTACGCAATTTTATGTATGGAATCAAATCCGTGAAGCGGGAAATTTCTGAACAATTGATAGAAGATGATCATTTGCCGCATATTCAGCACGACACAACTTATCAACCGTTAAATTATTTCTTTGACGGACGTACCGGTTATGATGTGCAATATATGACCAAAAACGAATTGATTACGGATATTCTGAAACATTATGAACGCTATCTTTCCTTGCTGGAAGATGTGGGGCAAGAATTGATGGCACACGAACAAACCGAATTGGCAGAATAACTTGCTCAAATAAACGCCATAAAGTGCGGTCATTTTTTCTGATATTTTAAAATCATGCAAAAAATTGCCCGCACTTTTGTTTTCCCATTATTCTCAATATCCCGATTACTGCCCGATTTCTCTCCTCTCTTAAATTAATCGCGTATTTTTTAATCAAAAATGTTCCCCGATTTTTTGTTTTAAATCAAAAGATCATGGCAGTTACACCTAAAGAGGTAGTGGTTTTCACCCTTCCATTACTACGTCTCTTTTTGATACTATGGTAAAATGAGTTTTTCAGAATGGGAAAAAATAATTTGTTATGTCAACGCTAAACCAATTACAAATCATTCAACTGGCTTGCCAACGCGGAGATAAACGTCTTTTTGACAATCTCTCGCTCACCTGGCAATCCGGTGATTTTGTGCAAATTGAAGGACATAACGGGATTGGAAAAACCAGTTTATTGCGCATTTTGGTTGGGCTAGCGCGCCAAGCAGAGGGCGAAGTACATTGGAATGGTATCAATATTTATAAAAATCGTGAAGAATACCACGCCAATTTGTTGTACTTAGGTCATCAGGCTGGCATTAAACCTGAGCTAACCGCTTGGGAAAATCTCAAATTTTATCAACAAATTAGCCAAAGCCAACAAGGTGATGAGATTTTATGGGATGTGTTGCAGAAAGTGGGATTATTAGGACGCGAAGACATTGCAGCAAGTCAACTTTCCGCGGGGCAACAAAAACGCATTGCCTTAGCCAGATTATGGCTTTCGCGCGCGCCCTTGTGGATTTTGGATGAGCCTTTTACCGCCATTGACAAAAATGGTGTGCAAATTTTGACCGCACTTTTCGAACAACAGGTAAAAAATAACGGTATCGTGATTTTAACCAGTCACCAAGAAGTGCCAAGTGCGTTATTACAAAAAGTGCGGTTAGAAAATTACAAGTTTCGGGATAGTGAATAATGGTATTTATCGAGATCATTAAGCGAGAGCTAAAAATTGCCTTTCGCAAAAAAGCGGAAATTTTAAATCCGCTTTGGTTCTTTTTGATCGTGCTTACCCTTTTCCCGTTAGTTATCGGACCCGATCCGAAATTACTGGCGAAAATCGCACCGGGCATCGCTTGGGTAGCAGCATTACTATCCGCTTTATTATCTTTTGAACGTTTATTTCGGGATGATTTTATCGATGGATCCTTGGAACAATTGATGCTCACCGCACAACCACTGGTGGTTGTCTGTTTAGCAAAGGTTTTAGCGCATTGGCTATTAACCGGATTACCTTTGATTTTATTATCCCCTATTGCCGCCTTATTACTCTCTTTAGAAATTAAAATTTGGTGGGCATTGGTGTTTACTCTGTTATTGGGGACGCCGATTTTAAGTTGTATTGGTGCTATCGGCGTGGCGTTAACCGTTGGATTACGCAAAGGCGGCGTCTTGTTAAGTTTACTTATCGTGCCATTGTTTATTCCAGTATTAATTTTTGCCGCGGCAGTATTGGATGCGGCAACCTTGAATTTATCTTATAACGGGCAATTAGCCATTTTAGGCGCGATGTTAGTTGCCGCGATAACGCTTGCTCCCTTTGCAGTGGCTGCCGCATTGCGGGTAAGTTTAGATCAGTAAAAAACAAAAAGGAAAGAGTATGTGGAAGTGGTTACACCCTTACGCTAAATCAGAAACACAATATCGTTTATGCGGAAAATTTATTCCGTTTTTTATGGTATTAACCTTGTTATTGCTTGGCGTTGGCGTGGTTTGGGGTTTAGCTTATGCCCCAGCGGATTATCAACAGGGCAATAGTTTCCGTATTATGTACGTGCATGTGCCGGCAGCGATTTGGTCGATGAGCATTTATGTGTCCATGGCAATTGCCGGTATTATCGGGCTGGTGTGGCAAATCCGCCAAGCGCATTTATCCATTCTTGCCATGGCGCCGATTGGCATGGTATTTACGTTCTTAGCATTGGTCACCGGAGCGGTTTGGGGCAAACCGATGTGGGGAACTTGGTGGGTTTGGGATGCGCGTTTGACCTCATCTTTGATTTTATTTTTCCTCTATTTAGGGGTGATTGCGCTATATTCTGCGTTCCAAGATCGCGCCACCGGCATGAAAGCCGCAGCGATTTTATCCATTGTCGGCGTGATCAATATTCCGATTATTCATTTCTCCGTAGAATGGTGGAATACCTTGCATCAAGGCGCTAGTATTACTAAATTTGAAAAACCATCCATTGCAACGCCAATGCTGATTCCGTTAATTTTATGCATTTTCGGTTTTATGGCGTTAACGATTTGGTTTACGTTAGTTCGCTATCGCGTAGAGTTATTGCGCGATGATAGCAAACGTCCTTGGGTAAAAAATTTAGTCAAATAAAAGGGGCAACATTATGTATTTCCAAACGTGGAGTGATTTTTTAAATATGGGCGGCTACGGATTTTACGTATGGCTGTCCTACGGAATTTGTTTGGTTGCCATTGTGTTATTAGGCTTGCAAAGTAAATTCAGCCGCCAAGCGATTTTTCGTGAAATTAAACGTGAACAGCAACGCCATGCGCGTCAACAAGCGACAAAAACAGGTGACACATTATGAACCCAAGACGTAAATCCAGATTAACCCTTGTCTTATTTGTTTTATTGGGCGTAGCGGTTGCATCCGCGCTCGTATTATATGCCTTACGTCAAAATATCGACTTGTTTTATACGCCATCCGAAGTGGTGTATGGCAAACATGATGATCCGGATACCAAGCCTGAAGTTGGGCAACGAATTCGTATCGGCGGAATGGTGGTAACTGGCAGCGTACAACGCGATCCGCAAAGTTTAAAAGTCAAATTTGCCTTAAATGATATTGGCCCTTCTGTCGATGTAGAATATGAGGGTATTTTGCCGGATTTATTCCGCGAAGGACAAGGGATTGTGGCGCAAGGTGTGTTGATTGCACCAACGGTCTTGCAAGCGTCTGAAGTATTGGCAAAACATGACGAAAATTATGTGCCGCCGGAATTGGATGCTCAAATGCAAAAAGCGCATAAACCAATGGGTATTTCTGATCAAGATTTGAAAGGCGAAAGCGAACGCGATCGTCAACAACAAACATTACAACAAGGTAAACCGCAATGATTGCAGAATTAGGAAATTACACGTTAGCATTAAGCCTCGCTATTTCCATTTTATTAGGCATTATTCCGTTGTGGGCGGCAAGCAAGGGACATCAGCAACTGATGGGGCTTGCTCGTCCGATGACTTATGGTTTATTTTTTAGTTTAACAGTTTCCTTTATTGCGCTGTTTTATTTATTTGCGGTAAATGATTTCAGCGTACAATACGTGGTCAATAACTCTAACTCCAACCTTCCGTTGCAATATCGCTTATCAGCAGTATGGGGATCTCATGAAGGCTCCTTGTTGCTATGGATCTGGCTATTAACCTTTTGGGGGGCTGCTGTCGCGTTATTTAGTAAACAATTGCCGCAAGAAGCGGTCGCGCGTGTACTTGGCATCATGGGATTGATTAGTATCGGTTTTCTGATTTTTATCCTATTTACCTCCAATCCGTTTAATCGTACCTTCCCCGATTTTCCTGTGGACGGAAAAGAATTAAATCCGTTATTACAAGACGTTGGTCTCATTTTCCACCCACCATTATTGTACATGGGATACGTAGGTTTTTCCGTTGCCTTTGCCTTTTCCATTGCTTCACTGATGAGTGGCAAACTTGATACCGCGTGGGCAAGATGGTCAAGACCTTGGACTCTTGCCGCTTGGATCTTTTTAACCTTAGGTATCGTGCTGGGTTCTTGGTGGGCATATTATGAATTAGGTTGGGGTGGCTGGTGGTTCTGGGATCCAGTCGAAAATGCCTCATTGATGCCTTGGCTTGCCGGTACCGCATTAATCCACTCACTTGCGGTCACAGAAAAGCGCGGTTCATTTAAAGCCTGGACGGTCTTGCTGGCAATTTTAGCCTTTTCACTTTGCTTGCTCGGCACTTTCTTAGTGCGTTCCGGTATTTTAGTTTCCGTTCACGCTTTTGCCTCTGATCCGACCCGCGGATTATATATTTTGGCGTATTTAGTGGTGGTCATCGGTGGCTCCTTGGTTCTCTACGCTTACAAAGGCAATCAAATTCGCTCACGGGATAATGCCGAACGTTACTCGCGCGAAACCTTATTACTCGCCAATAATGTGTTATTAATGACCGCACTTGCGGTGGTTTTATTAGGCACCTTACTCCCTTTGGTACACAAACAATTAGGCTTAGGTACCATTTCTATCGGCGCCCCGTTTTTTGATCAAATGTTCTTGATTATTATGACACCATTCGCTTTATTATTGGGCATAGGGCCTTTGGTAAAATGGCGCCGAGACCAATTTTCTGCCATCAGAACACCGGTGGTGATTAGCGTTATTCTCATGGCAATCAGCGGTTTTGTATTACCTTATGTATTACAAAATAGACTTACGGTAAGTGCTGTTTTAGGAACCATGATGGCGGTAATTATTTTATTGCTTAGTTTATATGAAATGCACCAACGCGCGACTCACCGCCATGGATTTTGGCTTGGCATAAGCAAACTTTCCCGCTCGCACTGGGGCATGATTTTAGCCCATATCGGCGTTGCTATGACCGTATGGGGCATTGCCTTTAGCCAAAACTACAGCATTGAACGCGACGTACGCATGAAGGTAGGCGATAGCGTAGAAATTGCCGGCTATCAATTTAAATTTAACGGCGTGCATGAAAACCAAGGTCCAAACTATATTGGCGGAACTGCTACCGTAGAAATTACGCGCAATGACCAAAGAGAAGCGACATTATTAGCAGAAAAACGTTTTTACACCGTCAGCCGCATGACCATGACTGAAGCGGCGATTGATTGGGGTTTTAGCCGCGATCTTTATGTTGCCCTTGGCGAACAGTTACAAGATGGCGCTTGGGCATTGCGCCTATATTACAAACCGTTTATTCGCTGGATTTGGTTTGGTGGTGTTTTCATGGCGCTAGGCGGATTACTCTGTATGTTTGACCGACGTTACCGTTTTGCCAAAGTGTTAAACGAACATCGCGGCAATTAAGCAAAATAGGAGCTGATGATGAATAAAAAACTGTATATTCCACTGATTGTTTTTCTTGTTTTAGCGGTGGCGTTTTTGGTGCAATTACAACGAAATGCACAAGGCGACGATCCAAAAGCACTGGAAAGCGCCTTGGTTGGCAAACCGGTACCAACAAAAACCTTGCACGATTTATTCAATGACCAAAGCTACGAGCAGGCGCAATTGTTTCAACAAGGCAAACCAATTTTGTTAAATGTATGGGCGACTTGGTGTCCCACTTGTTATGCGGAACACCAATATTTAAACAAACTCGCTAAACAAGGAGTAACCATTGTCGGTTTGGATTATAAAGACGATAGCGCCAAAGCGGTAAAATGGTTAAAAGATTTAGGCAATCCGTATCAAGTCGTGCTAAAAGATGAAAAAGGCGCGTTTGGATTAGATCTTGGAGTTTATGGTGCGCCGGAAACCTTTATTGTGGATGGCAAAGGCGTTATTCATTATCGTCATGCTGGCGATGTCAATGAAAGCGTTTGGCAAAGTAAATTACAACCGATTTATAATAAATTGCTTGAGGAAAAATAATGAAAAAATTGACCGCACTTTTGCTATTGTGTTGGAGTTTTTCTGTTGCCGCGGCAATTGATGCCCTTGATTTCAGCTCGGCACAGCAAGAAAAAGATTACCATACGTTGACGCAAGAATTGCGTTGTCCACAATGCCAAAATAATAATATTGCTGATTCCAACGCCTCTATTGCAGTGGATATGCGGGCAAAAGTGTTTGAACTGTTGCAAGAAGGCAAATCAAAACAAGATATTGTTAATTATATGATTGAGCGTTACGGTAATTTTGTCACCTATAATCCACCGCTAACACCCGCAACCATTTTATTATGGGCATTACCGGCATTGTTATTGATTTTAGGTTTCATCTTTCTTTGGCGACGCAAACCACGCGCCGATAAATCCGCGTTATCATATGCCAAGGCAACAAGTGAATTAGCACCAGAACAGCAACAACGTTTAGCAAAATTATTACAAGACAAGGAATAAAGCATGAATTTTTGGCTCATTGCAATCGGGTTCACCTTACTGGCAACGCTTATTTGCTTCTACCCATTATTGTCCAAAAAACACAAAGATGAAAAACAAGCGCAACTAAAACGGGATAAATTAAACAAAGCCTTTTATTTTGATCGCCTTCAAGAATTGGAACAAGATGAGCAACAAGGCTTGTTGGAAAATAGCCAACAATTAAAAACCGAATTACAACAAACCTTATTGGAAGATATTCCACAGCAAGAAAGCGCACCAGCACTCAATGGCAAATCTTATGGAAAAATTTGGTTTATTTCTGCCTTTATCAGCTTAATTATTTTAAGCACATTAGCATATATGAAAGTCGGTTCTTGGCAGACAGAAGCCATGCTGGAAAAAAGTTACGAAAAACTACCGCACTTTTACACGCGTTTAAATGATGAAAAAAATCCATTATCCGACAGTGAATTACAACAATTTTTGACCGCACTTCGTCTAGAAGCTCAAAAATCGCCGAAAAATGCGGAAAGTTGGGGCAAACTCGCACGTGTTGCCATTGCGGTGGATAATATTGATTTGGCGTTTGAAAGCTACAAAAAAGCCCATGAATTAGATCGTAATAATATGGAGTATGCCCTAGGTTATGCAAAAATTTTGATTTTTTCCGATAATCCGGTAGAACAGCAAAGTGGCGAACAAATTTTAAAAGTGATTTTAGCCAAAGATCATACCAACTTTGATGCATTAAGCGCATTAGCATTCAGTTTTTTCCAAAAGGAAAATTATACCATGGCGATTTCCACTTGGTCATTCATGCTGAAACTTTTACCTGCTGATGATCCGCGCATCGCCTTGTTGGAAAAAAGTATCAATGCGGCAAGAAATGCCAAATTATTACAATCTGAAGAGCAAAACCAACCTGCCGAGCAATAAAAATTAGGGTAATTGAGTAAAAAACACTCAATTACCCCCCCCGATTGGTTATTTTTTAATCACCTCTGTATATTATAAAAACAATTTCTCAAAAAATGTGCTACAATTCCAACAATCTTCTCAGGAGTAATAATATGGAATTATTCATCAGCGGATTTCATCATGTTGCATTAATTGTCTCCGACTATGAACGCTCCAAACATTTTTACACGGAAGTTTTGGGTGCAAAAATAATCCAAGAAACTTATCGTGCAGCAAGACAAAGCTATAAATTAGATTTGGCCTTTGCTGATGGTAGTCAAATTGAGTTATTTTCGTTCCCCTCTCCTCCGGCAAGAATGACTGCTCCGGAGGCTTGTGGCTTAAGACATTTAGCGTTTAAAACCGATAACATAGACTCCGCCATTGCTTATTTAGCGAAAAATGGCGTGCTATGTGAACCAATTAGAATAGACGAGCTTACCGGACGACGTTTCACTTTTTTTCGTGACCCTGATGGTTTGCCTTTAGAATTTTATGAATAATTTCAACATGATCTAAATAGGTTATATGAAAAAATCCCTTTTATTTACATTTGCTTTATTTAGTACAACCAGTATGTTATCCAACGCTAATACGGTTCATTCTATCCATATTTCTGAATCCGGCGCTTCAGAAAAAACCTCCTCTTCTGTACAAAAAAATGCAGGGAAATCAGAAAATCAAAACATTCAACAAAGTAACCGCACTTATTTGAGCAAAGAAAGCGATTATAAACTCGATCCGCAAAATAATGAAGATGCGCAAAAGCTCGCCAATAGCATTGAATTTGAAATCTATGAAATTGGTGAAAACCAAACCAGTCATACTATATTTGAATCCGGTGCTGGAATTTGTCGCGGCTTTAACTCGACTTACGGTGTAGATATTACAGATTCTCGCACCTATTATGTCAATAAGCCGAATAATGAATATTATGGTAGTATTTCCGGCGCTACGGTCTATTCTCAAAATGCACCGCAAAATATGCAATATGCGCCAGTATTTAATATTCAAGACCCAACATTAGCTAAAGAAATACAAGATAAACAACGTAAACTCGGCAGAAAAAATGCTGGCAACAATATTAAACAAAATTCAGAAATGTTGTCTAATTCTATATGTAAATAATGATTAACCATAGGAAACCAATATGAAAAACATTATGATTGTTAGCGCCGCATTCGTGCTGGCAGCTTGTTCTAACTCATCACCACCGCCACAAGCGCCATTGGATATGCAAGCAGTTGCGCAGTACCAAGCAGAAGTCGCGCGCGCGAAACCGTTGACTGCCGCTCAACAAAAAGCCGCTGCAACACAAGCTGTGGAAATGCCGCTAAATGCCAGCGATAATCGCGTTACACGTCGCCAAAGCCAACCGGGAATTATCCTTTCTCCAAGCATTGGTTATTATCATGGATTTGGCGGACATCGCCACCGCGGTTACGGCGGGCTATACGGTTACCCGGGATATTGGTGACAATATTTTAATGCACGCTAAATTATCATCAATTTAAATGAAAGAAAAAAGACGGTGGATAAAACCCACCGTCTTTTTATATTAAATACGATCAATAATCGCGTTTAAAGTGGCTGACGGACGCATTGCTGCAGAAGTTGCCGCAAAATCAGGTTGGTAATAACCTTTGATCTCTTGTGCTTTCGCTTGAGAGGCAATTAATTCCTCCGTAATTTTTACTTCAGCATTTTGCATCGCTTCCGCTACCGGTTTAAATCTTGCCGCAAGTGCGCTATCTTTTGTTTGGTTTGCAAGCGCTTGCGCCCAATACAATGCCAAATAAAAATGTGAACCGCGGTTATCAATGGTGCCTAATTTACGTCCCGGTGATTTATCATTATCCAAGAATTTAGCGTTCGCTTCATCTAAAGCATCTGCCAAAATTTGTGCTTTGGCATTGCCTTGAGTTTGTGCAATATGCTCAAGCGAGGCTTGTAAGGCTAAAAACTCACCTAAAGAGTCCCAACGCAAATAGCCTTCAGCAATAAATTGCTCAATATGTTTTGGTGCAGAACCTCCGGCACCGGTTTCAAATAAACCACCACCATTCATTAACGGAACAATGGAAAGCATTTTAGCAGAAGTACCTAATTCCAAAATCGGGAATAAGTCAGTGAGGTAATCGCGCAAGACATTGCCAGTAGCAGAAATAGTATCTTTACCTTCACGAATACGTTGGATAGAACGTTTGCAGGCTTCAATCGGAGAAAGAATTTGAATATCCAATCCAGTCGTATCAAATTCAGGCAAATATGCCTTCACTTTTTTGATAATTTCGCGGTCATGGGCGCGATTTTCGTCCAACCAGAAAATCACTGGAGTGTTAGATAAACGAGAACGTGTCACCGCTAATTTCACCCAATCTTTAATCGGTGCATCTTTCGTTTGACACATACGGAAAATATCGCCAGCTTCAACTGCTTGGCTCATATACACATGGCCTTTGCCATCCGTTACGCGAATTACACCATCGGCTTCTGCTTGGAAAGTTTTATCATGTGAACCGTATTCTTCCGCTTTTTGTGCCATTAAGCCCACATTCGGAACCGAACCCATCGTTTTCGGATCAAATGCCCCATTCACTTTGCAATCTTCAATCACCGCAGTATAAACCCCAGCATAGCAACGATCTGGAATTAGTGCCAAGGTATCTTGTTGTTTTCCATCTTTATTCCACATTTGACCGGAAGTACGGATCATTGCCGGCATGGATGCATCTACAATCACATCGGATGGAACGTGTAAATTCGTGATCCCTTTATCGGAATTAACCATCGCAATATCCGGACCATTTTCAATTGCCGCCTGAATATCGGCTTTAATTTGTGCTTCTTGTGGATCTCCTGCAATTTTGGCATAAAGTTCACCTAATCCATTATTCGGATTAACACCTAATTGAGCAAAAAGTGCGGCATATTTTTGGAAAACTTTTTCAAAATAAACCGATACAATCGCACCAAAAATAATTGGATCGGACACTTTCATCATAGTGGCTTTCAAGTGTGCCGAAAATAGCACACCAGCTTCTTTAGCTTCCGCTTTTGCTTGTTTTACAAAGGCTTTTAGCGCAGCCAAACTCATCACGGAAGAATCAATCACCTCACCGGCTTTTAATGGCGCTAACGCTTTTAACTCTTTCACTGTTCCGTCTTTTGCCACGAATTCAATATTAAATTGTGACGTACTTGGTACGGTCACGGATAATTCGGTACCATAAAAATCGCCGGCATCCATATGTGCCACTTTGGTTTTAGAATCTTTCGACCAAGCTCCCATTGAATGCGGATTTTTCTTCGCATAATTTTTTACCGCTTTTGGCGCGCGTCTGTCCGAATTGCCCTCACGCAATACCGGATTTACTGCGGATCCCAACACTTTCGCATAAGCCGCTTTGATCGCTTTTTCTTCATCTGTTTTTGGATCAGCCGGGTAATTGGGTACTGCAAAGCCATGAGCTTGTAATTCAGCAATTGCCGCATTTAATTGTGGAATCGAGGCGGAAATATTAGGTAATTTGATAATATTGGCTTCCGGTTTTTGCGCTAATTCACCTAATTCGGCTAACGCATCGGCGGTTTTTTGTTCATCTTTGAGATATTGCGATAAATTTGCCAAAATACGACCGGCTAATGAAATATCTTTGGTTTCCACTTCAACATCAGCGGCTGAAGTAAAGGCTTGAACAATGGGAAGGAAAGAATACGTCGCCAACATCGGCGCTTCGTCGGTAAGAGTATAGATAATTTTAGCTGTTGACATCAACATGACCTCCTGTATAAAGGTTAAAAGGGCAATCAATTGCACACGAAATAACGACAAACATTTCGGACTGTGTCTCACTTATTCTACACCGAAACAAATTCAACTCAAGTAAATAAATTGTTAAATTCTCCCGCAATTTTTTACTCATTGTGCGAGAAAAAAGAAAACACCAAATCATTATCTCTTATTTTTCTTAAATAAAATGAAGAAGTTTTACTTGTTTCTCGCCATGTCCATCTATTATTAAAAATTTGTTAAAACATTATTTCCCGCTATTTTATTATGCCAATGTCGCCAATAGATCATCCACCCATTGCGGCACCAATTCACTGGCTTTCCCAACGCGAATTTCGTCAAAATATGACCGCACTTTGCTGGGTTCCAAATTAATTTCAACGGTCATACAACGCATCGGATCCACTTCTTGCACAAATCCTGCCGCTGGATAAACATTGCCAGAGGTGCCAATGGCGACAAAATACTGGCATTGTCGAAGTGCCGCTCCAATACGTTCCATAGCAAAAGGGATTTCACCGAACCACACAATATTCGGCCGCAAAATCTGTAGCGTATTACAACAAGTGCAGCGATCTGTTTCCGTAACATCAGATGTCCACGAATACACCTTGCCAGATTTAACACAACGCACTTGCAGCAATTCACCATGCATATGAATGACATTTTTGCTGCCCGCTCGTTCATGTAAATTATCCACGTTTTGCGTCACCACTAATAAATTTTTACCCAATGTTGCTTCCAATTTCGCCAAGGCAATATGTGCCGCATTCGGCTGAATTTCAGGTTGGAAAAGCTGATGCCGGCGTTCGTTATAAAAGGTTTGTACCAGTTTCGGATTACGTTGAAACCCTTCCGGCGTTGCCACATCTTCAATATGATGATTTTCCCATAAGCCATCTGCAGCACGAAATGTCCGAATTCCCGACTCGGCAGAAATGCCGGCTCCGGTTAAAACTACAACTTTCGGTAACAGCATATGAATACCTCACTTATCGATCTTCTCAATCTTTATTAAAAACAACGCCCTAAACGCTCAAATTGAACCTTTAGGGCGTAAACTAAGCCACAAAAGTGCGGTCATTTTTTGGCGAATTTTACGCCACTATTTTACTCGACTTCCCGCTTTTGCACCTTGATCAACATCCAGCAAGAATAGATCTGCACCGCCTGTACCCGCAGATAAAATCATGCCCTCGGAGACGCCGAATTTCATTTTGCGTGGTGCTAAGTTGGCGACCAAAATCACAAAGCGCCCTTCCAATGCTTCTGGGTTGCTGTATGCTGATTTAATACCGGAAAACACTTGGCGCGTTTCTGTTCCTACATCCAAAGTAAATTTCAGTAATTTATTACTTTCCGGTACTGCTTCGCATTTCAACACCTTCGCCACCCGTAAATCTAATTTGGCAAAATCATCAATGGTGATAGTCGGTTCAAACGGTTCAATTTCAACAGAAACGTCCGATTTTTCCACCGCACTTTTTGCATCTACCGCTTTTTTCGCTGCTCCCGTCATTTGTGCATTTTCCGCTTTAGAAGCCTCAATCATGGTTTCAATTTGTTTCATATCAACACGACTAAACAATGCTTTAAACGGTGCAATTTGATGGGCTAATAATGGCGTCGCTAAATTTGCCCAAGTTAATTCCGCTTGCAAAAACGCCTCCGCCCGTTCGGCAAGTTTTGGCAATACCGGTTTTAAATAACCCATCAATACGCGGAAAAGCTGAATGCCCATGGAGCAAACTTGTTGTAATTCCTCCTCGCGCCCTTCTTCTTTTGCCATCACCCAAGGTGCTTTATCATCCACATATTTATTCGCACGATCCGTTAATGCCATAATTTCACGAATGGCTTTGCTATATTCACGATTTTCATAAAATGTCGCGATTTGCTCTGATTGTGCAATAAATTCGGCAAATAATGTCTCATCTTCTAATTTATCCGCTAATTTTCCAGCGAATCGTTTTTGGATAAATCCGGCATTACGCGAGGCAAGATTGACTAATTTATTGACCAAATCGGTATTAACCCGTTGCACAAAATCTTCCAGATTTAAATCCAAATCATCAATGCGATTACTTAATTTTGCAGCATAATAATAGCGTAAACATTCTGGATCCAAATGTTTTAAATAGGTCGCCGCTTGGATAAAAGTACCGCGCGATTTCGACATTTTCTCTCCATTCACGGTCACATAACCATGCACAAAAATATTGGTCGGCTTGCGTAATTGTGCGCCCTCTAACATCGCCGGCCAAAATAAACTGTGGAAATACATAATGTCTTTACCGATAAAGTGATAAAGTTCGGCGCTACTGTCTTTTCGCCAAAAATCATCAAAATTAATACCGCCCTTTTTATTGCACAAATTTTTAAATGATGCCATATATCCAATTGGCGCATCCAACCATACGTAAAAATATTTACCGGCGGCATTTGGAATTTCAAAACCGAAATAAGGCGCATCACGCGAAATATCCCATTGTTGCAACCCGGCTTCAAACCATTCTTGCATTTTATTTGCCACTTCTTGTTGCAAACTGCCGGAACGGATCCAATCTTTCAACATTCTTTCAAAACTTGGCAAGTCAAAGAAAAAATGCTCGCTTTCTTTTACGACTGGTGTCGCACCTGAAATTGCCGAACGCGGGTTGATCAATTCAGTTGGGCTATAAGTTGCCGAGCATACTTCGCAGTTATCTCCATATTGATCTTCTGCTTTACACTTAGGGCAAGTTCCTTTCACAAAACGATCGGGCAAAAACATTTGTTTTTCTGGATCAAAAAGTTGTGAAATGGTGCGGCTTTTAATAAATCCGTTGGTCTTTAATTGATGATAAATGGCTTCAGATAACTCGCGGTTTTCTTCGCTGTGCGTTGAATGGTAGTTATCGAAACTAATATTAAAACCGCTGAAATCCGCCATGTGTTGTTGCTGTACATCTGCGATTAATTGCTCCGGCGTAATCCCCATTTGATCGGCTTTTAACATGATTGGCGTGCCATGCGCATCATCAGCACACACAAAATGAATTTCATGTCCGCGCATACGTTGAAAACGCACCCAAATATCCGCTTGAATATGCTCTAACATATGACCTAAATGAATTGGACCGTTGGCATAAGGCAATGCGCAAGTGACCAAAATTTGACGATTATCCGACATTGATTTTTTACCTTTAAAAATAAAACAAAAATTGTGACTCATCTTACCTTATTGACGGTATTTTTTCCAGTTTAACCCATATTTATCAATTTTTAACTTAACAGAATAAAATTGGCATGGTTAAATATAGCAATCTACTTTCTACCCTATATAAATAAGGATGTATTTATGACAATTGTCTTTTCCGAAAATTTGACAGAAAATCAGAAAAATCAATTACAGCAAGCGTTTCAACAATTTCAGCATCCCAGCTTACAAAAAGATTTAATCGCATTAAATGCAGTCAAAAAAATTGAAAAAGGCGGTGATATTTTACGCATCGAAATCACCATGCCTTTCGCTTGGAACAGTGCTTTTGAGCAATTAAAGACCGCACTTTCTACTCAATTACAGGCGATCAGCGAATGCCAGCAAGTGAAATGGCAACTTAATTATCAAATTGCTACTCTAAAACGCGCTAATAATCACCCAGCAGTAAAAGGCGTAAAAAATATTATTGCGGTCACCTCAGGTAAAGGCGGTGTCGGGAAATCAACCGTATCGGTCAATTTAGCATTAGCCTTACAAGCGCAAGGCGCCAATGTTGGTATTTTGGATGCCGATATTTACGGACCATCTATTCCACATATGTTAGGCGTTGCTAATCAACGTCCAACATCACCGGATAACCAGCATATTGACCCGATTAAAGCCCACAACTTATTGGCAAACTCAATTGGTTTTTTGATGGAAGCCGACAGCGCTACCATTTGGCGTGGACCAATGGCAAGTAGCGCATTAAGCCAATTATTGCAAGAAACCTTATGGCAAGATTTGGATTATTTAGTGATAGATATGCCTCCGGGTACCGGCGATATTCAATTAACCTTATCACAACAAATTCCTGTTACCGGCGCAGTCGTTGTCACTACACCACAGGATATTGCGCTAATTGACGCGGTCAAAGGGGTGTCTATGTTCCAACGCGTCTCTGTTCCAGTGTTAGGAATTATTGAAAATATGTCCATGCATATTTGTAGCCAATGTGGTCATCACGAAGCGATTTTTGGAACTGGCGGTGCGGCGAAAATGGCAGAGAAATATAATGTACAGGTGTTAGGGCAATTACCGTTACACATTCGTTTACGTGAAGATTTGGATAAAGGGGTACCAACGGTTGTCGCCGAACCGAGCAATGAAATCAGCCAAGCCTTTTTGCAATTAGCGGAAAAAGTGGCAAGCGAGCTGTACTGGCAAGGCTCCGTCATTCCAAGTGAAATTATGTTTAAAGAAGTGAACTAAACCAATTTTACGCGGCTTTAGCGCCCAAAGTGCGGTCAATTTTTATTCAGTTTTGTTACGCAAAATAAAGGTAAATTTGACCGTTTTTTATAGGCCTATTGTACCTTAAAAACACAATCTTCCCCACAATACTTGTCCAGAGGATCGTTGGGGGGTATACTTTTTATTGTCTTTTAATCCAACAAGGAAAATATTCATGAGTAATGTGATTAAATCCCGTGCGGCGGTAGCATTTGCGCCGAACGAACCGTTAAAAATGGTGGAAATTGATGTGGAACGCCCGAAAAAAGGAGAAGTATTGGTAAAAATTACCCATACCGGCGTATGTCATACCGATGCCTTTACCTTATCCGGCGCCGATCCGGAAGGTGTATTTCCGGTCGTATTAGGGCATGAAGGCGCGGGCATTGTCGTTGAAGTGGGAGAAGGCGTTACCAGTGTTGCTGTCGGCGATCATGTCATCCCGCTTTATACGGCTGAATGTGGCGAATGTGAATTCTGTCGTTCCAATAAAAGCAACTTATGCGTAGCAGTACGCGAAACGCAAGGTAAAGGCTTGATGCCAGACGGTACCACTCGTTTTTCCTATAACGGACAACCAATTTATCACTATATGGGCTGTTCCACTTTTAGCGAATATACTGTTGTCGCGGAAGTCTCCTTGGCAAAAATTAATCCAGCTGCAAATCCGGAAGAAGTATGTTTATTAGGCTGTGGCGTAACAACGGGCATTGGCGCGGTTCACAATACTGCAAAAGTACAAGAGGGCGATTCTGTCGCCGTTTTCGGTTTGGGCGGTATTGGTTTGGCAGTGGTTCAAGGAGCGAAACAAGCAAAAGCCGGTCGCATCATTGCCATTGATACCAATCCGGAAAAATTTGCCATGGCACGCGAATTTGGTGCCACAGATTGTTTGAACCCAAATGATTATGACAAACCTATTCAGCAAGTGATCGTTGAAATGACCAAATGGGGTGTAGATCATACCTTTGAATGTATCGGCAATGTGAATGTGATGCGCGCGGCGTTAGAATCTGCACATCGCGGTTGGGGACAATCAGTGATTATCGGCGTTGCCGGTGCCGGCCAAGAAATTTCTACCCGCCCATTCCAGTTGGTCACAGGCAGAACCTGGAAAGGTACTGCTTTCGGTGGCGTAAAAGGACGCACACAATTACCGGGCATGGTAGAAGATGCGATGAAAGGCATCATCCGCTTACGTCCATTTGTTACACACACCATGCCGGTTGAACGCATTAATGAAGCCTTTGAATTAATGCACGATGGAAAATCTATTCGTACGGTATTACATTATTAAGATGATGAAATTAATTGAAAATACAAAAATTTTTGGTGGCGAGCAACAAGTATGGCAGCATCAATCTGCCAGCCTAAACTGCACGATGAATTTCGCTATTTTTCTACCAAAGCAAGCTAAAACAGAACCCTTGCCAATACTCTACTGGCTGTCGGGCTTGACTTGTACAGAACAAAATTTTATCACCAAAGCGGGCGCTCAACGTTATGCTGCCGAACATGGCATCATTCTTGTAGCGCCGGACACCAGCCCGCGTGGCGAAGGCATTTTTGATGACGAAAGCTATGATCTCGGAAAAGGAGCGGGATTTTATCTTAATGCTACGCAAATGCCTTGGGCTACCCATTATCGGATGTATGACTATGTTGTTGAAGAATTGCCGGCGTTGATCGCACAACATTTTCCAACGAATGGTAAACAAGCCATTTTCGGGCATTCCATGGGCGGACATGGAGCCTTAATCATGGCGTTAAATAACCCTCAACGCTATACCAGTGTTTCCGCTTTTGCGCCAATAATAGCACCAAGCCAAGTACCTTGGGGACAAAAAGCCTTTCATCATTATCTTGGTGATGATAAAACGCAATGGCAAAAATATGATGCCACCGCGTTAATAAACTCGGCATTTTCTCTCCCGATCCGCATTGAACAAGGTGATAAAGATAGTTTTTTAACTGAACAATTGCGCCCTGAGTTATTTTTGCAAGCGTGTCAACAACATCAAGTCAATTGCGAATACCATTTACGTCAAGGCTATGATCACAGTTATTATTTTATTGCAAGTTTTATCGGTGAACATATTGCGTTTCATGCAAATGCATTAAAAAATGCGGAATAAAATGCCACTGAATTGTTCAGTTCTCTAGTTAAAATAAAGTGCGGTCGTTTTTTCAGGTGTTTTACTTGTAGAAGATCAGACTTGCTCTGACAAATCATTATAAAAATGAGAGTTTCCCGTTTAGAATATGAGTGTCTAAAATTCAATCTAAACAATAAAGAAACTCTCATGTTTTATTACTTACAATCCGCTCATTAAACACAAGACCGGTTTACTCAATTTAGCAGAATAACTTGGAAAGATTTCTCAAGCTTGTAAAGCGATGGGAATGAGCCGAGATACATTCTATCGCTATCAACAAGCCATAGAGCAAGGCGGTGTTGAAGCATTCCTTAATCAAACTCGTCGGGTACCGAATATCAAAAATCGAGTAGACGAGCACATTGAGCAAGCTGTTGTAAAATTTGCCTTAGATTTTCCAGCTTACGCACAAGTTCGAGTGAGTAACGAACTTCGCAAGCAAGGTGTTTTTGTTTCAGCCGGTGGTGTTCGTTCCATTTGGCTACGTCATAATCTTGCTAACTTTAAACAGCGTTTAAATGCACTAAGGGCATTATTCTAAATGAAAGTCAAATTCAAGCCCTAGAACGTAAGAAAGAGGATGATATATCGAGTGGAGAAATTGAAACAGCTCATCCAGGCTATTTAGGTTCACAAGATACCTTTTATGTAGGTAATTTAAAAGGTGTTGGACGCATTTATCAGCAAACATTTGTTGATACTTATAGCAAGGTTGCTTTTGCAAAGCTCTACACAATGAAAACCGCAATTGCCGCTGCAGATATGCTCAATGATAAAGTCCTACCGTTCCTACAAGAATTTTACCAAGTCGCATTTAGGAAGAAAATATATACAGATTTAGCGACATTACAAGCTGATTTAGATGAGTGGTTAATGTATTATAATCACCATCGAACACATCAAGGAAAAATGTGCTGTGGCAGAACACCGATGGCAACATTACTTGATGGAAAAGGGATTTGGGCAGAAAAGAATTTAAGCTCAAATTAATCTGACAGACACGGTAATTTTAAACGGGGACTGTCAGATTAGGTTTGATCTTCTACATTTTACCTAAAAATAAATGCAAAAACCACCGCACTTTTCTTTTTTGTTTTGTTTTATTTTTTGTGTTCTTTATTGATAGTTGACATTGTTCCTTGTGATAAGGGATTATCGTTTGTGTCTCTTCATTTCCCCAATACAAAAAAGGCATAGTAGACAAATTTGTTGCTGTTTTGCCAAAAACTATGCCAAGTGGACAAAATTGTTGCTAATGTTTATTTTCATTAAATGTTAGCAACTCTTTTTATTTAAAAAATTCTGTATAAACAATACCTTACGTCTTTTCGTTAATCCATTGTGATTATTTAATTTTCGCTTAAGTTCACTAAATAATCCTTCTAAACGATTTGTCGTCCTTTCTATATTTAATTCAGGATGCTTTTCATAGACAAAAATATAATCCATATAATGCTTTAAACTGGTATAAGCACTTCTTACATTACGATGTTTATAAGGAAAATAGCCTTTTTCATTCGCTTTATCACTTCGTTCTTTTAAAAACGCTTGGTGTTTTATAAACCAAGAATGTAATCTCCGATAAAATTCATTTTTCGAGCTTTGTGTGAGTGTTTTAGTGATTATTTTTAATTCTTTACCCGCTTGTGATTGGTGCTTTTTTCTTAATTTTCGCATCACAATCGCTACCATATGAAATTGACACATTTGTACTGGTGTATTAAATAAATCTTTCATCAAGCCACGTCTATCATCACAGGTAATCGATTGAATTATATAGCCTTTTTCTCTTAACCTATTCAAAGCAAGTTTGTAGTAAATATCTTTTTCGGTTCGGACAAAATAATGGGAAATGACGTTATTTGAATTGGAATCCATTAGCACTAATACACCAAAATAACGCCCGAAGAATGTTGTATCCATAATGATATTCAGATGTCGATTTAAAGGCGGTTTTAAAGATGTTTTAGGGGCTTTATCAATATATCTTTGAATCGTTCTGACTGAACAATGATATTTAACGGCAAGTTGTTGATAGGTTTGTTTTCCAGATGTGTAATCAGTCCAAATTTTAATTGGGTCTAATTTATTTTTGAAGGAAAAGGTTTTATGGCATTTATGACAAAAATATCGTTGAATATTATTTGATGTACCATGTTTCTTTATTTTCAGACTTTGGCAAAATGGGCAGTTTTTTGTTCATATTTCAAAAAATGGGCTTAAAGCCTTATACTATAAGGTTTTAAGCCATTTTTTAGCAACAAATTTGTCTATTATACCACAAAAAAACCTCAACGATTTCTCGTTGAGGCTCTCTTTTATTTCTTACCTGGCGGTGTCCTACTCTCACATGGGGAATCCCCACACTACCATCGGCGTTACAGCGTTTCACTTCTGAGTTCGGCATGGAATCAGGTGGGTCCACTGCACTATCGCCGCCAAGATAATTCTTTCGATGATTCTACCTTTCGGTATTTTATCCGTGTTTTATTCTATCTTCTTGTCTTTGTTCTTCGTCTTTACTCTTTACTGTTAAATTCGAAACAAGCTGTCTACTGTACTTTTCTGCTCTTACGCTTTTCTTCGTTCTTTCGTCTCGTTGCACACACCCCAAACCAAAACGCTTGAGGTTGTATGGTTAAGCCTCTCGGGCAATTAGTATGGGTTAGCTCAATGTATCACTACACTTACACACCCCACCTATCTACGTCTTCGTCTCAAACAACCCTTACAGTCTTATTAACTGGGATAACTCATCTCTTGGCAAGTTTCGTGCTTAGATGCTTTCAGCACTTATCTCTCCCGCATTTAGCTACCCGGCAATGCGTCTGGCGACACAACCGGAACACCAGTGATGCGTCCACTCCGGTCCTCTCGTACTAGGAGCAGCCCCAATCAATTATCCAACGCCCACGGCAGATAGGGACCGAACTGTCTCACGACGTTCTAAACCCAGCTCGCGTACCACTTTAAATGGCGAACAGCCATACCCTTGGGACCTACTTCAGCCCCAGGATGTGATGAGCCGACATCGAGGTGCCAAACACCGCCGTCGATATGAACTCTTGGGCGGTATCAGCCTGTTATCCCCGGAGTACCTTTTATCCGTTGAGCGATGGCCCTTCCATTCAGAACCACCGGATCACTATGACCTGCTTTCGCACCTGCTCGACTTGTCCGTCTCGCAGTTAAGCTTGCTTATACCATTGCACTAACCTCACGATGTCCGACCGTGATTAGCAAACCTTCGTGCTCCTCCGTTACTCTTTGGGAGGAGACCGCCCCAGTCAAACTACCCACCAGACACTGTCCGAGACCACGTTTCGTAATCTTCGTTAGAACATCAAACGTTAAAGGGTGGTATTTCAACAACGACTCCATGCAAACTGGCGTTCACACTTCTCTGTCTCCCACCTATCCTACACATCAAAATTCAATGTTCAGTGTCAAGCTATAGTAAAGGTTCACGGGGTCTTTCCGTCTAGCCGCGGGTACACCGCATCTTCACGGCGATTTCAATTTCACTGAGTCTCGGGTGGAGACAGCCTGGCCATCATTATGCCATTCGTGCAGGTCGGAACTTACCCGACAAGGAATTTCGCTACCTTAGGACCGTTATAGTTACGGCCGCCGTTTACTGGGGCTTCGATCAGGAGCTTCTCTTTCGATTACACCATCAATTAACCTTCCAGCACCGGGCAGGCATCACACCCTATACTTCCACTTTCGTGTTTGCAGAGTGCTGTGTTTTTAATAAACAGTTGCAGCCAGCTGGTATCTTCGACTGGTTCAGCCTTCAGGAGTTAATCCCTACAACCTACTCCAGCGCACCTTCTCCCGAAGTTACGGTGCTATTTTGCCTAGTTCCTTCACCCGAGTTCTCTCAAGCGCCTGAGTATTCTCTACCTGACCACCTGTGTCGGTTTTCAGTACGGTTTAGATAAACCTGAAGCTTAGTGGCTTTTCCTGGAAGCGTGGTATCAGTTACTTCAGCTCCTTAGAGCCTCGTCATCATCTCTCAGTGTTAATAGAAGCCCGGATTTACCTAAGCTCCCCACCTACCAACTTAAACAGACATCCAACAGTCTGCTAACCTAACCTTCTCCGTCCCCACATCGCAGTTTATCCAAGTACGGGAATATTAACCCGTTTCCCATCGACTACGCTTTTCAGCCTCGCCTTAGGGGCCGACTCACCCTGCCCCGATTAACGTTGGACAGGAACCCTTGGTCTTCCGGCGAACGAGTTTTTCACTCGTTTTATCGTTACTTATGTCAGCATTCGCACTTGTGATACGTCCAGCAAACCTCTCAATTCACCTTCTTCCGCTTACACAACGCTCCCCTACCCAACAATGTTTCCATTGATGCCGCAGCTTCGGTGCTATATTTTAGCCCCGTTACATCTTCCGCGCAGGCCGACTCGACTAGTGAGCTATTACGCTTTCTTTAAATGATGGCTGCTTCTAAGCCAACATCCTAGCTGTCTAAGCCTTCCCACTTCGTTTCCCACTTAATATAGACTTTGGGACCTTAGCTGGCGGTCTGGGTTGTTTCCCTCTCCACGACGGACGTTAGCACCCGCCGTGTGTCTCCTGAGTATCACTCTTCGGTATTCGCAGTTTGCATCGGGTTGGTAAGCCGGGATGGCCCCCTAGCCGAAACAGTGCTCTACCCCCGAAGGTGTCCGCTCAAGGCTCTACCTAAATAGATTTCGGGGAGAACCAGCTATCTCCCGGTTTGATTGGCCTTTCACCCCCAGCCACAAGTCATCCGCTAATTTTTCAACATTAGTCGGTTCGGTCCTCCAGTTAGTGTTACCCAACCTTCAACCTGCCCATGGCTAGATCACCGGGTTTCGGGTCTATACCTTGCAACTCAACGCCCAGTTAAGACTCGGTTTCCCTTCGGCTCCCTTATTCAGTTAACCTCGCTACAAAATATAAGTCGCTGACCCATTATACAAAAGGTACGCAGTCACCCTTTCAGGCTCCCACTGCTTGTACGTACACGGTTTCAGGTTCTATTTCACTCCGGTCACCCCGGTTCTTTTCGCCTTTCCTTCACAGTACTGGTTCACTATCGGTCAATCAGGAGTATTTAGCCTTGGAGGATGGTCCCCCCTTCTTCAAACAGGATTTCTCGTGTCCCGCCCTACTTCTCGCAAGCTTAGTACCACAACATGGATTTCAAGTACGGGGCTATCACCCTGTATCGCGCAATTTCCCAATTGCTTCCTCTATCTCTGTCGCTATCACTTGCAGGCTCTTTCGCTTTCGCTCGCCGCTACTCACAAAATCTCGGTTGATTTCTTTTCCTCGGGGTACTTAGATGTTTCAGTTCTCCCGGTTCGCTTTCTTAAACTATGTATTCATTTAAGAATGATGGATTCTTCATCCATCGGGTTTCCCCATTCGGATATCTTGGATTATTCGCCTCTTATCAACTCATCCAAGCTTTTCGCAGATTAGCACGTCCTTCTTCGCCTCTGATTGCCTAGGCATCCACCGTGTACGCTTAGTCACTTAACCATACAACCTCAAACATTTTATGTCTAAGGGTATTATCTCTACAACTAAACACTTAACTGCCTTTTCTCAGTTAAGATTTCTTTTCGAACTACTCAGACTCTCTACTTGGGGATGATTATTAATCATCCCTACAGAAAATCTCTCAGTTTTCAGCTTGTTTCCAATTTTTTAAAGAACAATAAGATAATATGAAATCATCTTTAATTGGCGTCCCCACGGGGATTCGAACCCCGGTTACCGCCGTGAAAGGGCGATGTCCTAGGCCTCTAGACGATGGGGACATCAGGTAAAGATAATCTCTTCTCTTTCCTCACGCTTTCGCTTATCGCATTAATACGATTTCCATTACTCGACCTAGAAAGTAACCTAAAAGCGCGGTCTTTTTTCATTCTTTTCTGTCTACAATATCTCAGCCAATCTGTGTGAACACTCGCTGTCGCTTTATCTAGGTAAGGAGGTGATCCAACCGCAGGTTCCCCTACGGTTACCTTGTTACGACTTCACCCCAGTCATGAATCATACCGTGGTAAACGCCCCCCTCGCGGTTAAGCTATCTACTTCTGGTACAACCCACTCCCATGGTGTGACGGGCGGTGTGTACAAGGCCCGGGAACGTATTCACCGCGACATTCTGATTCGCGATTACTAGCGATTCCGACTTCATGGAGTCGAGTTGCAGACTCCAATCCGGACTTAGATGCACTTTCTGAGATTCACTCCACCTCGCGGTCTCGTCGCTCTCTGTATGCACCATTGTAGCACGTGTGTAGCCCTACTCGTAAGGGCCATGATGACTTGACGTCATCCCCACCTTCCTCCGGTTTATCACCGGCAGTCTCCTTTGAGTTCCCACCATAACGTGCTGGCAACAAAGGATAAGGGTTGCGCTCGTTGCGGGACTTAACCCAACATTTCACAACACGAGCTGACGACAGCCATGCAGCACCTGTCTCAGAGCTCCCGAAGGCACAAGCACATCTCTGCGCTCTTCTCTGGATGTCAAGAGTAGGTAAGGTTCTTCGCGTTGCATCGAATTAAACCACATGCTCCACCGCTTGTGCGGGCCCCCGTCAATTCATTTGAGTTTTAACCTTGCGGCCGTACTCCCCAGGCGGTCGATTTATCACGTTAGCTACGGGCACCAAGCTTAAAGCCCAATCCCCAAATCGACAGCGTTTACAGCGTGGACTACCAGGGTATCTAATCCTGTTTGCTCCCCACGCTTTCGCACATGAGCGTCAGTATTTCCCCAAGGGGCTGCCTTCGCCTTCGGTATTCCTCCACATCTCTACGCATTTCACCGCTACACGTGGAATTCTACCCCTCCCTAAAATACTCTAGCTGCCCAGTCTGAAATGCAATTCCCAGGTTAAGCCCGGGGATTTCACACCTCACTTAAGCAACCGCCTGCGTGCCCTTTACGCCCAGTTATTCCGATTAACGCTCGCACCCTCCGTATTACCGCGGCTGCTGGCACGGAGTTAGCCGGTGCTTCTTCTGTGATTAACGTCAATCGATTAGCCTATTAAACTAACCGCCTTCCTCATCACCGAAAGAACTTTACAACCCGAAGGCCTTCTTCATTCACGCGGCATGGCTGCGTCAGGGTTGCCCCCATTGCGCAATATTCCCCACTGCTGCCTCCCGTAGGAGTCTGGACCGTGTCTCAGTTCCAGTGTGGCTGGCCATCCTCTCAGACCAGCTAGAGATCGCAGGCTTGGTAGGCCTTTACCCCACCAACTACCTAATCCCACTTGGGCTCATCTTATGGTAACCGGCCTTGCGGTCCCGGTCTTTCGTCTCTCGACACTACGCGGTATTAGCGACAGTTTCCCGTCGTTATCCCCCTCCATAAGCCAGATTCCCAAGCATTACTCACCCGTCCGCCACTCGTCAGCAAAGAAAGCAAGCTTTCTCCCTGCTACCGTTCGACTTGCATGTGTTAAGCCTGCCGCCAGCGTTCAATCTGAGCCATGATCAAACTCTTCAATTCAAGTTCAATCGCTCAATATGTACTGACTATAAAATCATGACCGAATCTCTTCAATCATTATGAATTTCAAGTTAAGCACCTATTAAGACTTCAAAATTTAAAATAGTTTTAAATAAAGTCAATCAACAAGTGCCCACACAGATTGTCTGATATATTGTTAAAGAACAAAAATAAGTGGTCGGCGAGATAGGATTTGAACCTACGACCCACTGGTCCCAAACCAGTTGCGCTACCAAACTGCGCTACTCGCCGACATAAATTATCTGTAAGATAATTGGGGTGGCTAATGGGACTTGAACCCACGACAACCGGAATCACAATCCGGGGCTCTACCAACTGAGCTATAGCCACCATTGAAAGATGAACGTTGCATTACTCTGGCGCGCTCGACAGGATTTGAACCTGCGACCTTTGGCTCCGGAGGCCAACGCTCTATCCAACTGAGCTACGAACGCGTTTCTCATTGCATTGCGTCGTTGCGGGGCGTATATTAAGAGTTTCACAATCACTTGTCTAGTCTTTTTTTTAAATTTTTTTTCACAAGATAATTTTTTGTTCAATTTGCTTATAATTTATAAAAAGTGCGGTGATTTTTTGTCAAAAAAAACAAAAAAGCCACCTCAAGGCAGCTTTTATAAAGATTAATATAATAAAAATTTTATTTTCTTCGCAGATTAAACAAAGCAAGCAAAAATAATCCCACAAGAAAACCTACGCAGGCTCCACTAATTCCCCATTGAATTTTATTTGGTGACGAAATTTCAAAAGGTAAATCCGGTGCTTTCATAAAACGAAATGCCAGTAATTTATTATCCAACGCATTAACTGATTTCATCATACTTAATTTTCCTTGCCAAGAGGAAATTGTTGCATGCTGATCGACGACAGGATTATCCACTTTCAATTGCACTGCGCTATTAACTCGATCAAATACATTTTTCCAACGCGTAATCAACTCACCATAAACCACATTTCGCGCGCGCCCATTAACAAAATCAATAAGTGCGGTCATTAAATCCATAGTTTGTTTAGGATTATCTAATTCAAGGCTAATTTTTTCAATTTCTCCATTGCTCAATACCACCTTGACTCGTCTCACCAAATCATCCAATAACTGGCGATCACCTGTGGCATCGCCGGTCATTTTTTGTTTGTAATATTCATTATTTTGCCAAAATTCGCGTAGCGTATCATAGGATAAAAATTGACGCGTCAATTCCTGATAAACAATATCGCTCGCCTCAAGCGCCTCATTGTTGTCTTGCGTCACTAATTGATACATTGAAAACAACGAATAATAGTTACCTAATTCATTCGTCGTTGGCGGCGCCAATTGCACCTCAACTTTCCATTGCGGTTTCACCAAATAGCTAGCGGCATACCCGCCAATCGCAAAAATGATGAGAGAAAGTAATAAGATCAAAATCTGTTTAGCGCCAGTATTATTTTGCATCATATCTCCTTAAACTTGTTTTGCACGTCTAGCTCGACGTTTCATGCGACGAACCCAACGCGTAATACGCCAAGCGCGAGCAATAGAAAATGAATAGATAAAGAAAAGTAGAATAAACGCAATAAACATTACCCATTCATTAATATAGAAAATCTCACCTAAAATACCAAAACCGGCGCAAAGTGCGGCTAAAAATGTAATCAATAGGAAAGCTTGTCGCGATGTCAATCCTGCTCTCATCATCAGATGATGCACATGCAAGCGATCCGGTCTAAACGGGCTTTTCCCTTTACGCAAACGACGATAAATAATTGCAATCATATCCACCACAGGAATTGCAATAATCCAAAGCGCTGTAATCGGGTTCATCGGGTGTCCTTTTCCTTGCGTACTTAATAATAGGATCCAAATAATCGTAAAACCGATTAACGTACTCCCCGCATCGCCCATAAACACTTTAAATTTAGGTCCCAACGGAATCCCCAAATTCAGCATAAAATAAGGCAAAATTGCTACAATTAAAGCAAAACTCCAATAAGCTAAATCCATTTGATTATCAAGAATTAACAAAATACCGATGGAAACAAACGCCACGCTGGAAAGCCCGCCCAACAAGCCATCAATTCCATCAATCATATTAAACGCATTAATGACCGCAATGGTAGCGAACACAGTAATAATCAATCCAATTGTTCCCAATGTCAATTGGAATGGTCCAATAATTTGCCCGAGGTGATCGAGGTAAATATTCCCCATATCAATCATCAAAATCGCAAGAATAGCCTGAATTCCCGCTCGCAAAAACGGGCTAATATCATAACGGTCATCCAAAATGCCAATGGTGAGCAAGACAAAAATACTAAAAATATATAATCCCGGCAATCGCATTTGATCCCATTCTAATAAATAGAAGCATAAATTTCCCATAAATAAGGAAACACCTCCAATCAGCGGAATAGCGCCTTGATGGCGTTTACGGTAGTTCGGTTTATCGACCAACCCTATTTTTTGCGCCACCGGACGCATAATAAAAAGTGTCAATAATGCCCCAATAAAAGTAACAAATAAGCTAAGCAGCATAGAATAAAAAACTTCCTGAAAATTTTTTGCCAAGCATATCATAAAGCAAAAACAGTACATAAATATTTTTATAAATTTATGCGGTTTTACAGTACAATATCTCGCATTGATTTTTGCGGACTAAAAGAAAGGATAAACCATGACGCATTCAGCTACTTTATTTTCTCGCGCCCAACAAGTAATTCCCGGTGGCGTAAATTCTCCTGTTCGTGCCTTTAAAGGCGTAGGCGGAACACCTGTTTTTATTGAAAAAGCCAAAGGCGCCTATGTTTTTGATACCGATGGTAAACAATATATTGATTATGTCGGATCTTGGGGACCGATGGTATTGGGTCACAACCATCCCGCTATCTTAAGTGCGGTCATAAAAACAGCAGAAAATGGATTAAGTTTTGGCGCACCAACGCCCCTTGAAATTGAATTAGCCGAATTAGTCTGTCAATTAGTTCCTTCGATTGAAATGGTACGCATGGTCAGTTCAGGAACCGAAGCAACAATGTCCGCCATTCGCTTAGCGCGCGGTTATACTAAACGCGACAAAATTATTAAATTTGAAGGTTGTTACCACGGTCATTCTGACAGTTTATTAGTTAAAGCCGGCTCCGGTGCCTTAACATTGGGTCAACCAAGCTCGCCGGGGGTACCTGAGGATTTCGCTAAACATACCTTAACTTGCGAATACAACAATATTGATTCTGTCAAACAAGCATTTGCACAATACCCAAATGATATAGCGTGCCTAATTATCGAACCCGTTGCTGGCAACATGAACTGCGTACCACCAAAAGCGGGCTTTTTACAAGCGTTACGTGAACTCTGCGATCAATACGGAACCGTATTCATCATTGATGAAGTCATGACCGGTTTCCGCGTTGCACTTGGCGGTGCGCAACAATATTATGGCGTCACCCCCGATCTGACTACCTTAGGTAAAATTATCGGTGGCGGTATGCCGGTTGGTGCTTTTGGCGGGAAAAAAGAAATTATGCAATATATCGCACCAACAGGCCCAGTTTACCAAGCTGGTACATTATCCGGCAACCCCATTGCTATGGCTGCAGGTCTTGCCTGCTTAAACGAACTCAAAAAAGCCGGCAATGAGCAACGTCTTGCACAACTTACCGAAACCTTAGCGCAAGGCTTAAAAGCACTGGCACAAAAACACAAAATTCCATTTGTCATCAATTATGTCGGTGGAATGTTTGGCTTTTTCTTCACGCAATTAAGCGAAGTCAGCTCTTATCAAAAGGTGATGCAATCGGATGTTGCTCGGTTCAACCAATTCTTCCATAAAATGTTGCAGCAAGGCGTTTACCTCGCCCCATCAGCATTTGAAGCTGGTTTTATGTCATTGGCACATTCCGAACAAGATATTGAGCGCACCCTTGCGGCAGCCGATATTGCCTTTGCTGCCTTAAAATAACAATAATTATAGACCCTCTAACGAGGGTCTCATCTATTATGGCAAATAAAACAACCTCTAGCGCATATCATCTTGCGTTACTCAAAGTCCATTTTACCGCCGTATTATTTGGTGCCACCGGCGTACTTGGCGTATTGATCAAAAGCGATGCTGACGTTCTCGTCCTCGGACGAGTAATCATCGCTTTTTTAGTTTTGTCCGCTTATTTTCTGCTCAAACAAATTCCCTTAACCAAATTATCACCCAACGCCATCTTATTCCAGTTTGTATTAGGCACATTATTATCCCTACACTGGATCACCTTTTACATTGGCGTCAAAGTTGGTGGGGTCGCTGTTGGAACATTAGGATTTGCCAGCTTTCCGGCGTTTGTCGGTTTATTTGAAATGTTAGCCTTTAAAGAGCGGTTAAAATTTCGCGAGTTTATTCTCTTGGTTTGCATTTCCATTGGCTTAATTTTGATTACCCCCGAATTTCAATTTACCAATCAAGCAACACAAGGTTTGTTATGGGGCATTTTATCCGGTGCCATCTATGCAGTCCTCGCCATTCTTAATCGTAAAAATGCTCAACACCTGTCCGGCTCACAAGCAAGCTGGTGGCAATATCTTGTTGGCGTCATTATTCTGTTACCATTTTCTTATCAAAAATTACCCGCAGTATCCACTATCGACTGGTTTTGGATCGCCTGTATAGGCTTACTTTGCACCAGCCTAGCCTACACCCTCTTTGTCTCCAGCCTAGATACGATCAACGCCCGCACCGCCGCCATGATTATTTCCTTAGAGCCGGTTTACGCCATTATCATGGCATGGGCATGGTTAAATGAAACACCAACATTAACTATGCTACTCGGTGGCGCATTGATCATTCTGTCCGTTGCGTTTGTTAATTTTTTTCAGAATAAAACAAGGTAAGTGAACGCCGAGAAAAGTAGTTAAGAACGAAATATGTCAATCTAAATAATCTATTGGCAGCTGTACAAATCGCATTTTCAATCTGTACAACTGCCCACTTAAACGATCATATTACAATAAAGTGCGGTCTTTTTTTGTCCTGTTTTTTTGTGCTTGGATCCGACTACTCCGCCAGTTTCTGCAAGCCAAAATGTCGATAAGTACGCGAGGTGGCGATTCGTCCGCGCGGGGTGCGTTGCAAAAAACCTTGCTGAATTAAAAAAGGTTCCAACACATCTTCAATGGTATCTCGTTCTTCGCCGATAGCGGCAGCGAGGTTATCCAATCCCACCGGGCCACCGTCAAAACGCTCGATAATTGCTTGCAGCAATTTACGATCCATAAAATCAAAGCCTGCATGATCTACATCTAGCATAGACAATGCAGCTTGAGCGATTTTTACCGAAATAACCCCTTGATTTTTGACATCCGCATAATCGCGTACTCGACGCAACAACCGATTGGCAATGCGTGGCGTACCACGTGAACGACAGGCAATTTCTTGTGCCGCATCAGGTTCAATTTCTAAGTTTAAACAACCCGCACTTCTCGTCACAATAGCGGTTAAATCTTCTACCGAATAAAACTCAAGTCGTTGCACAATACCAAAACGATCACGTAACGGAGATGTCAGCGAGCCGGCTCGAGTCGTCGCGCCGACTAAGGTAAAAGGTGGTAAATCTAATTTAATTGAACGCGCAGCCGGTCCTTCGCCGATCATAATATCCAGTTGATAATCTTCCATTGCCGGATATAACACCTCCTCGATTGCCGGAGATAAACGATGAATTTCATCAATAAACAAAACATCATGCGGTTCCAAATTAGTCAACATTGCCGCCAAATCACCGGCTTTTTCCAATACTGGACCGGATGTCGTCCGAATATTCACCCCCATTTCATTCGCAACAATATTCGCAAGTGTAGTTTTTCCCAATCCCGGAGGACCGAAAATGAGCAAGTGATCGAGGGCATCTTGACGCAATTTCGCTGCTTGGATAAAGATCTCCATTTGTTCACAAACCTGCGGTTGTCCCACATAATCCGCTAATAATTTTGGACGAATAGCACGATCTAAATATTCATCATCCAATTTTTCTGTTGCGCTAATAATACGATCCGCTTCAATCATCTTTTTTCTCTATATTTCTTCTGTACTTACGAGGATTATAACGCCGCTTTTAGCGCTTCACGAATTAGTTGTTCACTGGATAATTCCGGTTTTGCTACTTTTTTCACCATTTTTTCCGCATCCGCCGGTTTATACCCCAAGGCAATCAAAGCAGCTATCGCATCGTCTAATGACACATCAGCGCTGACTGATGGGCGTTCAAGGCTTGGTAAGTGGCGACTTTCCACAAAGAAATCGCCTTGCGCCACGCCTTTAAACTTGCCTTTTAATTCCACCAACAGGCGCTCCGCTGTTTTCTTGCCAACACCGGGAATTTTCACCAATTTAGACAATTCTTCTCGCTCAATCGCATAGGCAAATTCATTCACCGACATTGCCGATAAAATCGCCAATGCCAATTTGGGACCAACCCCGTTGGTTTTGATTAATTCGCGAAATAAAGTGCGGTCATTTTTTTGTGCAAATCCAAAAAGAAGATGTGCATCTTCACGCACCACAAGATGAGTAAATAAAGTTACCTGCTGATTTAATTCCGGTAAATCATAAAAACTGGTCATCGGTAATAACAATTCATAACCAACACCTTGCACATCCAACAACATTTCTGGCGGTTGTTTTTCAATAATTATTCCGGTTAAACGCCCAATCATCATGCCCTCTACTTACTTTTAAATAAATCTCGCCATAGCATAAAATAAAACTGGACAAATATCCAGTTAAATTTTTAAACGAAATCGCCCGCGACTATACCGCGCGCGCAAAAGTGCGGTGTTTTTTTCAACCGTTTCATAACGTTGTGCTGAGTATCTCACTTGCAACGCGTGCTGCATGGAATGGGCATGAGTAATAGCAATTGCCAAAGCATCTGCCGCATCCGCTTGTGGCGTATCGGACAGTTTTAAAATACGCGTTACCATGTCTTGCACCTGCACTTTATCTGCCGAACCGATTCCAACCACCGTTTGTTTCACCAAGCGTGCGGCATACTCAAATACTGGCAAATCATGATTAACTGCCGCCACAATCGCGGTACCTCGCGCCTGCCCGAGTTTTAATGCCGAATTCGCATTTTTAGCTAAAAAAACCTCTTCAATGGCAAACATATCCGGTTGAAATTGCGTAATAATTTCCGTCACTCCCGCATAAATACGTTTCAAGCGCGTAGGTAAATCCTCCACTTGCGTACGAATGGCGCCGCTACCTAGATATTCCAACTGTTGTCCGTTATGCCGAATGACGCCATACCCCGTCACTCTTGATCCCGGGTCAATGCCCAAAATAATACTCATTTTTGCTCCAAAAAATAAGTGGATTTGCGTAACCACAAACCCACTTACCAAACACCTTAATTGCTGTCCTTATTTTGCAACAGTACAATTTCTGGCTAAAATTTCATTATTTGAGGTAAACATCACAGGGACAGTGGTGTTCACGGTTTCTACAGAGAAACCTGTATCTAATGACCAAATTTTATCGCCGGCAACAAATTGTACACCGTCTGTATAAGTTCTGTTTAGCGCTAAATCTTTACCCACTACTTTTTTACCAATGGTCACGGTTGCTGTTTCCGGTTGGTTATCTTTGAATGAATAAGTGGCTGAAACTGGTTGGTTACGTTTACCACTTACGTCACAAGAATACAACACAGTTTTCGTTCCAGTAATCATTTCTTTTGCTGATTTTGCCCCTTCAGTGACAGTATTACCAACGGTTTTTGCACCATCAACTACAGCTTCACCTACATTTTTTACCGCATCGCTTGTGGATGAAACTACATCAGATGCAGTTGAACAGGCTGCTAACGCAGATAATACTGCTACAGCGGATAAACATTTCACTAATTTCATTTAAGGCTCCTCTCAAAGCATGTTTTACAATAATGCAGCGACCTCATCGCTGATTTCTCCGTTATGATAAACGTTTTGTACGTCATCACAATCTTCTAGCATATCTATTAATCTAAGCAATTTCGGTGCATTTTCCGCATCAAGCTCTACAGTAGTTGATGGGATCATGGTGACTTCCGCATTTTCAATTTTAAATCCTGCCGCTTCAATACCATCGCGTACTGCACCTAAATCTTCCCAAGCGGTATAGATTTCAAAAGAACCATCTTCTTGCGGCTGAATATCGTCTGCACCGGCTTCAATCGCGGCTTCAGTTAATGCATCTTCATCCGCCTCTGCGATTAAAATTAATCCTTTTTTACTAAATAAATATCCGACCGAACCTTCAGTACCTAAGTTTCCTCCACATTTGGTAAAACTTGGACGCACTTGTGAAATGGTACGGTTAGCGTTATCACTTAGACACTCAACCATCACAGCAGTTCCACCCGGACCATAACCTTCGTAAATTTTTGTTTCCATATTGGTGTCATCACCGCCACCTACACCGCGATCAATCGCACGATTGATCGTATCACGCGTCATATTGCTGGCTAAGGCTTTATCTACCGCCGCACGCAAACGCGGGTTAGAACCGACATCACCGCCGCCTAATTTTGCAGCGGTCACTAATTCACGAATTAATTTAGTAAAAATTTTACCGCGTTGCGCATCTTGTGCTGCTTTGCGGTGCTTAATATTGGCCCACTTACTATGTCCCGCCATGTTTTTTTCCTTCTTTTAACTTAATCTTTTTTAACTTAATTGGATTAAGACCGTTTAGTCTGATAAATAGGTTTCAATTGCGACTCGATTATTCCATGATTTTGTTAACATTGCCGCTTGCTGAACGGTTACCCATTGATAGGCTTGATGTTCTGTCAATGTTGGTACGCTTTCATTCTCTAACCCCAACAAAAACCAATGTTCCGTACAATGTGTGATATCCGGTGCGTATTTATACCGAAATTGCGGGAAAATTTCAAACGATATCCGTTGATTACAATCAAAGAGCGGTAGATTTTCGGCGAAAATATCAAAACCGGTTTCCTCTTTCACTTCTCGGATAGCGGCATGGGTTGGTGTTTCTCCGTTTTCAATACTGCCCGTCACGGATTGCCAAAAGGATAAATCGTCCTGACGCTGTAACATCAGAACATTCCTCGTTGCCGAGCAATAAATCACAACTAAAACAGATTGTGGATTTTTATATTTCATGATCAGATAAATGGCGTTAAAGGGCTTAATGATCCTTGGCTAATGCTTTTAATTCAGCGATTTTTGCTTTTACTTTCGCTTGAAACTCCGCATTAAAATGAGATTGATTATCCAAGCTGTTTTGATACCAATGGATGGCTTTTTTAATATCTACTGGCGTACCTTTGCCCGATTCATACATATAGCCCAAATTAAAACCTGCTTCGCTATCGCCTAAGGTTGCTGCGCGTTGGAACCAAGTGAGCGCATTTTTAAAATCGGCTAATTCTTTATAATAGACTAAACCAAGGATATAAGCAGAGCGCGGATTATCCGATTTTGCCGAAAGGGTAAATAATTTAATCGCGTGCGGCACGCTTTTTCTCACCCCATTGCCTTCCAAATACATTAATCCAAGATTATTCAACGCCTTAACACTGCCCCTTTCTGCTGCCTCGCTTAACCACCAATAGGCTTTATCCAAATCTTGCGCCACACCTCTGCCTTGCAAATAAAACAGCCCAATATTGGTTTGCGCCAACAAATCGCCTTTTTGCGCCAACGGTAAAATCAAGTCAAACGCATCTTGCCAACGTTGTTGTTTCACTGCTTGTTCGGCAAGTGCCATGACCTCTTTATCACTTAACTGTGCAGTGGCTTGATTATGCGCTAGAGAAAATTCCGTGGTTTTCATTGTCGGCGTCGCGGCTTTGCCCACAGGCGGGTTCGGCATCTCAGCCATAGCTGGAATACTTGATAAAATCAGAGGGAAGAATAACCAATATTTAATGTTCATAACGTCCTATAATGTGGCTAGTAATAACATCAGAAAAAAGAAAATAGATACCCCTATTTCCGTTAGACCGATGTTTTTTACAGAAAGTTTCTTTTTTGGTAAAAAAAAGGCACGCGCCAAAGGAATAACAAAAGCGGCACTTAACCAATATTGCTGCGAAAATAACAGAATTAGCACACATATTACATGATATGCTAAGGAAATCTGCAAATAACGTGGATTTTTTCGCTCGCGCATCATAGATTTAATATAAAAGGTTGTACCAATAAAATAAAGGGTCGGATACAAGGCTACCCACCAAATTTTGTCGTCAAAAGTGCGGTCGGAAAAATAATAAGATCCCATTCCCGCCAAGGCAAAAATCACAATTCCGGCGAAATCATTTGTCAACGCGCGTTCGTCTTTTCGTTTAACATAATAAATATTCACACCAACAAAAGGCAACATCGCCATCAAGAAATACAGTATTTCCCAATTATGCCATAATGCCGGTATCGCAAAAATCGCGCTGGCAACGCCATAAATCCAGCTCCAGCGACGATATAACGCCAAATTACGTCCTTTAAATAAATTCAAAAACGGATAGGTCATTAAATATAACGCAAACCAAGCTGCCAGCAAAAAACCATGCTGCCAAATCGGATTGGCAAGCAGCATTCCATATAAAAACGGCATTAATGCCATGATAATGGCGCCATGTTGATTTGAGATTAATAATTTCATATGATTAAAAGTGCGGTTAGAAAAAATAAAATTTTACTCGTTTTATATGCCAATCGGTATAATCTTTCCGTGTTATTTCATTTACTATATAGGAACAAAATATGTCAAAAATTCAACGTTTACAAGCCAACGCGCGGATGTGCGAAGCCGCCATTTATAACAATACCGTCTATTTAGCCGGTCAAGTGGCAGTCAATTCCGCCGGACAAGGGGCATATGCACAAACCCAAGAAGTGCTTAATGCCATTGACAGCCTATTGGCAGAAGCCGGTTCTCATAAAAGCAATATTTTGCGAGCGCAAATTTTCTTAGCCGATATGAATGACTTCGCGGAAATGAATAAAGCCTGGGATGAATGGGTTGATCGCAACAATCCTCCCGCACGCGCCACCGTTGAGGCGAAATTAGCAAATCCGGGTTGGAAAGTGGAAATTGTGATCACTGCGGCACTCTAATTCCCTTATTTCACTTAACATCAAGCCCCACCTCAAGCAGAAGCGGATTATGATCCGAACTCTCGGTTTTCAGCGTGGTGGCTTGCAATACCTTTAACCCACGAACAAACACAAAATCCAACGGATGTCCGAAAAAGCGCAAGCGCTCATCCGGTTCGAAATGTACTTCTTGCAGTTGATATTGCTGTACCAATTTCGCAATTACCTGACTGCGCCATCCGTTCCACGCATTAAAATCACCAGCTAAGATAATCGGTCCACGATGCCTAGCAATTAAATTCATCATGGCTTGCAATTGTTGAGCGTAATGGGTCGGGTTCAGTTCAAAATTGACTAAATGCACATTAACCAACAGCAAACTTTGCTGATTAGCCAACGGAAAACGCATGGCATT
Organism: [Pasteurella] aerogenes; assembly: GCA_900637275.1. NCBI lineage: Bacteria > Pseudomonadati > Pseudomonadota > Gammaproteobacteria > Pasteurellales > Pasteurellaceae > [Pasteurella] aerogenes. Next base: position 1,365,397 of record LR134362.1, read on the forward strand.
GGCGACTTTCGGAATTTGAATCCAAGGCTCTACCGCCGCTCCTGCGCAGTATTGTTGCGGCATAAAGCGTGAAAATAACGCTACCCCCGATTGTTGGCGCAAATATTCAAAGGCGCTGGTGTAAAGTGCGGTCGGAAATTGGGTTGAATTTAACGCGTACAACGCGGGCATATTGGTTACCTCTTGTAACAACAAAAAATCGCGTTGTGCCGAAAAACTCGCCAATGCGGCTTGCCAACCGGAATCCGCACCTTTATGCATATTCCAAACTAAAAATTTAAACTGGCGTTGTTGAATGGGGGAAACCGACTGCAACGCGCTAAAACATTGCACATGTTCATTTACTTTTTTTTCTCTAAATTCAATAGATTGCGACGCATAAAGCTGACTTTTCGGCGAAGGATAAATTTCAAGTGCATACATCAAATACACACTAATTCCCCCTAATACTAAAAGGATAACCACCCAAAAATTCTTTTTTTTACACATGGAAAGACTCTTTTTACTAATTTTTCTTTATTAATAACCGCTCTTTTCTTATACTTAGCCCATTAATTTCTTGTTACATTTTTTTAAATTTTTCCTAACAAAACAAAAGGCATATTATAGGATCTGAACAAGATAATTTACCGATTTGATTTCTCAATATTTTAAGGCCTAACTATGAACATTTATACGTATATATGTTTTCTTTCTGCGATCTCGATCCTTATCTGTTTTGTCACACACAAAGTCAGTGATCGAATTCAATATACCATTGCGGTTACCGCCACATCAATGGTCTTTTCCATCATCTTAATGTTGTTTGGATCGATGGGTTGGTTCAAATTGGACACTATCGCCCGTTCTGTGATGGAGCAGATTGATTTTAAAGAATTTCTGCTTAACGGGATCTTAGGTTTCCTATTATTCGGCGGCGCATTGGGAATTAAATTGCCGGTGTTGAAAAGCCAAAAATACGAAATTAGCGTTCTCTCTATTTTCTCCACCTTTGCATCAACCTTCCTTATTGGCTTTTTCATCTATGGTTTTTCCAAACTTCTCGGTTTCCACATCGATTTAGTTTACTGCATTTTGTTCGGCGCATTAATTTCGCCAACTGACCCGATTGCGGTATTAGCCATTATCAAAAACTTAAAAGCGCCGAAAAAACTGTCGATCAAAGTAGAAGGCGAATCTTTGTTTAACGACGGGGTCGGCTTAGTCATTTTCACCACTGTTTTCGCCGTTGCCTTTAGTGGCGGCGAACCAACTTTCGGTGATGCAGCAGAAATTTTCTTAACTGAAGCCATCGGCGGGATCGTTTTCGGTGCCATTTTAGGATTAATTGCACATTACCTGATTTCTGCTACTGACGATGGGAGCTTGGAAATTTTATTAACCTTAACTGTACCAACTGCCGGTTTTATGCTCGCCAATATGTTACACGTCTCCGGCGCCTTGGCGATGGTGGTTGCAGGGATCATGGTCGGAAACTGGACTAGACAAAGCGGCTTTTCCGAACAAAGTAAACGCTATCTTGACCATTTCTGGGAAATGATCGATCACTTCCTTAACTCCTTGTTATTCTTATTAATCGGTTTTGCATTGCTATTGGTTCACTTCAGTACCCAAGGTATTATCCTGATGATCGCCGCGATTCCGATTTGTTTGATTTGTCGTTATATTAGCGTATGGATTCCGTTTTTATGGTTTGGTCGTAAAACCGTATATAATCCGTACACCTTGCCAATTCTAACTTGGGGCGGATTACGTGGCGGTTTGGCTATCGCAATGGCACTTTCCGTACCGGTTACCAGTGTGTTTATCGAAGATATTGGCATGAACGTGCGTGATTTAATGATCATTATGACCTATTCCGTGGTGGTTTTCTCTATTTTGGTACAAGGCACCACCATTGAAAATATGATCAAATTATCCAAAGAGGCATTGTTCCAGCGCCGCGGTTATACCGGTATCGGCGGAACCAAACCTTAACGGATTGCAGTATTCAAATTAATATCGCAGATTGAGAACAAAATAGGCAAGGCACAAAAGTTGTGCCTTGTTTATTATAAAAACGTTGCAAAAAATGACCGCACTTTATTCCCTTAACGCCTGATACAAATGCGCTTGCAGCTGTTCGCGCTGTTCTACACTTAGCGCTTGCCCTACTTGATTAGTCAAAATAAAAAAGTCTTCTGCTTTCTCGCCAATTGTAGAAATTTTGGCATTGAGTAAATTCAACCCCAACTCGGAGAAAACTTGACTAATTTTCGCCAATAACCCCGCTTGGTCTAAGGCAAAAAGCTCCATCTCCGTTTGATCCGTTTTTTCTGTATTTAAAAAACGAATTTCAGTTTTTACATGAAAATGTTGCAATTGACGATTAATTTGGCTGATTGGTTTTGGCTCATATTCCGTTTGTAGCGCTTTCATTAATGCGGTTTCCAATTCTCTCCGGCGATCAAAGCGTACTAATTCGCCATTCAGCTCCGTCACAATAAAACTATCCAGCACAAATCCATTTAATCCGGTCATAATTTGCGCATCATGAATACTAAATCGTTTTGCACCAATGGTATTCACCACTTTATTAAATAAATTCGGTTGATCTTGGCAATACACAAAAATCTCTGTGCCACCTTGCGAAAAACGGTTACTGATTTTCACTAAACAATCAGACTGCAAGTCTGCCAACAACTGGGTATGCCAAGCAATTTGCGCAGGAGTATTACGCAAAAAATAATCTTCCGGCGCATTTTTCCACAATCCCATGATTACATCATCTTCCAACGGAGGATCATTTGAACTTAACAATGCCAATGCCTGCTGCCGATGAGAACGAATTTTTTCTTGATTATCCAATAAGTTATCCATGCCTTGTTGAAATTGTTGATGAGTATATTGATAAAGCGTACTCAATAACGACGCTTTCCAACTGTTCCACAGCGTTTCGTTCGTTGCATTAATATCCGCCATAGTCAAACAAGCCAAATAATCCAGACGCACCTGATTTTGTACTTGTTCGGCAAAAGACATCACCACCTCCGGATCATGAATATCCCGTCGTTGCGCGGTAATCGACATCAACAGATGATTTGCCACCAGCCATTTCATGGTATCCGTTTCGCGCCGATCAAACCCATGTAATTGAGCAAATTCAGTAATATCTTGCGCGCCCAATTGCGAATGATCACCGCCCCGCCCTTTGGCAATATCATGAAACAGCGCCACCACATACAACAAAGTGCGGTCAATAAATTGAGAGAATATACGATGACAAATCGGGTAATTTTCTGCGGCTTTCGGGTTGAGTAATTGTTCAAGTTTCAACATCACCCGCAAGGTATGCTCATCTACGGTATAAATATGAAATAAATCAAACTGCATTAACCCTTTAATCCCCTGCCATTGAGGCAAATATATGCTCAACACCCCATATTGGTGCATTGGCAAAAAAGCGCGTTGAATGGCTTTCGGTTGAGCGAGCAAGCGCAAAAATTTCTCGCGCGCCAACGGTAATTCACTCAAAAATCCCTCGAAGGTTTCCACTGCCACACAAAGTTTACGCAAGGTTGCTGAATGTATCTCGGCGTTGGTATAAAGGGTTAAATAATAAAAGAGATCTAAAATGCTGTCAGGCTGGGTTAAAAAACTATCTTCACGCCGCAAACAAATCGCGTTATCGATTAGACGAAAATTTTCATCTAAAGGCAAAATATCGCGTTCAGCAGCATGATCAAGGAAATGCTCGCGATAATGTTTTACTAAAATATCGCTAACCACCGCAATGGATTGTAGCGCTTGGAAAAAGGCTTTCATCATTTTTTCCACCGCTTGATTACCGCTGCCTTGATAACCTAATAATTCACTGATTTTCACTTGGCGATCGAATAATAAACGGTTGTCATAGCGACGCAAAATTAAGTGCAAAGCGAACCGCACTTTAAACAAAAACTGCTGACTTTCTTGTAAGACCCAGTATTCTTCCGGATAAATAAAACCGGAATGCAAAATATCTTCTAAATTTTTTGCTCCCGTATGGCGCAGCGCCAACCAATACAACAAATGCAAATCTCGCAAACCGCCCGGGCTATATTTTAAATCCGGCTCAAGGTTATAACTGGTATTATTATAACGTTGATAACGCTCGATTTTTTCCTGTACTTTAGCATTAAAAAATGCCTCTATCGGCCAAAAATCCGGTTGTTGAATTAATTCGTTGAGCTGCTCAAATAAAGCATGATTGCCACACAGAAAGCGACTTTCCAACAAATTAGTCGCCACACTAATATCCGCACGTCCCTCATGCAAACATTCTTCCAGCGTTCTGACAGCCTGTCCTACATCAAAATTGCAATCCCATAAAAATTGCACAAATTGGCGGATTTTTTGCTCAACTTCAGCATCAACGCGACTCGGCGTTAAAATCAAAAAATCCAAATCGGATAAAGGAAACATCTCCGCTCGTCCATACCCACCCACTGCAATTAAACTTAATTCGGGATATTGATCCAAACCGCTGCTTTGCCATAAATTGATTAATAAATCGTCACAAAATTGCGTCCGATTTTCAATCAATTGGGTCACTGCATATTGTGCAAAATTGGCAAATTCATATTGTTTTAATGCCTCTTTTTGTTGTTTAACTCCAAGTGACGTCAATGTTTCACTAGGCTGATAGGGGAACAGCATTCGTCTCTCCTAGAAATAAAGCTAAAAAATAAGGACGTCATAAAACGTCCTTAATCATCCATTAATTATTCACCATAAAGCGGGAAATTCTGCCCGCCTTTTCTTCTTCTTCACGGATGGTCATCACCTCGCATCCGTCTTTGGTTATCACGATTTGATGCTCATATTGCGCAGAATGACTGCGATCTTTGGTTTTCACTGTCCAACCATCGCCCATCAAACGCACTTCTTTTTTACCGGCATTGATCATCGGCTCAATGGTAAACACCATACCCTCTTGTAAAATCACACCACCATCATCGGCATAATAATGCAACACTTGTGGCTCATTATGAAACTCTGTCCCGATTCCATGACCACAGTATTCTCTCACCACGCTAAATCCTTGGCTTTCCGTATAACGTTGCACTGCACGCCCGATTTCATTTAAACGCACACCCGGTTTTACCGCGCGCAATCCTACATATAACGCCTCTTGCGCCGCTTCAACCAATTTTTGGCTGCGCACATTGGTTTCTCCAACCACATACATTTTGGAATTATCGCCGAAATAACCGTCTTTAATAATCGTCACGTCGATATTGACAATATCCCCGTTTTTCAGCACTTTCTCATCGCTTGGAATACCATGACACACTACTTCATTAATAGAAATACAAGTGGCTTTCGGAAAACCATGATAACCTAAACAAGCAGAAACAACGCCTTGCGTGTTCACCATATAATCATGACAAATACGATCCAATTCACCGGTCGTCACGCCGGCTTTCACATAAGGTTCAATCATCACTAACACATCGGATGCCAATTTGCACGCCTCACGTAATTTGACGATTTCCGCATCCGTTCTCAATGGAATTGCCATCAATCACACCTCTTAAAATAAAAAATATCTTTCCATCATAGCATTATTTGCACGAAAAATCTTTTGATAATTCTTGATGGAATGAGTTGGTTATTAGATAATACCACCAATTTGGATAAAAATGAGAGATAAAGTATGTCAGATATAGCTGTTCCCTTAACTTTCACTGACGCTGCGGCGAATAAAGTGAAATCGTTAATCAGTGAAGAAGATAATCAAGAGTTAAAATTACGCGTTTATATTACCGGTGGCGGGTGTAGCGGTTTCCAATACGGTTTTACTTTTGATGAAAAAGTCAACGAAGGCGATCTTACGGTAGAAAATGGCGGCGTACAATTAGTTATCGATCCAATGAGCTTACAATATCTTATCGGCGGAACAATTGATTATACCGAAGGATTGGAGGGCTCCCGTTTTATTGTCAATAACCCAAATGCATCAACCACTTGCGGTTGTGGATCCTCCTTTAGCATTTAATCTGATGGATTTTCAATTTACCTATCGTCAAGGCAGTCTCAGCGCAAAATGCTCCATGGGACACGAAGCCTTAGCCAATTGGCTAAACAGTGAAGTGCGGTCAAATTCTCAATTAATTTCGACCGCACTTCGCTCCTTACAGCGCGCCAAACAACCGCATTTCAACCAAGAAATCAAACTTATCGGCAAAGAATACAGCCTGTTTATCAATGCGGACGAAGTGATGGTCAGCGCCAATAATCTACAAATTGACGATAGCGCGCTCCTTGAGGAGGATTTTCATTATTATGACGAAGAAAGCATTGCATTTTGCGGGTTAGAAGATTTCGAACAATTTTTACAATCCTATTTAGCATTTCAACAATAAAATTTCTAAGGTAACCCATGGCTGAAAACGCAGAAAATCAATCTCAAACGCCAGAAACCACGCCGCCGACGCCAAGCAAAAAAAAGCGCTTTGGCATATTTATGGCAAAAGTCGGTTTTACCTTGGCGTGTTTTGTCGCTTTTTATGGAATTTATCTAGACGGTCAAATCCGTTCCAAAATGGATGGTCAAATTTGGCAATTGCCGGCGGAAATTTACGCCCGCATCGACAAACTCCGTCTTGCCGATAATCTCACCTTGGAACAAACTAAACAGCGTTTACTCGCCAATGATTATCGTCAAACCACCATGATTGCCGCTCCCGGCGATTTTAAAATTGAAGACAATACCATTGTTTTGCTACGCGGCGAATTTCCGTTTCCGGAACAACCAGAAGCACAGCGTGTTTTCCGTTTGCGCTTTGAACATGACAAACTATCCGTCATTGAAGATTTGATCAACGTAAAAGCCATTGACGAGTTCCAGCTAGCGCCAAAATTGATCGGAATGTTACAATCGGAAAATGAAGAACGCTTGGCAATTTCTCTACAAAATTATCCACGTTTATTGATTGATGCCCTCTTATTGACCGAAGATCGCCGCTTTTATGAACATGATGGAATTAGTTTTCTCGGCATCGCTCGTGCGCTATGGGCAAATTTCCAAGCCGGTCATAGCGTACAAGGTGGCAGTACCTTAACGCAACAATTAGTTAAAAACCTCTTTTTAAGCAACGAACGTACATTAACTCGTAAGGTTAACGAAGCGTTAATGGCATTATTGCTCGACTGGCGTTATGACAAAAACCGTATTTTAGAAACCTATTTAAATGAAATTTATTTAGGGCAAAACGGTGATACACAAATTCACGGTTTTGAATTAGCAAGCCATTTCTATTTTGGGCGCTCCATTCGCGAAATTAACTTAGAACAGATTGCCCTGCTCGTCGGCATGGTAAAAGGCCCATCCTTATATAATCCGTGGCGTAATCCGGAAAATGCGCTAGAACGTCGCAACGTGGTTTTACGCTTATTGTTGGAAAATCGTGTGATTGATAACGAATTGTACGAGATGTTAAGTAAGCGCCCACTCGGTGTACAAAAACGTGGGCAAATTAATCGTAAATATCCCGCGTTTATCCAAACCTTACAAGCCGAACTACGCGCCCAATTCGGTGAAAATCGTGCTGAAGCCTTATCCGGCGCGCGCATTTTCTCCACCTTGGATATTGAACAACAAAAAGCCGCGGAAAACGCTGTGGTAAATACCGTTTCCGGATTGCAATTAAAATATACCAACCCAAGCCTAGAAGCAGCGATGGTCGTTGCGGATTATCATCAAGGTGCGATACGTGCCATCGTGGGCGGAATGCAAACCCATTTTGCAGGTTTTAACCGCGCGCTTAATGCTCGACGCCAAATTGGTTCTTTGGTAAAACCGTCAATTTATTTGACCGCACTTTCGCATCCCGAACAATTTCGATTGAATACTCCAATCCAAAATCAACCGATTACGATTAATGTCAAAGGTAGCCCGCCTTGGCAACCGCGCAACTACGATCGTCGTTATGGCGGCTCCGTGATGTTGATGGATGCTTTGGTGCGCTCATTGAATATTCCGACGGTCAATATCGGGATGAAGGTTGGTTTATCGGAAATTATTGAGACACAAAAAGCCATGGGTTGGGATAAAGTATCCATTCCAAAAGTGCCGGCAATGTTATTGGGATCTTATTCAATTTCACCTTACGACGTCGCGAATTTGTATCAAACCATTGCTAACCAAGGGGCACGTATTCCGTTATCCACCATTAACCATATTAGCGATCAACGGGGAAATACTCTTTATCAACGTTCCATGGATGCAGAGCAAGTCGTGCCTGAAGAAGCAGCGTTCCAAACCCTTTATGCGATGCAGCAAGTGGTCGAGCGCGGAACTGCCCGCAGCTTGCAAAATGATTTTGCCGCGCTACGTTTGGCGGGTAAAACCGGTACCACTAACGATGCGCGTGATGCTTGGTTTGTGGGCATTGACGGTGAAAACCTCGCTACTATCTGGGTTGGGCGTGATGACAATGGCGAAACTAAATTAACCGGCGCCAGCGGTGCGTTGCAGGTTTACCATGATTATTTACGCCGCACGTCGGCAAAAACGCTCAAACTGCATAAACCAAACGACATCAAGTGGGTGGGGATTAATCCTTACGGAAGCTGGGATTGTTCCAGTAACCGCACCATTCCAGTATGGGCAGAAAAAAATCAAGTATTTTGTCAAGCAACACCTAAGGTTAGCCCACCGGCAGTAGAAAAAACCAAAATCACCGAACCGGTACGCCAAAGCGTATGGGATGTATTAAACGATGCACCGCAACAAGCGCCGGTAGAAGAAGCGCAGCCGGCAAATTAACCAAAACAAAGATGGAGCCAAAAAAGAAAAGTGCGGTCAATTTTATCTGCATTTTACGCAATCGCAGAAAGGCAAAATAAGGTCAGCTTTGTAAAAAACAGATTTTAGCTTATACTACGCACAACGTTTAACTCAACCGTAACAATAGGAAAAGAAAATGGGTTTTTTAACAAATAAACGAATTTTAATCACAGGCTTAGCCAGCAGTCGTTCGATTGCCTACGGAATTGCCGCGGCGATGAAACGTGAAGGTGCCGAGCTTGCATTTACTTATCTCAACGACAAACTAAAACCACGCGTAGAAGAATTTGCGAAAGAATTTGGTTCAGATATTGTGTTGCCACTAGATGTTGCCACCGATGAAAGCATCAGCGAATGTTTTACTGAGTTAAGCAAACGTTGGGACAAATTTGACGGTTTCGTACACGCTATCGCCTTTGCACCGGGTGATCAATTAGATGGTGATTATGTCAATGCAGCTACCCGCGAAGGTTATCGTATCGCTCATGACATCAGCGCTTACAGCTTTGTTGCCATGGCGCAAGCAGCTCGCCCGATGTTAAACCCAAATTCCGGTTTATTGACCTTAACCTATTTAGGTGCAGAGCGCGCTATTCCAAACTACAACGTTATGTGTTTGGCAAAAGCATCATTAGAAGCCGCAACACGCGTGATGGCAGCAGATCTAGGTAAAGATGGTATCCGTGTCAATGCGATTTCTGCCGGTCCAATCCGCACCTTAGCCGCTTCCGGTATCAAAAACTTCAAGAAAATGTTATCCACCTTTGAACATACCGCGCCGTTACGTCGCACTGTGACCATTGAAGATGTAGGTAATTCTGCCGCATTCTTGTGTTCCGATTTAGCCTCCGGTGTAACCGGCGAAGTATTGCACGTGGATGCCGGTTTCAGCATCACCGCCATGAGCGAACTTGGTGCAGACGAATAACCAGATTCCGATTAAATTTTACGGACGCCACTAAGGCGTCCATTTTTTGTTTATGGCAGTTTATATGTTTCAAAATAACCCTCTCTTAACCCAGTTAAAACAGCAAATTCGTGACAGTAAACCTCATGTGGAAGGTATTGTTAAAAGTTCGGATAAATCCTTTGGCTTTTTAGAAACGGACAAAAAAAGTTATTTCATCCCGCCGCAAGCCATGAAAAAAGTGATGCATGGCGATAAAATTCGTGCCGCCATCGAAACAGTCGGAGAAAAAGAGCAAGCGGAGCCGGAAGAATTGCTGGAACCAATGCTTACCCGTTTTATCGCCAAAGTGCGGTTTAATAAAGACCAGAAATTACAAGTGTTAGTGGATCATCCGCAGATCAATCAACCGATCGGTGCCACACAACCTAAAGCGCTTAAAGAACAATTGCAAGAAGGTGACTGGGTTGTTGCCACTTTAAAAACCCATCCGTTACGCGACGACCGTTTTTTCTTTGCGCAAATTAACGAGTTCATTTGTCGAGCAGATGATGACTTTGCCCCTTGGTGGGTCACGCTTGCACGCCACGAGCAATCCCGTTATCCGGTACAAGGCTCGGATCAATACACCATGATCGAGACACAAACGCGCGAAAATTTGACCGCACTTAATTTCGTCACGATCGACAGCGAAACGACACAAGATATGGACGATGCCTTGTATATTCAGCCGATTGAACAAAACGGGCAACAAACCGGCTGGCAATTAGTGGTTGCCATTGCCGATCCGACTGCCTATATTGATGTGAACTCACAAATCGAGCAAGATGCCAAACAACGCTGTTTCACTAATTATTTACCGGGATTTAATATTCCCATGCTGCCGCGTGAATTATCTGATGAACTTTGCTCACTAAAAGAAAACGAAGTTCGTCCAGCATTGGTGTGTTATATTGAAACGGATTTGCAAGGCAATATCAGCAATAAACCTTATTTTGTCTTGGCAGAAATTCAATCTAAAGCCAAACTGGCATATTCCCAAGTTTCCGATTATCTGGAACAACAAACCGACAGCTGGCAACCGCAAAATGCCGCGATTAAACAACAAATTGACTGGCTGCATCAATTTACCTTGGCACGTGTTCAATGGCGCAAAACCCATTCTTTATTATTCAAAGAAAAACCGGATTATTCTTTCATCCTCGCAGAAGATGGAAAAGTATTGGAAATTAAAGCGGAATATCGCCGGATCGCCAATCAAATTGTGGAAGAATCCATGATTATCGCCAACATTTGTGCCGCACATTATTTAGCCGAAACCGTCAAATGCGGCATTTTCAATACCCATTCCGGTTTTGATAAAAAATATTTGGAAAATGCCCATCAATTTTTATTAAATCATCTTGCCAACGAACAAAATCAGGCAGAATTAAGCGAACGCTATGCGGTAGACAAACTTGCCACGCTCGAAGGTTATTGCCAAATGCGTCATGATATTGAACCTTTTGATGGCGATTATTTAGAATTCCGTTTGCGCCGGTTTTTAACTTTTGCTGAATTTAAGTCAGAAATTGCACCACACTTTGGTCTCGGTTTAACCGGTTATGCAACTTGGACATCACCAATCCGAAAATACTCCGATATGGTCAATCACCGCTTGATCAAAGCCAGTTTGACACAACAACCTGTTGAAATACCACAAGAATCAATTTTGCAACGACTACAAGAAGCTCGTCGCCAAAATCGTGCGGTAGAACGGGATATTGCCGACTGGTTATACTGTCGTTATTTAGCCACAAGCGTTGAACAAAAACCGATGTTTGATGCGGAAGTGCAGGATGTCATGCGTGGCGGTTTACGTGTGATTTTATTGGCAAATGGCGCTACGATGTTTATTCCAGCCTCCACATTACATGACAATAAAGAAGAAATGCAAGTAAATTCAGAGGAAATTGCGTTATATATCAAAGGAGAACGTCGCTATAAAATCGGCGATATTATCCAGGTGCAATTAACAGAAGTGAAAGAAGAAACACGCAGTATCATTGGCAATATCGCGTAAATTTTCACCGCACTTTACTGACGAGACAGCCAAAAGCTGTCTCTTTTTTTAAGGGGATATGTTACTATGGTTCCATGATCATCAATTTGGAAATCCCTATGAATAATTTACAACTGGAACAAATTCTTAATCAAAAACTCAACAGCCAAGCCATTTCCGATTATGCACCAAACGGGTTGCAAATCGAAGGAAAAGCAGAAATCAAAAAAATCATTACCGGCGTCACCGCCAGCCAAGCCTTAATTGATTATGCGGTTAGCCAACAAGCGGATGCGATTTTAGTACATCACGGTTATTTTTGGAAAAGCGAATCCCCTTGCTTACGTGGGATGAAAGGCAAAAGAATCAAAACGTTATTAACCAACGATATAAATTTATACGCCTACCATCTCCCTTTAGATGTTCATCCAGAGTTAGGAAATAACGCCCAATTGGCGCAACGCTTAGGCGCACAGAATTTGCAGCCATTGGAAAATAACGCTTTCAGCATTCCGCTTTCCGCTACCTTCGATCCGCCGCTCACCGCCGAACAACTGCGCCTTAAAATTGAACAATCTTTAAAGCGAAGCCCGTTAATTTGCAGCGAAAATGCACCGCACTTTATCCGCACTATCGGTATTTGCACCGGCGGCGGACAAAGCTATATTGATCTCGCTGCCGCCAAAGGATTAGACGCATTTATCACGGGAGAAGTGTCCGAACAAACTATCCACTCGGCACGGGAGCAAGGAATTCACTTCTTCGCCGCCGGTCATCATGCTACCGAACGCTACGGCGTCCAAGCCCTCGGCGAGTGGCTCGCGAAAACCTACGAACTGGACGTTGAATTTAAGGATATTGACAACCCGGCATAGATAAAATGTAGAGATAGACTACACATATTCATCTAGGACGCCAAATAAAGGCGTCCTATTCTTTTTCGTTGTCTCACAATGCAGCACATTTCTAAAAATTCATAAAAAAATCACCGCACTTTTACTGTTAATTCTCATCAATGCATGGGAAATAGGAAAAGTGATGTTCAAATCAGCAACGATATTGCCATTGCCCATTGACAATGGTTCCTAACACCTTAAATTCATTATTAAAAATGGTTAAATTTGCAATTTTTCCGGCAGCGATTGAACCTAAATGATCGTCCACCTGAATCGCTTTCGCCGGATAATAATTCGCCATGCGTAAGGCTTCATCCAGTGGGATACCGACATGTTTTACCGCATTTTCGATAGATTTAATCATGGTTACCGAGGAGCCGCCAATGGTTCCATTTTCGTCATAGCATTTCCCATCGCGCACATAGACTTTTTTACCAACAAAATAGAAAGACTCAATGTCAGCGCCGGCAGCAGCGGTCGCATCAGTCACAATACATAATTTATCACCTTTAATTTTTTTATCGATTTTGATATTGGCGAAATCCACATGTAACCCATCAATGATAATACCACTATAAATATCACTATCCAACACTGCGCCAACCACACCCAATTCGCGCCCAGAGCTTATCGGCGACATAGCATTATGCAAATGTGTAGCAAAACGTATCCCTTGATCAATCGCCGCTTTGGCTTGCGCGTAGCTGGCGTTGGAATGCCCCAAAGATACCACAATGCCTTTTTGCACAAATTCGGCGATAAAGTCGGCAGTCGGATTTTCTGCCGCCAGCGTTAATTTGGTAATGACATCAGCATTTTCGCATAAAAATGCTTTCATCTCCGGAGAAATAGTGCGGATATATTCCGCGCGATGCACCCCTTTTTTCTCGACACTTAAATAAGGGCCTTCCAAATGTAATCCTAAAGCCTGATTTTGATATTTTGCTAAATAATTTCGCATAATTGTGACCGCACTTTTCATTTCCTCATCCGGTGCAGTAATAAAAGTCGGTAGAAAACTGGTAGTACCTGATTTCAAATTTGTGGCTTGCATAATTTCCAATGTTTCCACGCTAGTTTGCTCGTTGAACATCACTCCACCACAACCATTAAGTTGCAAATCAATAAATCCGGCTGTTAAATTATTTCCTTTTAAATCAATACAGTGAATATTTTCATCCAATTGTTCTTGTGGAATAACTGCTACAACAATATCATTATCAACGAGTACAGCATATCCGTATAAAATTTCTTTTGCTGTATAAATTACAGCATTGGTTAATGCATACATATTCTTTTTCTCTCGTTAAATTACACTATGAATGGCTCTTGACTCTAATTCAGTAAAATACTTAACGGTTTTCACCTTCAATTCTTGTGTCGCCGCTTCATCGCAGACCACTAGGGCATGACGATGTAACTGCAATGCACTTACTGTCCACAAATGATTCACGTTTCCTTCAACACAGGCTTGCAAAGCCAATGCTTTATTATAACCAGTCACCAGTAACATCACTTCTTCTGCGTCTAATAAAGTCGCAACACCGATAGTCAATGCATATTTCGGCACTTTTGTTACATCATTATCAAAAAAACGAGAATTAGCGAGCAAGGTGTCTTCCGTTAACGTTTTAATACGAGTACGCGAAGCAAGGGATGAAGCTGGCTCATTAAAAGCAATATGTCCATCAACACCAACCCCGCCCATAAATAGATGAATTTTACCGTAAGATTTGATTTTTTCTTCATAACGGCGACATTCCGCATCATGATCATGAGTATTTCCGTCTAAAATATTGATATTTTTTTCTTGAATATCAATATGATCAAAAAAGTTTTTATACATAAACGTATGATAACTTTGTGGATGATCCTTTGGTAATCCGACATATTCGTCCATATTAAACGTAACAACATTTTTAAAACTGACTTCACCGGCTTGATATAATTTAATCAACTCTCTATATGTCGCTAATGGTGTTCCTCCTGTCGGTAGCCCCAATACAAAAGGGTTCGCCTCTGTGGGCGAAAATTGATTTATCCGTTCCGCAATATGACGTGCCGCCCATTGACTAACTTGCTGTGAATTTTTTAATGGAATTAAACGCATAATTAACCTCCTGTTATAATAAATATCATCATTATTTTGCATTATAAAATAACATAACATATTTAGCGAATATTTTCTATAAAAAACAACTATAACTTGTTGATAAAAAAGAAATTACCATAACTTAATTTTAAATATTAAATAAGTTTAAATTTAATTATCAATAAGTTAAAAAAATGAATTTAAATAAAGAAATACTTTTTATTAATTAATGAATAAAAAAATCTATTTTGAGAAGAAATGGAACTATTCAACTTTAAAAAAATAAAGATTTTACAGAAAAATGAAAAAGTTAAACGCTAAGAACTTAATAAATGGCGATAAAATTGAAGAAAGAAAAAATGCCATTGAGCATTAACTCAATGGCACGGTTTGTTTATGCATTAACGGTTGGAATAAGAGTGGCATCCCAGAAATCCACCGCCGCATTGACAACAGGTTTAATAATGCCTTTACGGATCACAAAATCACCAAATGCTTCATTTTTTGACCGCTCTTTTGACCATAAACCAATCAGCGTATCCAATTCCTGAATAATTTGCTCAAGAGTGATATTTTCCTTATACAGACGCGGAATACGCAATCCCGCGCGATCGCCACCAATATGCAAATTATAACGCCCTACCGCTTTACCAACTAAACCGATTTCCGCCAACATAGCACGACCACAACCATTCGGACAACCAGTAATACGAGTAATAATATAATCCTCAGAAACTTGATGTTTCGCCATCACTTTATCCAATTCGCTAATAAAATCCGGCAGCACCCGTTCCGCTTCCGCCATCGCCAACGGACAGGTTGGGAACGCCACGCATGACATTGAATTTTCACGCTGTTTCGTCACATCATCGCGCATTAAACCATATTGTTTCGCTAATTTTTCAATGGTTTTTTTGTCTTTTTCCGCTACATTGGCAATAATAATATTTTGGTTAGCGGTAATCCGAAAATCACCTTTATGCACTTTAGCAATTTCCAACATTCCGGTCATCAACGGTTTTTCCGGTTGATCAGTAATGCGTCCACTCTCGATAAACAAGGTTAAATGCCAGTTATTATCAATCCCTTTCACCCAACCGATACGATCACCGCGTTCAGTAAATTCATATGGACGAATCGGCTCAAATTTTACTCCCATGCGTTTTTCCACTTCAGCACGGAAACCATTCAAGGTCATATTTTGCACGGTATAACGCGTTCTGGCATTTTTACGATCATGACGGTTACCAAAATCACGCTGTGTGGTAACAATCGCTTCCGCCGCAGCCAAAGTTTTATCCAATGGCACATAACCCAATTCCAAGGACACATTCGGGTAAGTTTTGGTGTTGCCATGTTCAAAAGAAAGCCCACCGCCCACTAATACGTTGAACCCGCAAAGTTGTCCATTGTCATCTTGGATTGCCACAAAATTCATGTCATTTCCGTACACATCCACATCATTTAGCGGCGGAATAGCAACGGCGGTTTTAAATTTACGCGGTAAAAATGTCTTGCCTAAAATAGGCTCATCTTCTTGTTTTAACACATCTTCTGAACTTTCGATTTTTTTACCGTCAATCCAAACGTCAAAATAACCGCGTGAACGAGGCAATAAATGCTCGGAAATTTTCTTCGCAAATTCATAAGCCTGTTGGTGCAATTCGCTTTCAATCGGGTTAGACGTACAAAGCACATTACGGTTCATATCCGCCGCAGTAGCGATAGAGTCCAAACCGATTTTATGTAACAAACGGTGCATTGGTTGCAATTGCCCCTTCGGCACACCGTGATACTGGAAGGTTTGACGGTTAGTCAAACGAATTGATTGATAATACGTATGCTCACGGGCAAATTTATCAATTTCAATCCATTGTTCCGGCTTAATGATCCCGCCCGGCAAGCGACAACGCATGAGCATAAATTTTAACGGTTCCAATTTTTCTTCCAAACGTTCCGCACGAATATCACGGTCATCTTGCTCATACATACCGTGGAAACGGATTAATTGGAAATTATCACCGGTAAAACCGCCGGTTAACGGATTCTCCAAATCTTCCAAAATCGTCCCGCGCAAATAATGGCTTTCGCGTTTTAAACGTTCATTATCCGACAACGGTTTCTCTTGCCATTCCAATTTTTTAGTTTCTTTGTTACTCATCTCATCACTCCAATTTCTTTGAATTTTTTGACCGCACTTGAGGCAAAATTAATACACATCACGTTGATAACGTTTATCTTCTCTTAATTCATTTAAGAATTCTTCCGCGTCATCTTTTGATAAATTACCTTGTTTTTCAATTACTTCAAGTAAAGCATTTTCGACATCTTTCGCCATTTTAGCGGCATCACCGCAAACATAAATATAAGCACCTTGTTGTAACCACGCCCATATATCTTGCGCTTCTTGCAAGATTTTATGTTGCACATAGACTTTCTCTTGCTGATCTCTTGACCAAGCAAAATCGTATTTATGCAAGAAACCGTCTTTCACAAATTGCTGCCATTCCGTTTGATACAAAAAATCTTGGGTAAATTTCTGATTGCCGAAAATCAGCCAGTTTTTGCCTTCGGCTTCCGCTGCTGCACGTTGTTGTACAAAGGCGCGGAAAGGCGCAATCCCGGTACCTGAGCCAATCATAATAATCGGTTTGCTAGCATCTTGTGGCAAACGGAAATGATCATTACGCTCAACGAAAACCCGCACTTGACCATCTTCCTCCACGCGATCTGCCAAGAAACTGGACGCCGCGCCACTACGCGCTTTGCCATCATGTTCAAAACGCACCACGCCCACAGTTAAATGCACTTCTTCACCCACTTCATCGGCAGCAGAGGCAATGGAATACAGCCGCGGTGTTAACGGACGGAATAGACTCGCCAATTGCACTGCAGTCAATTTACTCGGAAAATCATTTAACACATCCACAGGTGGCGTATCTTGCACATATTGTGCTAATTTTTCCGCATTTTTCACCAAGGTGGTCAATTTTTTGCTTCCCGTCAATTCTGCATAGGCTTTTACCAAATTCGGCGTATTTTGTGTCAATTCAAGATGAGATAAAAGTGCGGTGCGAATTGGCAATGTTTTTTCCGCCACTTGAACCGTCTCATCGCCATTAACGCTAACAGCCGCCAAAATTTCCTCCACCAACGCTGGATCATTATCAAACCATACCCCCAAGGCATCGCCCACTTGATAGCTTAAACCAGAACCGCTCAAATCAAATTCCAAATGACGCACATCTTTTTCTGCTTGCCGCGCAGTAATTTTTTGGTTAGTCAGCAAGGTTGCTGGGAATGGATTATTTTTGTTATAAACACTTTCTACGACCGCTTTTTGTGCAGACAAAGCCACCGCATTTTGTGTGCTTTCTGTCGTCGCTGCGGATAATTTTGTCTGGATAACCTCGCTGACTTGCTTAATCCATTGTTCCGCCGTAGCAGCAAAATCCAAATCCGCATCCGTACGCGCTAGCAAACGCGTTGCACCTAAATTTTCCAACACTTGATCAAAATCTTTGCCCGCTTGGCAGAAATTCGGATAAGAGGTATCGCCCAAACCCAACACCGCAAATTCCAATTGTGTTAATTGTGGCGCTTTTTTGCCATGCAAGAATTTATATAAAGAAACCGCTTCTTCCGGCGGTTCGCCTTCACCTTGAGTTGAGGCCACCAATAATAACAAGCGTTCATTGGCAATGTTTTTCGCCTTATAATCGGAAGCGGAAACCAAAGTCACCTCCGCCCCCAGTTGGGTTAAGTGCTTGGCTAAATTACTCGCCACCGATTTTGCATTACCAGTTTGCGACGCCGATAACACCGTCACTTTCGGTGCCTGCGCGCTAGCAGCAACGGAAGCGAGCGCATTCGCTACACTTTCTGCGCTACTACTCAATGCACCAATTTGGCTTTCCGCACCTTGCGCTTTCGCCCAACAATAGCCGGATAACCATGCTAATTGTAGGTTATCTAACTGCGCTAAAATCGCCTGTGTTTCAGCATTTAATGGAAAATTTGTTGCTTTATCTGTCATCTCAATCCCCTTAATCCTTAGGCTAAATCCAAAATCATGCCGGCGGCAACCGTGTGATAGGTGCTTTCATCAATTAAAATAAACGATCCACCAGTTAAATTTTGTGCATAAGTGGTCGCCACAATCGGTTTTTGCAAGGTTACTTGCACCTGCGCAATATCATTCATTTTGATTTCATCCGCCCCACCGTCATTAAGCAGCGTACGAATATCTAACACCTGTTCAATTTCATTAATTCGCGCAAATACAGTTTGTGTTGCTTGTTTTAACAAATATTTACGCGCTGGATTAAACGGACGCTCGTCAAACCAACATAAAGTTGCTTGTAGTTTTTTACTTGGCTGGATCGGCGATTTCTCCGCCAAGAAAACATCGCCGCGTGAAATATCAATATCTTTATCCAAACGTACCGTGATCACCTCGCCCGCTTTCGCGCGTTCAACGGAACCTTTCGGCGATAAAATTTCCGTTACAGTTGCAAAAAGTGCGGTCGGTTCCACGCGAATTTTTTGTCCAACAAAAATCTCACCCTTTTCTACTCGCCCTTGATAACCACGAAAATCATCTTGCTTATCTGCATCTTGGCGTACCACCAATTGCACCGGATAATATAAATCTTCTGCTTGAGTTTCAGCATCATCTAAACTTGGTAAATTTTCCAAAATGGTCAACAGCGGCTCGCCCTCATACCAAGGCGTACTCTCGCTTTTATAAACCAAATTATCACCCAACAAAGCGGAAACCGGCACAAAACGCACATCTTCCAAGCCCAATTGTTCTGCTAATTGCAAATAGGCATTTTTGATAGCTTCAAATTTTTCTTGGCTATAATCCAATAAATCCATTTTGTTCACTGCCACAATAATGTGCGGACAATTTAAGTGATGCAAAATGGCAGAGTGACGTTTGGTTTGATCTAATAAGATCAAATTCGGCTGCGTAAAATCCAATTGTGATGCATCCACTAACACGACCGCCGCTGATGCAGTTGACGCACCAGTCACCATGTTACGGGTATATTGTTCATGTCCCGGAGTGTCAGCGATAATAAATTTACGTTTCGCAGTAGAAAAATAACGATACGCTACATCAATGGTAATGCCTTGCTCGCGTTCCGCTTCCAATCCATCGGTTAACAAAGAAAAATCAATCGCCTGTTTATTGGATTTTTCTTTCGCGCGCTCCAATAAAGTTAACTGATCCGTCAGTAAGGCTTTGCTGTCGTATAATAAACGTCCGATAAGGGTACTTTTTCCATCATCCACGCTACCAGCGGTAATAAAACGTAGCGGGGCTAATTCTTGAGATTGTGATATTGTCATTTGATACTCCAATTCTGCATATTCGTTAAAAGTGCGGTCATTTTTGGTCGATTTTTTTAGAAATAACCTTCTTTTTTGCGTTTTTCCATTGCCGCTTCGCTGGCTTGGTCATCTAAACGGGTGGCACTGCGCTCTGAAATATCTGCCAGTGCAGTTTCCTGAATAATTTCTAACGGATTAGACGCCAAACTTGCCACTGGGCAAGTACAGCTAATATCGCCCACAGTGCGGAAACGCACATCTAGAAGTTCGCTTTGTTCTTGTGCAGTTTTCGGCGTTAACGGCGTCACCGGCACCAATAATCCTCGACGACGCACCACTTCGCGTTTGTGTGAATAATAAATTGGCGGTAAAGCGAGATTTTCGCGCGCGATATATTGCCAAATATCCAATTCCGTCCAGTTAGAAATCGGGAATACGCGCATATTTTCGCCTTTGTGCAATTTCGCGTTGTACAATGACCACAATTCCGGACGTTGCGCTTTCGGATCCCATTGACCAAATTCATCACGGAAAGAGAAAATCCGTTCTTTGGCGCGCGCTTTTTCTTCATCGCGTCTTGCACCGCCCATTAAGGCATCAAACCCATTTTCTGCAATGGTTTCCAACAAGGTTACTGCTTGCGCCGCATTGCGACTATCGGTTTCTTTGCGCAATACTACGCTACCGCGACGAATAGATTCCTCCACTTCGCCCACCACCAATCTGGCATTTAATTTTGCCACTTGCTCGTCACGAAATTGGATCACTTCCGGATAGTTATGTCCAGTGTCGATATGCACTAGCGGAAACGGAAGTTCTACTTCGCGATCGCCCAATTGAAACGCTTTGCGCGCCAACGCCAATAACACAACGGAATCTTTACCGCCGGAAAATAACAAGGCCGGATTGGAACATTCCGCCACCACTTCGCGAATAATATGGATGGATTCCGCTTCCAGCCAATCTAAATGTCCGTTTTGGATTTGTGTTTGTTCTGTCATGATGCTTTCCTTTATATTTTCTTTAATTCTCAATTACTTATGCAAGCCACATTCTTTACTGTCTTTGTTTTCCCACCACCAACGACCGGCGCGAATATCTTCGTCAGCTTTGATCGGGCGAGTACAAGGATCGCAACCGATACTTGGAAAACCTTGGTGATACAATTGGTTATAAGGCACATTTTGGGTCAAAATATATGCCCAAACGTCCAGTTCTGACCAATCGAAAATTGGATTATATTTATCCATTTGGCGCGTTTCATCCCGTTCAGCCAATGGTAATTCGGTACGGGTTGCCGATTGCTCGCGACGCTGTCCAGTCAACCATGCATCCGCCCCTTGCAACGCACGATTAAGCGGCTCGATTTTACGTAAAAAACAACATTGACGACGCAATTCCACGCTTTCGTAATAGGCATTTTTACCGTGTTGCGCGACAAACTCTTCCGTGTCCACATGATTCGGTTCAAAAACTTGCACCTTCAAATTCGGGTAGGTTTGACCAAGTTGTTGCAATAAATCCAACGTTTCTTGGTGTAATAAACCGGTGTTTAACGTGAAAATCTCGATGGGCAATTGATGTTTAGCAATTAAATCTGTAATTAACATATCTTCTACCGCCAAACTTGAGGCAAAGCGCACTGCGTGGTGAGTGTCTGCGATTTGGCGCAAACGTGCGACTAACACGCTGATTTTGTCCGGTAAGCCCGCCAATACCTGCGCTGTCGGTTGTGGAATTGTCCATAAATTGGGTTTGATACTCATTATTCACTCCAATATTTTTTAACGCTTTTAATGCTTTTTATCATTTTTGATCATCAAGCTACACGCTCAATGCGTAAATTATCCAAGGTAAAGTGCGGTGTGTTTTGCGCGAATTTTTCTTCGCCAAACCAAGCTAATTTATGATGCAATTGCACCACTTCACCAACCACAATCAACGCCGGTTTCACTGCTTGTTCCGCCAAGGTCGGCAGCGTTTTAAGATCGCAGATTAACGTTTTTTGACTGGCTTGCGTCCCATGCGAAATCACCGCTACCGGTGTGGTCGCAAGGCGTCCGAAACGGATCAATTGCGTGCTAATATCTGCCGCTTTTAATGTTCCCATATAAATCACTAAGGTTTGCTGACTACGCGCCAAACTTTGCCATTCCACTTCTTCCGTACTCTCGGATTTACGATGTCCGGTAACAAACACGGCACTTTGCGCATAATCACGATGGGTCAACGGAATGCCAGCATAGGCAGTCGCACCAATACCCGCAGTAATCCCCGGCACCACGGAAAATGGAATTTGCTGCTCACTTAAAATTTCCAACTCCTCGCCACCACGACCAAACACAAAAGGATCACCGCCTTTTAAGCGCACCACGCGTTTTCCTTGTTTAGCATATTTCACCAACAATTGATTGGTTTCTTCTTGCGAAACACAATGCCCTTGCGCTCGTTTGCCCACAAACACCAAATGCGCATCGCGGCGCACTAAATCTAAAATCTCATCGGAAACTAAAGCGTCATACAACACTATATCCGCCTGCTGAATTTCTTGTAATCCTTTTAAGGTCAACAATCCCGCATCACCGGGACCGGCACCCACCAACGCCACAAAACCGCCTTGATAATCCGCTTGCAATTGCTGCTGCAATTCTGCTTGCGCTTGTTCTGTTTGACGATTTTTTAATAATTGCGCAAACCGCCCATTAAACGCCCGTTCCCAAAAACGACGACGTTCGGTCACAGTAGCAAAACGTTGTTTCACTGCCGCGCGCCATTTGCCGGAAATTTCCGCCATCGCGCCTAAATGCTGTGGCAGCAAACTTTCCAATTTTTCTCGCAATAAACGCGCCAACACCGGCGCACGTCCGCCGCTGGAGATCGCCACTTGAATTGGATTACGATCGATAATAGAAGGGAAAATAAAATTACAATGGGCTTGGTCATCCACCACGTTGACTAATTTATGTTGCTGTTCTGCCACTAAAAAAACACGATGATTTAATTGCTCATCATTAGTAGCTGCAATCACTAAAAAAACTGACCGCACTTGTTCGGCATTAAATTCTTTAGCAATCCAAATGATTTTTTGTTGACTTACTAAATCGGCAACTTCAGCATTCAATTGCGTGGCGACCACCCGTACTTGCGCACCGGCTTTTAACAATAAATGAATTTTTCGTGCTGCCACCTCGCCACCACCGACCACCAAAACCGGTCGCTCGCGTAACTCGGCGAACAAAGGAAAATAATTCATAACCACTCCTTAATGCTTACTCCATAAGCAACTAAAACCAAATAAATTTCACTGGCGTTAGTTATAAAATAAAAATAAGAGGGTTAAAAATAATAAAAAGGCATTTAATATAGCGTTTTGAAATAAAAAACGATAAATATCAATTTTATATATAACCAAACGAAATATTAAATAATTAGAAGTTATTTAATCAGGCAAAAATGGGCAAATTTGAGCAAAAAAGCACCGCACTTTTCTGATAAAAACATAATATGCACAAAAGTGCGGTCAAAAATTTTTTAGTTTGCACGACGCAAATCTTTACTGTAAATCATGCCGGTCGGGTTAGAGCTGTCAATGCCGAGTAAATCAGGATTAGCGGAAATCGGTGTGCGATATTGGAAAATGGGCAGTACTACGTTATCATTTTTCAATAATTGCACAATTTGGTTATAAATAGCTTCGCGTTCTTGCGTAGAGATTTTTTCCATACTTTTCTCTAATAATTGATCCACTTCCGAGTTAGCATAGCCGCTTTTATTATCGGGGCTTTTAGAGTAAAAATTAATCAAAAATGCCGATAAATCATTGTAATCTGCACACCAGCCAGAACGGATAATTTGGAAATCGCCTTTTGCACGTTTTTCTAATAAAGTTTGCCAAGAAACTGGATTTGCATGAATGCGGATCATATCCGATTGTGACCAAGCTTGAATAAGACGTTGGGCAATTTGTGGGTGAAAACTGTCCTGATCAAAGGTTAAGGTTAATTGCAACGGAGATTTATCGTTAATGCCCGCCGCTTGCAATAAATTTTCTACTAAGGTTGGCTCCCAACTGCCTTCTTGTTCAGGTTGCATGGATTGTGGCAAAAAACTGACAGAGGCTTCCGTGCGTTGCCCATCCTGTGGCACCAAATTCCGTACAGAAAGCATGGCTCGCAACGCCTTGCGTACCTCATTTTTGGCTAACATTGGATCCGCAAAATTAAATTCATAAAAATAAATGCATAATTTCGGTAAAAACGTCGTCTCTGGCGTGATATTTTGTACGTTTTCAATTAAATCAAGATTATTTTCCATTTGATCCGAGGCGATTTTGCGATAATTGACTTGATCAAAATAGACATTAGCATTTCCCCAGTAATAAGGGTTACGTGCCAAGATAGCGGTATCACCTTGTTGTGCGACAAATTGATAGGCGCCATTGCCGATTATCTGATTCGGCTCAGAAGAAGGATGGCTCGGCAGCAACACAGAATGCGTCAGCATTGCCGGTAAATATGGTGTTTTTTTATCCAGCACAATGCGCAAAATGCGTTCATCCAGCGCTTCAATGCCCAATTTTTCCGCTGGCATTTTGCCAGCCATCACCTCGTTGGCATTTTTTAAATTTAAAAATGCTAAGTAAGTTTTCAACGGGCTTTGCGAGGTGGCTAATTCGCGCCAGCTTCGCACAAAATCTGCCGCGGTTAGAGGCTCGCCATTGGACCATTTAGCATCTTCACGCAAAATAAACACCCAATTTTTGTTATCGCTGGTTTCCCAATGTTCCGCTACACCCGGAAAAAGTTTGCCTTGCGAATCGTAGATCACCAAGCCTTCAAATAAATCATGCAACAAGGCTTGTTGTTGATCATTTTCCAAATGATGAGGATTAAATTGAAAATCGCTGTACATACCGCGGGTTAATACGCTCGGTTGCGGCAATGTTTCCGTTGTCTCCGGCGCCATCGGGGTTTCTTCAAGCGCAACGGTCGCAGGTGGTGGCGTTGGATTATCGCAAGACAATAACAACAAAACGCCGCCAAAAATGACCGCACTTTTTCTTATTGCGCGAGAAAAACCATTTAATTTAAACATACCATCAACCCATTCAATCACCGACGTTGCATTATACAAAACTGCTGAAACGAATACCAATTTATTCCGGAATCGTTTTGATCCAAAAGAAAAAAGAGAAATATTTAATGAATAACACCACTAAGATAATGCTGCGCCCGATAAGACTTGGGGTGAAATAAAAACCGATCCCCAACATCAAGGTGGAAAAGGATAAAATCCAGATTTTTGATTTTTTGCTTAACGCGCGTTGTTGGTGAAAGGATTTTAAATGCTTGTGATACAACGTAGTTTGGATAAACCATTGGTGTAATCGCTCGGAACCTTTGCTGAAACAAACCAATGTCAGCAACAAAAAAGGCACTCCGGGAATGCCGGGCATCACCGTTCCGATCACACCAATGACCAAAAAAATACCGCCTAATAAAAGATAAATCGCTTTCATCCTATTCCCCAAAATACGATCTCTTTGCCGATTATGCGGATTTTTTTGCCTTTTGCAACTTGATTTTTACCTTACTGTCCCCATGTTATTGACATTAAATTCATTGAAAATCATAAGGAATTTTTATGACTAATCCATTACTTGCGGCCCATGAGCTGCCTCGTTTTTCTGAAATTCAGCCAGAACATATCCAACCGGCAATCGAACAATTACTTCAACAAAGTCGCGAAACTGTCGAACAATTGGTTAAACAACCGCAACTTAGCTGGGACAATTTTATTGTGCCGCTTAATGAGATCGGCGATCGTTTACACCGTGCTTGGTCTCCGGTCAGCCATTTGAACTCCGTCAAAAATTCTCCACAACTGCGTGAAGCCTATCAGGCTTGCTTACCCCTACTTTCCGAATACAGCACTTGGATCGGACAACATGAAGGGTTGTACAACGCTTATGCACAATTAAAAGATAGCGCAGAATTTGCAAATTACAGCGTGGCACAAAAAACCGCGATTGATCATGCGCTGCGCGATTTTAAATTATCCGGCATTTCTTTGCCACTTGAAAAACAGCAGCGTTATGGTGAAATTGTCTCTCGCTTATCTGAACTCAGTTCGCAATTTAGCAATAATGTGCTGGATGCTACCATGGGTTGGGACAAAGTCATTGAAGATGAAAACCAATTGCAAGGCTTGCCGGAAAGTGCATTACAAGCGGCAAAACAGTCCGCCGAAAGCAAAGGATTAAGCGGCTATCGTTTTACGCTGGAATTCCCAAGTTATTTGCCGGTGATGACCTATTGTGAAAACCGTGAATTGCGCGAAGAAATGTACCGCGCGTTTGCAACCCGCGCCTCCGACCAAGGTCCCAACGCCGGAAAATGGGATAATTCGGCGATTATGGAAGAAATTTTGCAATTGCGCGTTGAGTTGGCAAAATTGTTAGATTTCGATACCTATACCGAACTTTCACTTGCCACTAAAATGGCAGAAAATCCACAACAAGTATTAGATTTTCTTGAAAATTTAGCGCTACGCTCCAAAGCACAAGGTGAACAGGAATTAGCCGAATTACGTGAATTTTGCAAAACGCAGTTTAATTTGACCGCACTTGAACCTTGGGACATTACGTTTTATAGCGAAAAACAAAAACAGCATTTATATGCCATTAATGATGAAGAACTTCGCCCTTATTTCCCAGAAGATCGCGTTCTTTCCGGCTTATTTGAGCTAATTAAACGCTTATTTAATATTCGCGTCAGTGAACGTTTTGATGTGGATACGTGGCACAAAGACGTGCGTTTCTTTGATTTAATTGATCAAAATGACCAAGTGCGCGGTAGTTTCTATTTGGATTTATACGCCCGAGAACATAAACGCGGTGGTGCCTGGATGGATGATTGTATCGGGCGCCAACGCCATACCGACGGAAGTGTGCAAAAACCGGTGGCGTATTTGACCTGTAACTTTAATGCACCGGTCGGCGATAAACCGGCGCTCTTTACGCATGATGAAGTCACCACTTTATTCCATGAATTCGGACATGGCATTCATCATATGTTGACACAAATTGACGTCGGCGATGTTGCCGGGATTAACGGTGTGCCTTGGGATGCGGTGGAATTGCCAAGTCAATTTTTGGAAAATTGGTGCTGGGAAGAGGAGGCATTAGCCTTTATTTCCGGTCATTATCAAACCGGCGAACCGCTGCCAAAAGCTAAATTGACACAATTATTAAAAGCCAAAAATTTCCAAGCGGCGATGTTTGTGTTGCGCCAACTAGAATTCGGGTTGTTTGACTTCCGCTTGCATCACCATTACCAAAGCGGAAAAGCCAATCAAATTTTGGATACACTCAA
Source organism: [Pasteurella] aerogenes (assembly GCA_900637275.1). NCBI lineage: Bacteria > Pseudomonadati > Pseudomonadota > Gammaproteobacteria > Pasteurellales > Pasteurellaceae > [Pasteurella] aerogenes. Next base: position 1,392,858 of record LR134362.1, read on the forward strand.
CGCGGTGAAATCACAAGTGGCAGTTATCAAAGGCGCCGATTGGGCAAGAACACCACATAGCTTTAGCCATATTTTCGCCGGCGGCTATGCCGCAGGATACTACAGCTATTTGTGGGCAGAAGTGTTGTCTGCGGATGCTTATTCTCGTTTTGAAGAAGAAGGCATTTTTAATCCAGCTACCGGACAATCTTTCCTGAACGAGATTTTATCCCGCGGCGGTTCAGAAGAACCAATGGTCTTATTTGAACGCTTCCGCGGACGCAAACCAACCTTAGATGCCTTATTGCGACACAAAGGCATCACGCAATAAAAACCCCGCAAAAACAAACCGCACTTTTGGGAGCAAATCGCCTAAAAGTGCGGTCTTTTTTTATGTGGTTTTATGTTGTCAGTTTAACGCAACCAACCGAATTGATCGGCGATAAATAATAACGTAAAGCCGGTTAAATAAATTAATCCGATAATGGATAACCAAAGTAGCCCGCCTTTAACCCGATGTTCGCCCTTTAACACCAAAGATAAATTTAACCAAGCAAATATAGGTGTAGAAACAAAGGAGGCAATCATGGCAAACTTAAGCATTGGTCCGACAGCATTATTAAAGTAAAACACCACAGCAAGACCGGAAATGGCAGCCAGTAAAATTGCAATATTTAACGTACGCGGGCTGCTTTCTTGTGTTTTTAATAATAAACGTAGGCTTTCAACGTTAGTGCGGGAATAGCCGTCAATAACGGTTAACGTGGTACCGAACATACACATAAACGCAATAAACGCAATTAATCCGCGCGCCCAATCCCCGATCGTAGAAGCGTACATATTGATTAACTGGGCAATGTATTTACCACCAACCATTTCCACCGGCTCGCCAGAACCAAATTGCACTAAAGCGCCCAATGCCAAGAAAATAACCGCTAAAATTGCAGTGCCGATAAAACCGACATTAAAATCAAAAATTCCGTCACGGTATGACACTTTAGTTAAACGACGTTTTGCCACTACCCACATGGAGTTAATCGCAGAAATTTCAATCGGTGCTGGCATCCAGCCCATTAACGCCACAATAAAGGCAAGTGCGCTTAATTCCCACGGTGACGGGCTAATATAATCTGGCGCGGCGACCCCTTGAATTCCATTACGCATTAATGCAATGGCTACAGCGGCAACAGTGGTGACCGTTAAGGCTATCATAATCAATTTGGATAATCCGTCTAAAATACGATATTTTCCTAATAATAAAATCAATGAGCTACCGCCGATAACAATCAAACTTAAGGTTGGAACCGGTACCGGAAATGGCAGCACAAATGTTAAAATCGCTGCACATAACAAACCAACCGCCGCGGTATTGATGATGGTAGCAAATACATTTAATAAGAAGAAAATCCAAAGATAAACTCGCCCTTTTTGTAAATAGCCTTCGAGCAACGTATTGCCACTATCCAGCGTATATTGCACACCGAAGCGAAAAAAAGGATATTTAAATAAATTGGCAAGGATGATGATAATCGCCAGTTGCCAACCATAAATCGCGCCAGCTTGGGTGGATGCGATGATATGCGAACCACCAACCGCCGCCGACGCCATCAAAATACCAGGACCTAATGCTCCCAATTTAGATGACCAAGTTGAGGTTTCTTGTTTATTCGTTTCACTCATATAAAATTGTCCGTTAGAAAAAATATCATTGTGATCTTGAAAATTTTTCTACGATAACACAGCAATAAATAAACAAAAAGTAATATTTTTTCTCAAAATTTAATGACAATCAGTTGAATAACCCAAAACAAAATATAAAAATAGCATATTAATCTAATTTAACCCACAATAACCTAGAAATATTACTGCACTAACTACATATAACAGAATGACATAAAATTTTGTGATTTTATAAAATAAAGGAATACGCAAGCGTAAATTCACAGAAAGAAAATGATTTTGTGGAAGATAAAATGGCTGGGGTACTAGGATTCGAACCTAGGGATGCCGAGATCAAAACCCGGTGCCTTACCGCTTGGCGATACCCCAACTGAGAATTTCTTAGATTGGATATAAGAAGATTGAATTTGATAGTATGGCTGGGGTACTAGGATTCGAACCTAGGGATGCCGAGATCAAAACCCGGTGCCTTACCGCTTGGCGATACCCCAACAACTATTTTGATTTGCAAACCAAATGGTGCGGGACGAGGGACTTGAACCCACACACCTCGCGGCGCCGGAACCTAAATCCGGTGCGTCTACCAATTTCGCCAGTCCCGCAAATATGGTGGCTATGACGGGATTCGAACCTGTGACCCCAACATTATGAGTGTTGTGCTCTAACCAACTGAGCTACATAGCCATAAATATCTGCATTTACCATATCGGCTTTGCGGGGCTAATTATGCTGATATCTGCTCGCCTCGTCAACTCTTTTTTGCAGAAATTTTAAATTTATCAATTGTTCGCATAGAGATTATACAAATTGACAAAAAAGTGACCGCACTTTTTATTCATTCAGCAAACGTTGCAACAAACTTCCGTCCAATAAAGCACGTTTAATCAGCGCAAATGCCCCAATAACATCGGTATTTTCCAATTCCGACGCCACCAAGGGCGTATTTTTCACAAACGCCGGCAGCGCATGCTTTTCCAAAGTTTTACGAATGGCGGTAAATAAAATATCTTTGGCTTGCGTAATCTCGCCGGAAATAACAATTTTTTCTGGATTGAACATATTCACGCTCATCGCCAGCACCCGACCAATTTGCACGCCCACATATTCGATTAATTCGATTGCCGCTTCATCATGTTTATGACTTGCCTTGCAAATATCTTCAATATCGTGCGTCTCTAAAGAAAGCCATTTACTCCGATAGCCTTCTTGCAATAAATTCAACATCTTATTTTCAATTGCCGAATTACTGACCACTGTTTCCAAACACCCAATATTGCCGCACAAACAACGCTTGCCTAACGGATCTACTTGAATATGCCCAATTTCACCCACGTTATTTTTATAACCGAGAAAAACTTCGTGATTAATCACAATTCCCGCGCCCACACCGCGATGAATACGCAACACCAAAGAATCGTAGCAATCTTTCGTTACTCCAAAATAATGCTCCGCCAACGCAAGACTGCGCACATCATGTCCAATAAATACGGGCAGTTGCAAGGCTTCATTCAATACGGAAGCTAAATCCCAAGGTTGTTCCAAGGTAAGATGTGGCAAATATTCAATATTATTGGTTTTTGCATCCACAAACCCTGGCACTGTGATCCCAATGGCAATAAATTCCGATGTACGATGCTGGTTTTGTTCCATAAACTGACGCAAATGTTGGCATAAAAATTGTTCAATCTCCTCCAATTGCTGACTTTCCGGCAAATCTAATTGCATTTTTTTCAACAATTTAGTGGAAAGATCCATAACCGCCAAGGTCACCTTCTCACGTCCTAAATGCACCAAAATCGTACGAAACGCTTTACGCTCTGCTACAATCGAGGTCGCTCGACGCCCGCCGGTGGATTCTTGCTGCTCCACTTCTTTAATCAAGCCTCGTGCCAAAAGATGCCGCGTAATTTTGGTAATACTCGCCGGCGCCAACTGGCAGGCTTCTGAAATTTGAATGCGGGAAATCGGTCCAGCTTGATCGATTAATTTATACACTACCGCACTATTCATCTGTTTAACCAAATCAACATTGGCAATTTGATGACTGTCTCTCATCCTTCTTCCTTCCAAGCAAATTATCGCCTGTTTAATCTTAAATAATTTGAATATTTTAAAATGAATTACGCGGAAATCCTAGTTGCAAAATACATCTTATTCGATTAATTTCTCGCCATCAAAAACCTTATAAAAAAATGACCGCACTTTTTTTAATTTTTGTGCGACAGATCGCAAAATGAAATGGTTTTTATTGGCAAAGCAACCAGCATTTTTTAGGTTATCTGCAATTTTCATTCAGAAAAACAGGAAACCAAAATGGGGAAAAAAATATTACGCGCATGGTTATTACTGATTGCTGCACCATTGATACCAACACCGGCTCTTGCCACTGCCCCACAATTAATGCTATTGGAAACTTATCAGCGTCAAAATTTACAAGGCTGGGTCATGAGCGAAAAGCTCGACGGTATTCGCGGTTATTGGGACGGAACACAATTATTCAGCCGACAAAACCAAATCTTAACACCACCCCATTATTTTATTCGCGATTTTCCGCCCTTTGCCATTGACGGAGAATTATTTTCGCAACGCAATCAGTTTGAACAAATTTCCTCTGTGGTGCGTTCACAAAAAGACAAGGGCTGGGAAAAACTAAAACTTTACGTGTTTGATGTACCGAATGCTAATGGTAATTTATTTGAACGTTTGGCAACCTTGGAGCAATATCTCGCTCAACATCCCACTCCCTATATTCAGATTATTCCGCAAATTCCTATCGAAAATAAGCAGCAAGTCATGGATTATTTAGCACAAGTGGAAAGCCAAAAAGGTGAAGGATTAGTGTTACGCAATCCGCAAGCCGCTTACGAACCACACCGCAGTTCACAAATTCTCAAATTAAAGACCGCACTTGATGAAGAATGTACCGTCATTGCCCATCATCCCGGTCAAGGGCAATTGCAACATATGCTGGGATCACTAACTTGCCAAAATCAACGGGGAACCTTTAAAATCGGCTCCGGTTTCAATTTACAAGAACGCCAACACCCGCCACCGATCGGCACAGTAATTACCTATAAATATCGTGGTCTGACACAAAAAGGCTTGCCGCGTTTTGCCACCTATTGGCGCCAACGTACCGATCTGCCGACAAAGTATCCATAAAAAAACACGAGCCTATAAAAAGCCCGTGCTATGATAAGATGCGTACAAAGTGCGGTCAAAATTAAGACAGAATTTTGTCTAATTCAGCGCTTACTTGTTCTACTTTTTGCGTACCATCTAGGCGGAAATATTGCGTATTGCCCGCTTTGGCTTCCGCTTGATAATAATCTACTAATGGTTTGGTGGTGTTGTGATACACTTTTAAACGATCCAACACGGTTTCCGGTTTGTCATCCGCACGGATAATTAAATCTTCACCGGTCACATCGTCTTTACCTTCCACTTTCGGCGGATTGTAAACGATATGGTAAGAACGTCCGGAGGCTTGGTGAACGCGACGACCGCTCATACGTTCAACGATCACGTCATCTGGCACATCAAATTCTAAGACATAATCAATGCGTACACCTACCGCTTTCAAGGCATCCGCTTGCGGAATGGTGCGCGGAAAACCATCTAATAAAAAGCCTTTGACACAATCCGGTTGCGCCACTCGTTCTTGCACCAATGAAATAATCAAATCATCAGGTACCAATTGTCCGGCATCCATTAAGGTTTTCGCTTGTTTGCCCAATTCCGTACCCGCTTTAATCGCCGCGCGTAACATATCTCCGGTTGAAATTTGCGGGATATTAAATTTATTCATAATAAATTGCGCTTGTGTGCCTTTTCCTGCGCCCGGCGCACCTAATAGAATAATTTTCATACAGACCTCTCAAATAGAAATAAACTTTAATAAAATACCTTGCTTGCAGTAGAAACTCAAGCATTGCCAATGATTTATTTTTCGCGCCAAGGCGCTACCCAAAACAAACACAGCATTCCGGGAACCGCTAGCCAAAAACAAAACCAGAAATAATCATAATACCCAAAATATTGAATTAATGCGCCGGATTGGGTATTTAAAGTGGCGCGTGGCAAAGCGGATAAACTGGTGAATAATGCCAATTGGGTAGCGGTATAAAGCGGATTGGTTTCGCGCGCCATAAACGCGACAAATGCCGATGTTCCCAGCCCAATGCCAATATATTCCGCCACCACAACAAGGGTTAAGGCAAACAAGGCAAAGGTGTCCACTTGTTCAAAGGGGCCTAATTTAGCAAGCCATGCGAAACCAAGAATGGTGATAATTTGTACAAAGCCAAACAGCCATAATGCCCGATTAATCCCAATTTTCAACATAATGATCCCGCCTACAATGCCGGCAATAATCATTGGCCACAACGAGGCATTTTTCACCACAACACCAATTTGCGTCATGCTAAATCCCATGTCCAAATAGAAAGGTGAAATCAATGCTGTCGCCATGCTATCGCCCAATTTGTATAGGAAAATAAAGGATAAGATGCCTAAAGCAGAAAGCACACCTTTACGCCCAAAAAATTCTTTGAACGGTTCTACGACATTTTCCTTTAATGTACGTTCTTGTTTTAATTCAATTTTCGGTTCATGACTCAAAAATAATGTCATGAAAATCCCCGGCAACATAAAAAGTGCGGTCACAATAAAAGTGATTTTCCAATCCACATAATCGACCAAAATTAAGGATAAGGATCCCGGTATTAGCCCAGCAACCCGATATGCGTTAACATGAATTGAATTGCCCAAGCCAAGTTCATTATCTGGCAAAATTTCGCGCCGATAGGCATCTAGCACAATATCCTGGCTGGCAGAAAAAAAAGATACCAAAGTCGCCATCGCAGCAATCAGCAGCAAACCGAATTGGCTATGGGGATTCAGGAAAGCAAAGGAAGCTAAAGAAACGATTAACAATACTTGAGAAATCAACATCCAACCGCGTCGGCGCCCTAAAAATGGCGGTACAAAACGATCCAGCAGTGGTGCCCACAGAAATTTCCATGAAAAAGGTAAGGTCACTACGGTAAAATATCCCAGCGTTTCCAAATCGACTTTTTCCGAGCGCATCCAAAGTGGCAACAATGAAATAATAATATAAAAGGGTAACCCCGAGCTAAAGCCCGTAAAAATACAAATCAGCATATTACGGCTGAAAATTTGACTGAACAGGCGAGAAAATGTCGTCGTCATAATAAAAGTGCGGTTAATTTTTTGATGATTTTTTAGTTAATCGAGAAAAGGCGATATGCTCGCCTTTTCAAATAAATTGATGCGACCACTATTCGTCGCGATAACCTTGCGGATTATTTTTTTGCCAATTCCAGGTATCTTTCATCATGTCTTCTAATCCGCGCTCAGCAACCCATCCCAATTCTTGTTTCGCTAAACTTGGATCAGAATAACAAGTCGCAATATCCCCCGGACGACGCGCAACCAATTGATATGGAATGTGAATATTGTTTACTTTTTCAAAGGCTTTTACCATATCCAACACGGAATAGCCGCTACCGGTTCCAAGGTTATAAATATGCAACCCCGCGTCATCTTGGTGACGATTTAACGCTTTTAAATGCCCAATAGCTAAATCCACGACGTGAATATAATCGCGGACACCGGTACCATCATGCGTATCGTAATCACTGCCAAACACTGAAAGTTGCGCTAATTTACCAATTGCCACTTGGCTGATATAAGGCAAGAGATTATTTGGAATGCCGCTCGGATCCTCTCCAATCAGCCCACTTTTATGGGCGCCTACCGGATTAAAGTAGCGTAAAATAGTCACGCTGAATTGCGGTTCAGCTTTGGTAATATCGGTTAAAATTTGTTCCACCATAAATTTTGAGGTGCCATACGGGTTGGTGGTGCCACCAACTTTGCAATTCTCAGTAATCGGTACAATTTCCGGATCACCATATACAGTAGCAGAAGAACTAAATACAAAATTCCAAACGCCGGCTTTTTTCATTTCTTGTATTAAGACTAAAGAACCGGTCACGTTGTTCATATAATATTCAGCCGGTTTACGCACGCTTTCACCCACCGCTTTTAGTCCAGCAAAATGGATCACCGATTTAATTTGGTTTTCCGCAAAGATTTTCGCCAATAACGCCGCATCTAAAACATCGCCTTGATAAAACTTCACTTGTTTACCCGTAATTTCACTTACTCGTTGCAAAGATTTTGGCGAGGAATTACATAAGTTATCTAAAACAACCACTTCCTCCCCCGCATTTAATAATTCAACAACGGTATGCGAACCGATATACCCAGCACCACCTGTAACCAAAATAGCCATATATGCTCCTAAAAATTGCCCTAAAATAACAAGGCATAAGTATAGAACATTTTGCCGAATAAAGAAAAAATTATCTGAGGAAATCTAAGTATAAAAAACAAGTTGAACTTTTCCGGTATTCGGTGGTCTTAGTAAAAGTAAGTAGCAATACTTCACTATATAATAAGGAGTTTAAAAATGACAAATACGATGAAATTCATGGGCGCGCTTGCTTTGGCAATCACATTAAGTGCCTGTTCCGGAATGAATCAAACACAAAAAAATACTGCTGTTGGTGCCGCGATTGGTGGTGTTGCAGGAAATGTAATTGGTAACTCAACCGGTGCAACCTTAGGGGGAGCAGCGTTAGGTGGACTTATCGGCAGTCAAGTTAAATAACTTATCCTAGTTTATACTCAGTTAAGAAAGATCTGTTTTGCAGATCTTTTTTTATTGCACAAAATCCTTAAGCAAACGTTTACTATTGAATATTTTTCGGTACAATAGCCACATTTTCTCTCATCAAATCAAAAGGTCTTATTGTTATGTCACTAGAATCCCATTTTGAACTCAGCAAACGCGGGTCAAACGTTCGCCAAGAAATCATTGCCGGATTAACCACCTTTTTAGCCATGGTTTATTCCGTCATTGTTGTACCGAATATGCTTAGTGCTGCCGGTTTTCCAGCCGAAAGCGTATTTATCGCCACCTGCTTAGTCGCCGGTCTTGGCTCAATTTTAATCGGTTTATGGGCAAACACCCCAATGGCAATCGGTTGTGCGATTTCCTTAACTGCCTTTACTGCATTTAGCTTAGTGTTAGGTCAACAAGTCAGCATTCCCGTCGCACTCGGCGCGGTCTTTTTTATGGGACTGGTGTTTACCTTAATCTCCGCAACCGGCGTACGCTCTTGGATTTTGCGTAACCTACCTGCAAGTATTGCACAAGGTGCGGGCATCGGTATTGGTTTATTTTTATTATTAATTGCCGCCAACGGTGTGGGTATTGTGGTTGGAAATGATGCCGGCCTACCGGTAAAATTAGGTGATTTCACTTCATTTTCCGTATTAATGTCCCTTATCGGTCTTGCATTCATCATCGGCTTGGAAAAAATGCAAATTAAAGGCGGCATATTGTGGGTTATCATCGCGATTACCATCGTTGGTTTACTATTTGATCCAGAAGTGAAATTCAGTGGGCAAATTTTTAAAATGCCAAGTTTTGGTGAACAATCCTTATTTTTACAATTAGACGTGATGGGGGCATTGGATCCGAAAATTTTACCCGTTGTTTTCGCTTTAGTGATGACTGCGATTTTTGATGCCACAGGAACCATTCGCGCTGTTGCCGGACAAGCTAATTTATTAGATAAAGATGGGCAAATTATCAATGGCGGCAAAGCCTTAACCTCTGATTCTGTAAGTAGCATTTTTTCCGGTATTTTCGGAACAGCACCTGCTGCAGTATATATTGAATCTGCTGCCGGAACGGCGGCAGGTGGAAAAACTGGGATCACTGCCATCGTGGTCGGCGTACTGTTCTTATTAATGCTATTCTTCCAACCCTTAGCAACATTGGTACCAAGCTATGCCACTGCACCGGCGTTAATGTACGTGGGTTTATTGATGCTAAGCAATGTGAACAAATTGGATTTTTCTGACTTTGTCGGCGCCATGAGCGGGCTTATCTGCGCAGTGTTTATTGTGTTAACCGCCAATATTGTAACAGGTATTATGCTTGGTTTTGCCGGTTTAGTGATCGGTCGTATCGTGTGTGGTGAAGCGAAAAAACTCAATGTAGGCACCATCATTATTGCGGTGGTTTTAGTGGCGTTCTACGTCAGTGGAAAAGCAATTTAATCGCGCCGCAAACGAATACAAAAAAGCGTTAAACTGAAGTTTAACGCTTTTTTTAGTTTAAAACTCGGATAAATTTGACCGCACTTTTAGGTCTTACTTTGACTTCCCTAATCTACTTTTGCCGGTTTTACAATTTCACTTGGATAACAACCCAGCACTTTCAAATAATTACTGTAAGATTTTAATTCCTCAAAAGCCTGCTGAGTTTGTGGATGATTAATATTCGCTTCAATTTCCAAATAGAACATTTCTTCCCAAGGTTTGCCATAAATTGGGCGGGATTCTAATTTTGTCATATTAATATGGTATTTTTTAAAGACCAACAAGGCATCGACTAATGCACCGGCTTGCTGTGAAGTGCTCATCAACAAAAGGGTTTTGGTATGAATTTGTGGAGAAACTACTACTGGATTTTTGGCTAAAACAATAAAACGCGTAATATTATTTTCTTGGTTGGCAATGTCCGTTTTCAACACGCGCAAACCGTATAAATGCCCACCATCTTCGTTGCCCAATGCCGCAATATTCGGTTTATTGAGGCTTGCGACCAATTGCATGGCATGCGAGCTGCTTTCGCAATATTCAATATGCACACGCTCTAAGCTGCGGATAAATTGACTACATTGTTGAATAACTTGCGGATGACTATACAGGGTATCAATTTTGCTTAAATCATCTTGTTCATTCACCAATACACAATGCTTAATAGGGTAAGCTAATTCGCCGACCAACGATAAATCGGTATGTTGGAGCAAATCATAGACTTCATTGATGGCGCCCGATGTAGTATTTTCCAACGGTAAAATGCCATAATCAGCCTCACCACTTTGTACCTTTTCAAAAATTTGCTCAAAAGTGTTACAGCTCATTTCAACTAAGTGTTCTTGGTAACGCGTTGCGTAATTGCGTGCTGCGAGGTGAGAATAGGAACCGCGTTTGCCTAAAAACGCAATATGAATATTCTGCTCGCGTTGTTCATTCAATTTTTTCTGCAAATACACTTGTTGGGTAAGTACGGAATCTTCAATAATGCGCTGAAAAATCGCCATGATATATTGTGGCTCTAACTGATAGTTTTCATTTTCGGCAAACTGTACTAATTCTTGTAATAATTGCTGCTCCCGCTCAATATCCCGTAATGGTTTTTGTGTAATTTCTTTGCTTCGTACCACATCAAAAGCGAGTCGATGACGTTCTGATAATAATTTCAATAAACTACGATCAATTTGTGTGATCTGCTGACGAATTTCCGTTAAATCCAGTGCCATATCTTTCTTTTTAATCCTCTAAATAATTGCCCACGCTTCCAGTATTATATTCAATGATTTTATTGTACTTTGATTGTAAAAACAAAACAAAAAATGACCGCACTTTAAATAAAAAAAGCTATACTTCTTGTGAAATATAGCTTTTTAGCCGTATAGCCAAATTAAATTAAAACTTGAGAAGGCGCGACATAACCTTGCGGAACCTGATCTTTATCTTCAAAGGTGACAAATTCCCAAGCGTCTTGATTTGCTAATAATGCTCTCAATAATTTGTTATTTAAGCCATGACCGGATTTATAGGCTTTAAAGTCACCGATAATGTTGTAACCTGCCATGTATAAATCGCCGATTGCATCTAACATTTTATGACGCACTAACTCATCTTTAAAACGTAATCCGTCTTCATTTAAAATGCGATAATTATCCAACACAATCGCGTTATCCAAACTACCACCTAAGGCTAATCCTTGGGATTGTAGATATTCAATATCTTTCATAAATCCAAAGGTTCTCGCGCGGCTGATTTGTTGTACAAACGCTTGTGCTGAGAAATCCATTTGATAATGACGAACATCTTTACCAATTGCCGGGTGTTCAAAATCAATGGTAAAATCTAAACGGAAACCTTGGTTATAAGGCTTAAATTCCGCCCATTTATCACCATCTTCCACGCGTACCGGCTGTTTAACACGGATAAATTTCTTCGGCGCATTTTGTTCTTCAATACCAGCATCCAAAAGTAAGTAAATAAACGGACTTGAGCTACCGTCCATAATCGGAATTTCTGGCGCATCAACTTCGATAATAATATTATCAATACCTAATCCGGCTAAGGCGGCATTCAAATGCTCCACTGTAGAAATTCTGATGCCTTCTTCATTTACTAAACAAGTACATAGCATCGTATCACGTACAGCATTGGCATTTGCTGGAAACGTCACCGGCGGGTTAACATCGGTACGACAATAAATCACGCCCGTGTTTACCATTGCCGGACGCAAAGTCAGGGTAACTTTATTCCCGCTATGCAAACCGACACCAGTCACTTTGATGCTTTGTTTTAATGTTCTTTGTTTAATCATAATATTTTCTCTTAACTTATTGTAATACAACAAGATTAATGCTATTTATTTTTATTTAAAAAACTGGATACGTTAACCCGTTGGAATGCCGGCGTATCTAATTCTTTCGATGGACGATTTTGCACTTGTTGAACCTGTTGTGGTTGTCCGCTTGCAAGTGATCCTAATTCACCATAACCTACACCGCTTGAAATCGGTTGAGGTTGAGTTAAACTGCCCTGATGATTTACCTGTTGTTCTGGTCTTACCGGAGGATGTTTCAAAATTTGAATATCCGGCGTATCAATATCACCAATACCAGTTGCCACAATAGTTACGCGGATTTCATCGGTCATTTCCGGCACTAAGGTTGTACCGACCACGACCGTCGCTTCATCAGAAGCAAAGGCACGAATAGTATCCCCTACAGTATAGAATTCATCTAATCCTAAATCCATACCCGCAGTAATATTCACCAATACTCCTCTCGCACCGGATAAATCCACATCTTCTAATAATGGACTTGCGACCGCATCTTGCGCCGCTTTTTCTGCACGACCATCACTGACTGAACCATAAGCCACACCAGATCCCATCATCGCACGTCCCATTTCCGACATAACGGTTTTCACATCGGCAAAGTCAACGTTAATCAAGCCCGGAGAGGTAATCATATCGGAAATACCGGTTACTGCATTGCGTAAAATATCATTCGCTGTCGCAAACGCACTAATTAACGTAACATTTTTACCTAAAACTTTGAGTAATTTTTCATTCGGAATAATAATCAAAGAATCTACATGCTTAGACAACTCTTTGATACCTAATTCCGCAAACTGCATCCGTTTTTTCCCTTCAAAAGAGAAAGGTTTAGTGACTACTGCAACGGTTAAAATGCCAAGTTCTTTCGCTATTTGTGCCACAATCGGCGCTGCACCGGTTCCCGTACCGCCACCCATACCGGCTGCGATAAATACCATATCAGCACCTTCCAACATCGCGCGAATAGCATCTTGATCATCTTCTGCAGCTTTACGTCCAACATTCGGGTTAGCACCGGCACCAAGCCCTTTCGTTGTCGCTCCACCAATCTGCACGGTTTGTTGCACATTGCTTTTGCGTAGCGCTTGCGCATCCGTATTTACCGCATAGAAAATGATTTTACCATGTTCATCTTCTGGCATCGGATAAGCTAATTCGTCAGAGCCAACAAATGTGCCACCAATATCATTTTTGATCATATTAGCAACCATGTGGTTAACCGCATTACCGCCACCACCGCCAACGCCAACAACTTTGATGAGAGCGCCGCTCATTCCATCAACATCATAATCAATTGGTTCTAACATATTCATATTTGTTCTCCGGCTATGCTAAGTCGCAGCTTAACATTAAATAAAACTTAAATTACTCTTATTGTAGATTAAAAATTGAAATTCTCAAAACTCTGAACGCACTTTATTTGCAAATTTTTTGATCGTATTCCAAATTGGCGCTAATGCACCACCAGAATTGCCATCCGGACCAACATCAATTATCTCATCTTTATTATCTTGAGTATATTGCAACAAACCGATAACCGTAGAATATTGCGGTTTATTCACATAATCGGTTAAGCCGGTGATATTCAATGGTGTTCCGATACGAACTTGCGTACCAAAGACTTCTGAAGCACATTGTTTTAAATCCTCAATTTGCGCGCCACCACCGGTAATCACTACACCGGCTATTAATTCAAATTTCATTTGTTTGCTTTCAAGCTCATATTTTAATTGATCAAGCTCATTTCTGACCAAACCAAGCAACTCCGTATAACGCGCCGAAGTAACTACTGAAAGTTGCTCTTTAGTTAAAACTCGTGGCGCACGACCACCGATACCAGCAACTTCAATTTTTTTATCCGCGCCACTACTTGGCGGATTCAGCGCACTGGCATAGTTAACTTTTATGCCTTCTGCATCCATACGTGAAGCAGCACAAGCATAAGCAATATCATCAGTTACTCGATTTCCGGCATAAGAAATGACTTTACTGAAACGCAATGCACCATTGGTGTAAACCACAATATCCATGGTTCCTGCCCCAAAGTCAATTAAGCAAACCCCTAAATCTTTCTCATCTTCCGTCAACACGGAATAGGCAGATGCCACGCCGGAAAACACGATTTTATCTACTTTCAATTTGCAACGCTCAACTGCTTTTTTCAGATTATTCAACCAATCTTGGTGGCAAGCAATCAAATGCGCTTGCGCTTTTAATCGAACACCTTGCAAGCCCAACGGGTCTTTAATATTTACTTGTTTATCCACCGCAAATTCCTGTGGAATCACGTGTAATAACGAAAGCCCTTCGCCCATTCTGACTGAACTTGCAGTATGCATCGCAGAATCAATTTCATCTTGCGTCACCTCGCCATCGGCAATCGGCACAAATCCGTTTTCATTCAAACTTTGAATATGTTCACCAGTAATGGCTAAGGTCACACTGAAAATTTCACAATCCGCCACTGATTCTGCCGCATCAATCGCACGCTGAATAGATGTAACAACTGCATTTAAATCCGTGATACTTCCTTTATCAATGCCTTTTGAAGGGCAACTGCCGACCCCGAGTACGTTCACTACGCCATCATGCAATACTTCACCGACAACCGCCACGACTTTAGAAGTACCAACTTCCAAGCCTACAATAGTTTTTGATTCCACAATCTTAGCCATTTTTACCGTTCACATTATCAATAATAATTATCTAATCCGCATCAACGATGCCCACCGCAGCACCTACGTTATATCTCAAATCAACATAAGATAAGCGTTTATGTTCAGGCACTTCAATTTGCGGATAAATTGTTGCAAAACGCTCTAATTTCGTTTTCCAGTCCCCTCGCCCTAAACGTAAAGTGACATCATTATCTAAAACGATTTGCCACGCGCCACGTGCATCAATTTTCACCGCTTTTAACGTTAATCCTTTTAATTTTAAATCATGATCAATTTTATTCCAAGCATCAAGCACTACCGTACTTCGATAATCCGGACCTGAAAGATGTGGCAAATTTTGATCTTTAACTTTTTCCATCGGGAGTTTAAATACGGTCCCATCACTTGCCACAAATTCATTTTCATTCCAAATTGCCACAGGAAAATGCTCATTGACCCAAATACTCAATCGATCCGGCCAAACTTTACGCACAACTGCATTTTTTATCCAAGGCATGGTTTCAATTTGCTCGCGTACCGCCTCAATATCTTGACCAAAAAAACCTTTTAGCGATCCCATTTTTACTAAGGTATCACGCACATCCACATCCGTGGTAAACGTTGGAGTGCCGATCAATGCAAAAGCACTAATCGGACGACTATCCAATTTTTCCAGCCAACTTTGCCAGTTAGTATAGACATAAAACAAAACACCTAAAAACACTAAGAAAAACAAAGGCTTTAATGTTAAAAATTGCGTACTTTTTTGCCCCTTTGTTCTCACGCCTTGCACTGTTTTATGTTGGAACAACTTCATTCCTTACTCAACTCCAAAATTTTCACCACTAGCTGCTCAAAGGAATAACCGACCGTGGCTGCCGATTTCGGAAATAAACTATGGCTAGTCATCCCTGGGTTTGTATTGACTTCAACCAATCTAAATTGCCCTTTCCCATCCATCATCACATCAATTCGGCTCCAACCACGACAACCAACGACATGATAAGCGCGCTTGACTAATTCACGTAATTCTTGCTCACGCTCTGCCGGCAAACCGGACGGACAAAAATATTGTGTATTATCAGAGATATATTTAGCATTGTAATCATAAAATTCGCCTTCCGGTACAATTTTAATGGAAGGTAGTACTTCATTATCTAACACTGGCACGGTCAATTCATCACCCGCCAACCATTCTTCAATTAATACGGTTTCATCAAATTTTAACGCAAATTCGACCGCACTTTTCAGCTCATCCACCGCTTTGACTTTGGTTAACCCAACGCTAGACCCTTCCAATGACGGTTTCACCATTAACGGAAGCCCTAATTTTTCGACAACAGCGTGCGGATTTAGTTCTGCCAACGAGGAACGCGTCACAATTTCCATATCCGCTACCGGCAAACCAAAGGCTTTCCACAACATTTTGGTTCTCATTTTATCCATGGTCAACGCTGACGCCATTACGCCACAACCGGTATAAGGGATGCCAATTTGCTCTAATAAACCTTGCATAGTACCATCTTCACCGCCACGACCATGTAAAATATTAAATACGCGATCAAAGCCCTGTTCTTTTAAGGTTGCCACCGGAAACTCTTTGGGGTCAATAGGATGTGCATCATAGCCTTGGTTACGCAACGCATTCAACACCGCCTGACCGGAATTTAACGACACGTCTCTTTCTGCTGAAGTTCCACCGAGTAAGACGGCAATTTTTTCTTGTTTTAATGTTTTTGTCATTTTAGCTACCACTATTTATTCATTCATCCAACGTTCGGTCAATTGGCGAGAAAGTTTGCTCACATTGCCCGCCCCTTGCGCCAAAATTAAATCTCCGTCTTGAATAACCTGATCCAAGATTTCCGGTAACTGCTCATGATCCGCTACAAAAATCGGATCCACTTTACCTAAATTACGAATAGAACGACTTAAAGAACGACTATCCGCCCCCGGAATTGGCGCTTCACCCGCCGCATAAACTTCCAACATAATCAGCACGTCCACTTGCGATAAGACTTGCACAAAGTCATCAAACAAATCGCGCGTACGAGAATAGCGATGCGGTTGAAAAATCATCACAATACGTTTATTTTCCCAACCTTGACGCGCCGCCTGAATGGTTACACCTACTTCCGTCGGATGGTGACCGTAATCATCCACCAACATCACTTTACCATTCGGTCGAATAAACTGCCCCAACTGGTCAAAACGACGTCCCGCCCCTTGGAAATCCGCTAATGCCGCTAAAATCGCCTCGTCATCAATGCCCTCTTCTTTCGCCACCGTTAATGCCGCTGTCGCATTTAAGGCATTATGTTTACCCGGAACATTAAGTAATACATCTATCCGCTGACCGCTTGGCGTAATCACAGTGTAATGCCCTTGGAAACCAGTTTGTTGATAATCTTCAATACGATAATCCGCGTGTTCGCTAAATCCGTAGGTGATCACTTGACGCCCAACTTTCGGCATTAACTCGTTCAATACAGGATCATCAGCACACATCACTGCCAAACCATAAAACGGTAAATTATGTAAGAAATTCACATAAGTCTGTTTCATTTCCTCAAAATCACCATGATAAGTGTCCATATGATCCGGTTCAATATTGGTGATCACAGAAACCATCGGCTGCAAATGTAAAAAGGACGCATCGCTTTCATCCGCCTCTGCAATTAAATAACGACTGCACCCCAAATGGGCATTGGTGCCGGCAGATTTTACCAATCCACCATTAACAAAGGTTGGATCCAATTTAGCTTGCTCGTAAATCATTGAAATCATTGCCGTTGTAGTAGTTTTACCATGAGTTCCCGCAATCGCAATTCCATGACGAAAACGCATAATCTCCGCTAACATTTGCGCCCGTTGAATCACAGGAATACGTCTTTCTTGCGCCGCTAGAACTTCCAAATTATCTGGTTTAATTGCACTGGATACCACCACCACGCTCGCACCTTCGATATTACTCGCTTGGTGCGAAAAATAAATCTTGGCGCCTAAAGAAATTAAACGATTTGTGACCGCACTTTCTGCGATATCCGAACCGGTAATCAAATATCCCTCGTTTAATAACACTTCCGCAATACCGCCCATACCGGCGCCGCCAATACCGACAAAATGAATTTGACGTACCCGACGCATTTCCGGCACGGTTTGTCTTACGCGTTGTCTAAAATCTTGCATATTCTTATCCTTATTTCGCTACTTCAGTGATCACATCAGCGACACGTTTTGCCGCCAACGGCGCGGACATGGACTTCGCTTTCACTGCCATATTCAATAATTTGTCACGATCCAACTGCTGTAATAAGGTTATTAAGGCCTGCGCAGTTAAATCAGCTTGTTCAATAATATACGCCGCTTCAACATCCGCCAAATATTTGGCATTTAAATATTGTTGCTTATCTTTATGTTGAAAGGGAACAAAAATCGCCGGCGTTCCAACCGCCGCCAATTCACAAACAGTCAAAGCACCGGAACGACAAATCACAATATCCGCCCAACTATAGGCTTCCGCCATATTATCAATAAACTCAAGGACTTTTACATCTGCATCCGCTGCATAAAGTGCGGTGATTTTTTCCACCGATCCAGCGCCTACTTGGTGACGAACTTCTAATTGATCGCCCAATGCATTCACCACTTCCGGCATCACCAAATTCAGCACTCTCGCCCCTTGGCTACCGCCTACCACCAACACTCTCAATTTGCCCGAACGTGACGCAAAACGCACTTCTGGATCGGGCATTAAAAATAAATCTTCTCTTACCGGATTTCCTACCACTTCCGCATTTGGAAACGCGCTTGGAAAGGCTTGTAATACGCGAGTCGCAATTTTCGCCAACCAATTATTAGTCAAGCCCGCCACTGCATTTTGTTCATGTAAGACAATCGGGACACCACATAATTTCGCGGCTAATCCGCCTGGTCCGGAAACATAACCGCCCATACCTAATACTGCATCAGGCTGGTAACGCTGAATAATTTTACGCGCTTGCAATACCGCACGTAAAACAGCAAAAGGCGCTTTCAATAACGCCTTAACGCCTTTTCCACGCAGCCCGGAAATTTGAATAAACTCAATAGGGATATTGTGTTTCGGTACTAATGTGGCTTCCATACGATCTTTGGTTCCCAACCAACAAATTTCCCAGCCTTGTTTTTGCAAATACTGCGCCACGGCAATCGCTGGAAAAACGTGTCCACCAGTGCCGCCTGCCATTACTAATAATCGTTTTGCTTTTTCTGTCACTATTTATCCCCAATATATTAATCGTCACGCAAACGGGCTTGCCCGCCTCGCATCAAACGGTTTTCGTGATCGATACGCAATAAAACGCCAATACTAATTGCCATAATAATTAAACTTGAACCACCATAACTCACCAAAGGAAAAGTTAACCCTTTAGTTGGCAACAAGCCGAGCGCCATGCCTAAATTCACAAACCCTTGGAAAAAAATCCAAAAGCTAATGCCAAATGCAAAAAATCCCTTAAAGCGCTGTTCCAGTTGTAACGATTCGCGCCCGATTTTCATCGCTCTAAAAATTAATAATGCTAATAGCAAAATCACCACAAATACGCCGATAAAGCCAAATTCTTCACCAACTACCGCCATAACAAAGTCTGTATGTGCTTCTGGCAAATATTCTAATTTTTGAATGGAATTCCCCAATCCTTCACCACTAAACTCACCACGCCCGAACGCCATCAAAGAATTTGATAACTGAAAACCGGTACCGTAAGGGTCTTTGAAAGGATCCATAAAACCGGTTAAGCGTTTTAGACGGTATGCCGACGAAATTGCTAACCAAAGCAGCAACAAAATCCCTAACCCGCCTAGCGCAATGAATTGCCAGAAGTTGGCGCCGACAATAAACAATAAACCGAAAGTAATAATGAAAAGTACCACCGTACTTCCCAAATCCGGTTGCAAAAGAATCAAACACCCTAAAGTTCCCATCACCAAGAGCGGTTTAAATGCGCTGAGTTTTTTACTGCGCACTTCGTCATAACGACGGGTAAAATAACTGGCTAAAAAACAGGTTAAGGCTAATTTAGCAAACTCCGCCGGTTGGAAATTAAAAACCACCAAATTAATCCAACGTCTCGCCCCATTAATCTTCGATCCAATACCGGGAACAAGCACCAACACTAATAAAATCAATGCGATCCAAAACAAGCGGGCGTGCCATTTTTCCCACATATCCATCGGCACTTGCACGAAAAAATAGCAAGCAAAAATCGACAACACCACATAAACCGCATCGCGTTTGGCAAAATAAAAAGAATCATTAAATAATCTTGTTCCTACCGGAATCGACGCGGAAGATACCGCAATCAAACCGACAAATAACAAGGTAATAAACAGCCACAACAGCGCCCGATCATATAACAAATTGTTAGGGGTAATCGTCGCACTTTGTTCATACAGCCGCTTAGCTTTATCTAAAAATTCCATTCCTTATCCCAATAATTTCGCCAATCGGGTAAATTCCTCACCCCGTTTTTCAAAAGAACTAAATTGATCTAAACTGGCGCAGGCCGGCGACAGTAATACCATATCACCTGCTTTTACTTGTTTACTTAACGCTTTCATCGCCTGTTCCATCGTGTCAAACAATTGACTTTGCGCTGATAGTGCAGCTAATTGTTGACCATCTTGACCAAAGCAATAGCAATAAATATGTTGTTGATTAATCAAGGCTTTTAATTCTGAAAAATCCGCACCTTTACCATCACCACCTAATAATAAATGTAAGTTTCCATCTAGAAATAAACCGGTTAATGCCGCCACAGTACTACCGACATTAGTGGCTTTAGAATCATTAACCCAACGCACTCCATGAGCAAAATGGGCTAATTGAAAACGGTGATCCAAACCGCTGAACGTCGTAAGTGCGGTCTGAATTCCGGCTAAATTAACACCCACAGCTTGAGCCAAAGCAATGGATGCCAGTGCGTTCATGTAATTATGTCGCCCGCTCAACTTGATTTGGTCGCAAGGCAAAATCACTTGCTCACCCGCCATCAAATATTGCTTACCCTCTTCCGTTTTTAACCAATAATCCGCCTGATGTTCCGCAAAACTCACTTGGTGTTGCGCGCTTTGTTGCCCATCTTCGCGCGTTAATCTGTCTTCCGCGTTAACCACTGCGGTTTGGCAATACTGATAAATTTTAAGTTTAGCTTGACGATAATCTTCCAAGTCCACATAGCGATTCATGTGATCTTCTGTGACATTCAGCACTGTCGCGGCAGCTGCGTGCAAACTATAGGTGGTTTCTAATTGGAAGCTGGATAATTCCAACACATAAAGATCATAATCCTCATCCAACAAAGACAACGCTGGAATGCCAATATTACCGCCCATGCCCACATTCAAACCGCCCGCTTTTGCCATTTCTGCCACCAGCGTTGTCACCGTGCTTTTTCCGTTCGAACCAGTAATCGCCACAATCGGCTTGGTTGCTGCGCGACAAAATAACTCAATATCGCCAATGACCTCAACACCGGCTTGAAGTGCGGTCTGAATTTCTGGTGTTTTAACCGCCAATCCCGGACTTATCACGATAATATCGCTGTCCAATAACCAATCCACATTTAGCCCACCGGTATGTAGCGGAATCTCGGCTTTTTGCGCCAATTGAGCTACACCGGGCGGATTAGCACGCGTATCAATCACACGAATTTTCGCGCCCTGTTTAAACAAAAAATCCACGCAAGAAAGCCCGGTTTTACCCAAACCGATCACCGTTACTTTTTTATCTTGATAAGGCATATTCATCATATTTCCAACCGCGTATTAACGTAATTTTAAAGTCATTAAACCAAGCAATACCAACATCAACGAGATAATCCAAAAGCGGATAATCACGCGTGGTTCAGGCCAACCTTTTAATTCAAAGTGATGGTGAATCGGTGCCATGCGGAAAATGCGTTGCTTGCGTAATTTATAAGAACCCACCTGCAAAATTACCGAGATAGTTTCCATCACAAACACCCCACCCATAATCACTAATAAAAATTCTTGACGCACCAATACTGCCACAACGCCCAACGCACCACCTAGGGCAAGCGAGCCGACATCGCCCATAAACACTTGCGCCGGATAAGTGTTAAACCAAAGAAAACCCAATCCCGCACCAACAATAGCGGTACAAAATACCACTAACTCGGAAGTATGTTTAATGTATGGAATATAAAGATATTTTGACCATTCAATATTACCGGTCGCCCATGCAATCAACGCGAATGCCCCGGCAACAAATACCGTTGGCATAATAGCAAGACCGTCTAAACCATCGGTTAAATTTACCGCATTACTGGTTCCGACAATTACGAAATACGCCAAAATAATATAGAATAACCCCAATTGTGGCATCACTTCTTTAAAAAAAGGAACCACTAATTTTGTTGCATCCGTATCTTTGCCCACCGCATACATGCCAAAAACTGCCACCAACGCAATGGCTGACAACCAAAAATATTTCCAACGGGCAATTAATCCATCGGTATTTTTGCGGGTAATTTTGCGATAATCATCAACAAAGCCCACTGCACCATAACCGAACAGAACAAATAAACTGAACCACACATAAGGATTAGTTAAATTTGCCCACAATAACGTACTGGTACCAATGGCGATTAAAATCATAATCCCGCCCATGGTTGGCGTACCGCGTTTGCTTAAATGACTTTCCGGTCCATCGTTACGCACTTCTTGACCGAATTTCAAAATTTGTAGCCGACGAATGACCTTTGGTCCAATCCACAAAGACAACAACAACGCAGTAAATAACGCCATTGCCGCACGCACAGTAATATAAGAAATTACATTAAATCCGCTATAGAATTGTTGTAAATATTCAGCGAGCCAAACTAACATACAAAATGATCCTTTAATGAATTAATCACATCTTCCATCTTCATTCGACGTGATCCTTTTGCTAACAAAACAACCTTTTGATTTTCTTTTAATTTTTGTTCAATAATATTTTTGAGATAATCAGCTAATGCGTTTTTATCTGAAAAATGCATTCCATGAGCAGTACGAGAAATCACCGCACTTTCTTCACCAAAACTGGCCACTAACTCCAATTCAGCGCTTTTGGCAAAATCTGCCACTTCTTGATGACAAGACCGTGTATTTTCGCCTAATTCCGCCATATCTCCAACAACTAAAATGCGAAATGCCGAATATTTTTGTAAAACACGAATCGCCGACTGTAAAGAATCCACATTGGCGTTATAAGTATCATCCAATAACAACAGGTTTTCATGAACTTGAATTGGAAATAAACGCCCTTTAACTTGTGATTTTTGCTCCAACCCTTGTTTTACTTGTTGTAAATTTGCCCCCACACTCATCGCCAACGCCGTCGCTGCCAAGGCATTACTAATATTATGTTGCCCTAAGTATGCCGAATGCACCTCAATATTGCCTTGCGGTGTACAAAGTAAAAAGGTCGCGCCATTTTCCGTCATTTGCACCTGATCGGCATAGTAATCCGCTTGCGAATTTGTCGCAGAAAATGACCGCACTTGATGCGCGCCAATTTCCGATTGCCAACGATCCAAATAGTGACAATCCAAATTAATCACTGCCACGCCATCATCCGCTAGTCCACGATAAATCTCGCCTTTCGCTTTAGCGACACCATCAATAGACCCAAATCCTTCCAAATGCGCCGCGGCAACATTATTGACCAACGCCACATCCGGACGCACAAGATCGGTCGTATATGCAATTTCACCAATATGATTCGCCCCTAATTCAATCACCGCAAATTGATGGCGCGGTTCAAGACGCAACAATGTCAAAGGCACACCAATATCATTGTTAAAATTCCCGTTGGTAAATAAAACTGCGTCAGAATTGACCGTACTTTTTTGCAAAATCGCCGCGGTCATCTCTTTTACTGTTGTTTTACCGGAAGATCCGGTCATCGCTACGGTTTTAGGATGTAAATGCGCTTTTAACCATTTCGCCAATTGCCCCAAAGCAAGACGTGTGTCGGCAACCACAATTTGTGCTAACGCAATCTCACAAGGATGATCAACGACAACCGCTACACAACCTTGCGCCATTGCGTCATTTAAATAATGGTGAGCATCAAATTTCTCGCCTTTTAATGCAAAAAATAATCCGTTTGGCGTATGTTGACGAGTGTCGGTGCTAACGTTTTCAACTGTAATCGTAGTATCACCCACTAATTGCCCGTTGAGGATCTCGGCAAGTTTTTTTGTTGTTAATGTAATCATGACAAATAGTTCTTCGCTGTTTCTTGATCAGAAAAATGGTGTTTTTCCGTTCCAATAATTTGATAATCTTCGTGACCTTTGCCGGCAATCAAAATCACGTCATTTTCCACCGCACTTTGAATCGCTGTTTTAATCGCTTCTGCGCGTTGGTGAATAATCTGCACCTGTGCAAGGTTGGTAAAACCGGCTTGAATATCTGCCATAATTTTCGCCGGATCTTCTGTACGCGGATTATCATCAGTAGCAATCACCTTATCCGCTAGCTTTTCCGCAATTTGTGCCATAAGCGGACGCTTACCGTTATCACGATCGCCACCACAACCAAAAATGCACCAAAGTTTTCCGTGACAATGAAGCCGCGCCGCAGCTAAGGCTTTTTCTAAGGCATCCGGCGTGTGGGCATAATCCACAATCACCGTCGGTTTATGCGCTGCGGTGATCATTTCCATACGACCGCAAACCCCGCTTAATTGGGAAACGGTTGACGTTAATTTTTCAAGTGGATAGCCTAATGCCAATAATGTTGCGGTCACCACAAGCAAATTGCTCACATTAAATGCTCCGATTAAGCGACTTTCCAGTTTACCATTGCCCCAACTTGACGCAAATTCAATGCTCGCGCCTTTGCTGGTGAAAGAAAGTGCGGTCAATTTTAACCATGTTTTTTGTGTCGGCTGGTAATCAGGATGGCAACTGACAGCAATGGCGTCGGGCAATTGCGCCAACCATTGTGCGCCAACTTCATCATCTGCATTAATAATTTGTTGTTTGGTATGTAATTCGGTAAATAAGCGTTTTTTCGCGTTGGCATATTCTTCCATCGTATGATGGTAATCAAGGTGATCGCGGCTTAAATTGGTAAAAATTGCCGCGGCAAACGAAAGCGCCTCTACCCGATGTTGCACAAGCCCGTGCGATGATACTTCAATCGCCGCAAAATCCGCGCCTTGACGAATAAATTGATCTAAAGAAGATTGAATTTCAATCGCCGATCCCGTCGTATTTGCCGCTTCTGTCGTTTTGCCAAATAGCCCGTTGCCAATTGTCCCCATCACTGCACTAGTATGCCCTAAAATTTGTGTCCACTGCGCTAGCAATTGCGCTACTGTAGTTTTTCCGTTAGTTCCAGTCACACCTACTAAAGTTAAACGTTTCGATGGCGCTTGATAAAATTGATCGGCTAAAGCGGAAAGGTGGGAAGATAGCTGAAAATAGGCAATACATGGAATGCCTTGCTCAACATGGACTTGTAAATGTTGCTGTGCAGAATCCGCATCAAAAATGACCGCACTTGCCCCTTGTTTGATGGCTTGTGCAATATATTGACGCCCGTCGGTTTGATGACCTTTAATTGCAACAAAAAGACAGCCAGTCTTTACAGAGCGGCTGTCTAAGGTCATGTCTGTTAACTCAATATCCGGCAATTGAAGATTTGCCCCGAAAAGTGCGGTGAGTTTTTGCATAATTTACTCTTTTGATTTAATTCACTTTTTGTTCTTTTTTATCGCTAAGTCGAACCGTTCTTTT
This sequence comes from [Pasteurella] aerogenes, assembly GCA_900637275.1. NCBI lineage: Bacteria > Pseudomonadati > Pseudomonadota > Gammaproteobacteria > Pasteurellales > Pasteurellaceae > [Pasteurella] aerogenes. Next base: position 1,418,498 of record LR134362.1, read on the forward strand.
CGCGGTTTTATCCGATTCCACCGCATCCGGCGTAATATTATTAGAGCGCAATGCATAACTCATAATATTAGAGAATACCGGCGCCGAAATTGCACCACCATAATATTGGCCCGCTTTCGGTTCGTTAATCAATACCACCACTACATAACGCGGATCAGAAATCGGCGCCAATCCTGCGGTATAGGCAATATATTTATCCACATAACGTCCATTTTCTAATTTTTTCGCGGTACCGGTTTTGATCCCAACGCGATAGCCTTCTACCATGGCTTTTTTATTTTTGATCGCCACTTTTTCCATCATATTCACCACTTCACGCGTGATTTTTTCCGGAAAGACACGATTCCCAATCACTGGCGGATCCACTTTAGTGATCGACAGCGGACGATAAATTCCGAAGCTACCTAAAGTCACGTAAGCACGCGCAATTTGTAATGGCGTTGCAGTGATACCATATCCATAAGCTACGTTCGCCCGCTCAATATCCGCCCAACGCTTACGATTGGCATTTAATAACCCCGATTGTTCACCAATTAAGCCTAAATCCGTCGGTTTGCCTAAACCGGTACTTTGATAAGTATCCATTAACGCACTTGGCGGCATACGCAACGCTAAGCGACTTACCCCGCGGTTACTGGAGTTTTCCAAAATTTGATCGAGGGTTTGTTGATCGCGTGGCGCTACATCGCGAATCTCATGTCCGTTTAGTACAAGCGGACCGGTATTGATCACTTCGTCGCGGCGTGCTGCACCACGTTGAAGTGCGGTCAAAATTACGAAAGGTTTGACCGTTGAACCTGGTTCAAAAGTATCGGTAATCGCACGGTTACGCATCACATCCGCTTTCACGCCGACACGATTATTTGGATTGTAAGACGGCGCATTCACCATCGCCAACACTTCCCCAGTACGAATATCTACGACGACTGCAGTTCCTGATTCTGCACGATTTTCCGTTACCGCGGTTTTAATTTCGCGATACACCATGGATTGTAATTTTTCATCAATACTCAAGGTCACATCATGCGCATCGTATTTTTTGACATCGGCAATATCTTCAACCACATTGCCGAATTTATCTTTGCGGAAAGTACGCGAACCGGATTTACCCACCAGCAAGGAGTTAAAACTTTTTTCAATACCCTCAATACCTTCTCCGTCGATATTTGTGTAGCCGATCAAATGTGCAGTTTCTTCTACGCGCGGATAAAAACGTCTTGCTTCATCTTCAAGCACAATACCTTTCAAACCCAGTTGTTTGACATAATCTGCAATTTGTGGCGAAATTTGACGCGCTAAATAAACAAAGCGTGCTTTTGGATTTTTCTCAATATTTTTCAACATATTGTTATAAGATATGCCTAATCCTTTCGCCAAAGCGGTCCAACGTTCTTTATCTTTTAACGAATTTTGATCAAAAATTACCTTCGGATCGGCAACCACAGAATACATCGGCACACTAACGGATAACAATTGTCCGTTACGATCTAAAATCGAACCACGCACAGAAAGAATGGTTTGCGTGCGCAACGAACGTTTATCGGCTTCATTCATCAGCGGCTCTGAATTCACTACTTGTACATAAGTCGCACGAGCAATCAATGCGCTTAAGCCCAGTAAAACCACCGCAATCACCCAATAAAAACGCCCTTTAAGAAAACTTCTTTCATAAACGACCGGTTTTTTATTACGTTTAGCGCCTTCAATATTGTTAAGGGATTTTCTTGTTTTATTTAGATTTTTTTTATTATTTCGATTAACCATTGTTTATCCTTAACCTACTCTAAAATAATCACTTCTTGGTCAGCGGTAATTCCCTTCATTTTCAACTTTTCAGTCGCGATGGATTCAATACGGGTATTATCGCTTTGAGTCGCCTCTTCCAATTTCAAATTGAGAAATTCATTTTCTAACGCCTGTTGCTGAAAAACTAATTCATTTTTTTCAGCAATCAATCCTCGGGTTTGATGGGTAATCCAAATAGTTCCCAAGGCAGTTAATAACACAGAAAACATTAAGCAAAACACCAACTTATTGGCGGAAAATAAATCATCTAAAATAATCTGTTGTAGCGGGTAACGCTCTGAATTAGTTAACATTTAAATCTTCTCCGCTACTCGTAAAACCGCACTTCTGGAACGAGGATTTGCTTGCATTTCTTCCTCTGTCGGCATAATCGCTTTACCAATCACTTTCAAGGTTTGATTTTTATGAATTTGATCTTCACGCAAAGGTAACCCTTTCGGTAAATTTTCTCCTTTGCTTTGTTTGCGCATGAAATGTTTCACCATGCGATCTTCTAAAGAATGGAAACTGATAATCGACAAACGCCCTTGCGGTGCAAGTACACTCAAGGCGCCTTGCAAAACCCGTTCAAGTTCTTCTAACTCTGTATTAATATAAATACGAATGGCTTGGAAACTACGGGTTGCCGGATGTTTATGCTTATCCTTAAAAGGAACAGATTGAGCGATTAACTCCGCTAATTGCAACGTACGTATTAGTGGTTCTGTGCCATTTTGCACCGCACTTTTATTATATTGCACAATCGCTTGCGCAATACGTTTGGCAAAACGTTCTTCGCCGAAGGTTTTCAGTACCCAAGCTAAATCTTGTTCGGAAACCTGCTGTAGCCATTCGCTCGCGGAAATTCCTTGTGAGGTATCCATACGCATATCCAAGGGACCGTCTTTCATAAAACTAAAGCCGCGTTCGGCATCATCTAATTGTGGCGAGGACACGCCGAGATCCAACAAAATCCCATCAATTTTGCCAACTAAATTAAGCTGAGTACAAATCTTCGGAATAGCGGAGAAACTATTGTGTTCAATATGAAAGCGTTTATCTTGGATAGATTGCGCGACACGAATGGCTTGGGGATCACGATCAATGGCAATAAGGCGACCATTGTCGGACAATTTTGATAAAATTAAACGGGAATGCCCGCCTCGCCCGAAAGTACCGTCAATATAAATCCCGTTTTCTTTCAACATTAACCCATCCACTGCTTCGTTTAGCAAAACAGTAATATGCCCGGATGAAGAAAATGGATTTTGCATGACCATCATTGTTCCCAAAAATAAAAAGATAATTTAAAGTTTGATAAGATAACGCGGTGTACAAATGTACACCGCTTATCTTTGCTAGTGCCGCTGTTCTTTTTTAAAAAGCGATGCTTTCTCTTATAACGACAGCGTATTTAATGCTTCTGACAACGCAAATTGACCGCTGGCACCCAACGCCATGTCTTTTTCAATTTGAGCTTGCCATTCGATTTCGCTCCAGATCTCGAATTTATTCAATTGTCCAACCAACATCAGCCCTTTTTCTAGCTTAGCGTGCTGACGCAATGGACCGCTGATCAAAATACGTCCCGCACTGTCCAATTCACACTCGGTGGCATAACCCAACATCACCCGTTGTAAACTGCGTTGTTGCGGATCAAAATTTGATAGCTGTAATAATTTTTGCTCGACAATTTCCCATTCATCCAAAGGATAAAGTAACAAGCAAGGTTGGCGAATATCAACAGTGCAAACCATGTTGCCTTGATTTTTTTCCATTATCTCGGCACGATAGCGAGTCGGGATAGCAACTCTCCCTTTTGAATCTAAATTGACCGCTGATGCACCGCGAAACATAATGTTATCCAACCATTAGTAAATGAGCTTTAGCTTATGGGTATTTTCATTCTATTTTTACCACAAAATACCACTTTTCACCACTTCCCGTAAGTTTATTATTAGTTTTACCAAGTTGCAAGCAGTTTAAGCACCAAGAAATGTAAAGTTATGTATATTTTTATATACCTAGAAAAACAAAAAACCACTTACGTTTAAAGCGTAAGTGGTTTTTTAATACTAACGACTTAGAAATAAGAGTCGATTATTCTAATGATGCCAATTCTTCTGGTGTTTTTGCCGGTTTAAGCAATCCGAAGAATAACAAGCCACATACTACAGTACAAGCAAGACCGCCCCATACAGAAATGTCATAGCTTAATCCGAAACCGATTGGTGCATTTAAGATAAATGTTGCACAAACTGCAGTCATGAATAACGCTGGAATAGTAGCGATCCAGTGGAATTTACCAGTACGTAATAAGTAAGCCGCACCTACCCATAAGGTAATCATCGCGGTGGTTTGGTTCGCCCAACCGAAATAACGCCATAAGATTTGGAAGTCAATGGTTGAAACATAGAAACCAACTGCAAATAGAGGGATTGCAATAGCTAAACGTTTACCAATATTACGTTGATCGAATTTTAAGAAATCAGCAATTAATAAACGAGCTGCACGGAATGCAGTATCACCAGAAGTGATTGGCAATACAACAACCCCTAATACCGCTAAGATACCGCCGAATAAGCCTAACATACCAATCGCAGAGTCATAAACCACTTTAGATGGTGTACCTTTTAACGCTTCTACTAAAGAGGCTTGATCTGGATAGAAACTTAAACCGACCATACACCAAATTAACGCGATAACCCCTTCAGCAATCATTGCACCGTAGAAAATAAAACGACCTTCTTTTTCGTTTTCAGTACAACGCGCCATTAATGGAGATTGTGTAGCGTGGAAACCGGAAATCGCACCACAAGCAATGGTGATAAACAATAAAGGCCAAATCGGTAAATTATCCGGGTGCATATTTTTGAAGAAATCTAATAAACCGATATCAGTACCAACGGTTCTAAAGAGTGGAATGCCTTCAAATAATAGACCGAACAACATACCTAAGGTCATAAACATTAATAATGCGCCGAAGAACGGATAAACACGACCGATAATTTTATCAATCGGAACTAAGGTCGCAATAATGTAGTAAACGAAGATAATGGTGGTCCATACAGTTAAAATGGTTCCTGCTGATGCACCGGCTTCATCATTAACTGCCGCTGCTCCCACAGAACCAGAAGACATTAAATCGCTGGTAATGTTAGTTAAAAGTGATGCTGGACTTGCAACGAAGACCACACCAACTAATAACAACAACAAAATAGCAAACACATTCATAAAATGTTTCGCTGGACGACCGAGGTATTTACCAGCAAGATGAGGAATATTTGCCCCACCGTTACGAATACTTAACATCCCCGTTAAGTAATCATGTACCGCACCGGCAAAAATACAACCGAAAACGATCCACAACATCGCTACCGGTCCATACAACGCCCCTAAAATAGGACCAAAAATCGGACCGGTACCAGCAATATTTAATAACTGGATTAGCCAAATTTTCTTTTTGGTCATTGGCACATAGTCAACACCATCTTGTTGCGTATATGCCGGCGTCTCACGACTTGGATTAATGACAAATACTTTTTCTACAACTTTACTATAGGCAAAATAACCTATCAGCAAAATTGCAACACACAATAAAAACCACAACATAAACAAAACACCTCATACGAATAAAAGAAAACGCTTACTTTACAATCAGAAAAACGGTAAAGTAAGCGTATTTTATGGAGTTGTTATAATTAAGTAAACTAAAGTTTCACGATTTAGCTAAAATTTCTTTGTGATTTTGTGAACTTCGTCACATTTTTTTAACTCAACAGGTTCTTGATCGGGAATTTTATTGCCATTTTCGTCCGCTCTTACGACCGGCATACAACCACAACTGCGTCCTTCAAGGCCGGACTCTTTATAAAATTGATCATATTTTGCCCAAAGGCGCTTGAACCAACTTTTCTCTTGTTCTGCCATACGTCCTCCCGTTATTTAACCAAATGCATTCTTAGTATAATACGAATTAATCCATTCGTTAAGTACAATTGTAATCAATTTGTTGCAAAAACGCCTTAATTTCCGACCGCACTTTTTTTAACCAAACCGCTTTTCCTACGCCTGTGGGGTATATTCCACTATGGAGCAAAAAATCCTGTATTAACGGCGCATTTTCCAAATCATAATGTCTCGCCAAACGTCTTAACGACGGAATTGTCGCCGCTAAAGTGCGGTGAAAATTGGCAAAATTTTGTAAATATCGCCAATCTTCTGCCCGCAATGTCCAATCTGAAGAGGCGGTTTCCCATTTGCTCGCCAGCGGATGAAATGATAATGCCATATCGCGTTGAAATTGCCCCGCAGCCACTTGACAAAAATCTTCTCCCTCCGGACTCAACGGATAGAGCGCAATGGCAGCGTAATGCCCACTGCTGGCTTCCTGATGTTCCCCAATATGCGCCAACACAAAACCACATTTTTGCCAAAATGCCCATAACTTCGGATGATAACCAAAACTCACCGATAAAAAATCCACCGTCGTTTTTTGCAATACTTGCACCAATTGCTGCCCCAGTGTTTTTTGTCGCCATGCCGGCTGCACTGCAATGCGGGAAATACGCAATGAAGTCAATTTACAAGCGGCCGGCAAGTCCCACTGAAATGCCAAGGCTTGCGCTGCAAGATTACCTTTTGGACGCCGCTGCCCGCGACAAATTTGGTTCACCAATGCCGGATCTAGCATCCCACCTTCATGCACCGCCCAAATGCCACCAAGTAATTGTTCCTCCGCTTTTGCCATCACAAACGCTTGCTTAGGCGCATCCAACAAACGTCGTAAATCAATGGGCGAGGTACGATAATGAGCTTGCGTCAATAACGCATAAAAAGCGTCCGGTTGTTTAGCAATCTCCGCTGGCAAATAAGAGCTGATGTGTATGTTCGCGGGTTGAAAATAGGACGGGGTAGGAAATTGAGACTCAATATCTAACAATAACAGCGTTTCAAGAAATGCTTCAATAGGATCGTCTTTTTCCCAGCGCAAAGGCTGCGTTAAAGTAAAATGAGTAAAAGTGCGGTCAATTTTTTGCTGAAATTTCAAAGAAAAACCACGCCCTGTTCCTTCGTAACTGTGTGTCGTGGTGCTAAAAATCACGTGTTTAAAGTGCTGCGCAAAAACCGCTAACAGCGGCAATGGGATCATTGCTGCCTCATCTACCAACAACCAAGCCTCTTGATAATATTGCGGCGCGTGTTGCAATTGCGCAGCTAAATTATCCGGCGCAATAAAATCCAGCGTTTGAGAGGAAAATTGCGTTAAGGTATGTACCGCATTTTTATTAGGTGCAGTAAGATAAAGTGGATCGGTTAATTTATCGGCAAGCAACCCCAATAAGGCGGATTTTCCACGTCCACGCTTAGCGGTCAAAAAGTATAATTCGCTTTGTTGCAACAAAATCTGGCGGATAATGTCCTGCTGTTCCGGTGTAGCATGATGCGCCGTTGGTGGCACAAAAATCGACGAAAAATCCACCGCACTTATTGTTGTCTCATTTGGTTTCAATACCGGAAATCCATATTGCCTAATACATTGCTTTAAGCGCGTCACAAAATGTGGCGTAGCGATCGGATAAGGCTCACCACTCCAGCGCAAACTATCCCTATCCGGCAGCTGTTCCCATTCCTCCCAAACTGGAATCAGCACCCACAAGCGCCCGCCACCAACTAAAGTACCGCAAACGATCGCCAGTGCGGCCAAATCCATTCCATCGCGAGCATCAAAAACAATGTGATCAAAGGATTGCCCAAGTAAATTTTGGGCTTGTGAAAAAAGGCAAAATGTAGGCTGAAAATCTGCCACATCAGGCTTCGCCATTCCCACCCATAATAAATGAGGATTGTGGCAAAATAGATGAATATCCGCTTGCACTAGAAAGGTCAGTTGGCGTGGCAACATGATATTATGCTTTTTCTGCGAGATAAGGATCCTCAAAACCTAGACCGAGCATAATTTCCGTTTCCAAGCTTTCCATTTCTTCCGCTTCGGCATCTTCAATATGATCGTAACCGAGTAAATGCAAACAGCCATGCACCACCATATGCGCCCAATGCGCCATTAGTGGCTTGTCTTGTTCGCGCGCCTCTTGCTCCACCACTTGGCGACAAATCACCAAATCTCCCAACAACGTTAACTCCACTTCATCCGGGCATTCAAACGGAAACGACAACACGTTCGTTGGTTTATCCTTGCCACGATAGGTTAAATTTAACTGATGGCTTTCTGCTTCATCCACAATACGCACGGTGATTTCCGGCTCCATCGTTTGCGCCCGCACCGCTGCATTTGCCCATTGCTGAATTTGTTCCTCGCTCGGCAAATTCTCAATATTTTCACTGGCAATTTGTAAATCAATGATCACATTATTCATCTTTATTATCTCGTTCTATTTCTGCTTGATTTTCCGACCGCACTTTACGACGTTGTTCAGCCAAGTGCTGACGACGAATTTCATCTTCCGCCTCCCAACGCTCGTACGCTTGTACCACTTTCGCCACCACAGGATGGCGTACAATATCTTGACTATCAAAATAGTTAAAGCTCAATTCCGGTACATTTCCCAACACCTCCATCGCATGGCGCAAACCGGATTTTTGGCTACGCGGCAAGTCAATTTGTGTCACATCGCCTGTAATGACCGCTTTGGAATTAAAACCAATACGGGTAAGAAACATTTTCATTTGTTCTACTGTGGTATTTTGACTTTCATCCAAAATAATAAAGCTGTCGTTTAACGTCCGCCCGCGCATATACGCCAAAGGGGCAATTTCAATTACATTACGCTCCATCAATTTTTGCACTTTTTCAAAACCAAGCATTTCAAACAGCGCATCATACAACGGACGCAAATAAGGCTCAATTTTCTGCCCTAAATCGCCCGGCAAAAAACCCAATTTCTCCCCGGCTTCTACTGCCGGACGGGTCAGTAACACACGACGAATTTCTTGTTTTTCCAACGCCTCAACCGCTGCCGCAACCGCTAAAAAGGTTTTTCCTGTTCCCGCTGGACCAATTCCAAAGCTAATATCATGGGTTAAAATATTGTGCAAATATTCAATTTGATTTTTACCGCGTGGCTTAATTAAACCACGCTTGGTTTTAATCGTGGTACTATAAACCCGACTTTCCTCTCGCTCGTCATGCGCCTGCAGCAACATTCGGCTTTCTTGGATCGCCATATGGACATCTTCTAAATCCAATTCTTTCACCTTGCCCCGCACTGCAGCAGTTTCCGCATACAAAACTTGAATTAATTTGACCGCACTTTGCAATAATTGCGCGTGATGCGGTTTAGCCTCGTCCTCTTGAGATTGGATAGTAAAGGTAAAATTTCGTCTTGAAATCAACAAATTAAACGCTTTTTCAATCAATTGGATATTTTCATCAAAAGCGCCACACAAGGCTTGTAAACGCGCATTATCTTGCGGTTCAAGGGTGAATGTTTCAGTCAAATCGTGAGTCAAAGGACAATCCTTACAGGGTTGATAAATAATAATTTAGTGTAACAAATTTTTCCCGTGGCGACTAATCCCCTTTCAGTGAAAAGAATTAAATTTTTTTCAATAAAAAAGCCTATCCTTTGTTAGCAATACGAATAAAAATATTGTACATTAAAGACAAAACACAAAAAGTGCGGTCCATTTTTTGACCGTTTTTATAGGAATACACATGACCAAACTCATCATCATCGACACAGGCTGTGCAAACCTGTCTTCTGTAAAATTTGCATTCGACCGCCTAAATATTCAAGCGGAAATTAGTCGCGATCTTGCAAAGATTAAATCAGCGGATAAATTGCTGTTACCCGGTGTAGGAACAGCGATTGCGGCGATGAAAAATCTGCAAGATCGCAAGCTGATTGAAACTATTCAAAACGCTACTCAACCGATGCTCGGTATCTGTTTGGGCATGCAGCTGATGACGGAATTTTCCACCGAAGGTAATGTAGAAACCTTGCGCTTGATAAATGGCAAAACGGAATTAATTCCAAACAAGGGCTTGCCGTTGCCGCATATGGGCTGGAACCGTGTGCGCTATGCGGCGGATCATCCGTTGTTTGCCGGCATTGAACAAGACAGCCATTTCTATTTTGTGCATAGTTATGCGGTGCTACCAAATGAGAATACCATTGCGACCAGCAACTATGGCGTGGATTTTTCAGCGGCGATTGCGAGCAAAAACGTTTATGGCGTGCAATTCCACCCTGAACGTTCAGGCAAAAACGGGGCGCAGCTGTTGAAAAACTTTGTGGAGAATATTTAATGGCGGAAGTGTTAGCCTTAAAAATCGGTTTGGTAGAAAACATCACTTTTGCGGACGGTACAACTTTAGAAAGCGCCATTCGCAAGCAACCAGTGGACAAAATCACCGTTCACGAATTAGGCGCGGAAGGTAATGATGTAGGCTTGAAAGCGCATCATGGTGGTGTGGATAAAGCGTTGTTTTTTATGGCGGATAAAACCTTTGAAAAATTAACCGCACTTATCGGCAAGGATTTCGATTGGAAAAGTAGAGCAGTTTACGGTGAGAATTTTATCGTTTCCGAATTGGACGAAACCAACGTTTGTGTGGGCGACCGTTATCAAATCGGCGATGTAATCGTAGAAGTGTCGCAACCACGCAAACCTTGTGAGCGTTTGTCGCTCAATTCTGAGTGTGCGGAGACACAAAAAATCGTGCGAGAGCAAGGCTTAACCGGTTGGTATGTGCGTGTGGTTCAAACCGGTGTTTGTCAAAAAGGCGACAAAATTCACCGCTTGCAACGCCCGTATCCAGATTTAACCATTATTCATCTAAACCAACTTGCCGCACAAAAGCCCACAGAGACAATGCGTGCAGAGTTAGAAAAAGCCTTGGCTTGCGATGTGTTGGCAGAGGCATTTAAGCGGACGTTGAGAACACAATTATCAAGAATTTAACTACCCTTCCCCTCTCCCGCAAGCGGGCGAGGGGTAGGATTGATACAAGGACAAACACAATGAAAAAATCCATTATCATCCCCGCACTTGATTTGATTGACGGGCAGGTGGTGCGGTTACACCAAGGCGATTATGCCAAACAGACAACTTATAGTGATAATCCGATTGAGCAATTTACCAGCTACCTTGCACAAGGGGCGGAGCAGTTGCATTTGGTGGATTTGACGGGGGCGAAAGATCCTGCCAAAAGACAAACCGTACTTATCGGTGAGATTATTGCGGCGACCAAATGTAAAATCCAAGTGGGTGGTGGTATTCGCACCGAGCAAGATGTGGCAGATTTATTGGCGGTGGGGGCGAATCGTGTGGTGATTGGCTCCACAGCGGTCAAAGAGCGTAAGATGGTGAAAGGCTGGTTTAATAAATACGGTGCGGAAAAATTCGTGTTAGCGTTGGACGTAAACATCAATGCAAGCGGTCAAAAAATTATTGCGATTAGCGGTTGGCAAGAGGCAAGTGGCGTGTCGTTGGAAGAATTGATTGAAGATTTCCAATCGGTTGGCTTGCAGCACGTTTTATGTACGGACATTTCCCGTGATGGCACGTTGGCGGGGTCAAATGTGGATTTATACAAAGAAATTTGTGCGAAATACCCTGATGTCAATTTCCAATCCTCGGGAGGTATCGGTTCTCTTGCCGATATTCAGGCGTTAAAAGGCACAGGCGTGGCTGGCGTAATCGTGGGGCGTGCGTTGTTAGAAGGTAAATTTAATGTAGCGGAGGCAATCGAATGTTGGCAAAACGGATAATCCCTTGTTTAGACGTGCGTGACGGGCAAGTAGTCAAAGGCGTACAATTCCGCAATCACGAAATTATCGGCGACATCGTACCGCTTGCCAAACGCTATGCGGAAGAAGGGGCGGATGAATTGGTATTCTACGACATTACCGCTTCCAGTGATGGACGCACGGTGGATAAAAGCTGGGTGCAGCGCGTGGCAGAAGTGATCGATATTCCCTTCTGTGTGGCGGGTGGCATTAAAACCATTGAGGATGCCGAGCAGATTTTTGCTTTTGGTGCGGATAAAATCTCTATAAATTCGCCCGCACTTGCGGATCCTGATCTGATTTCCCGCCTTGCGGATCGTTTTGGCGTGCAAGCGATTGTGGTGGGCATTGATAGCTGGTTCGAAAAAGAAACAGGCAAGTATTGGGTCAATCAATACACCGGCGATGAAAAACGTACCCGCCAAACCAACTGGCAGCTGCTCGATTGGGTGCAAGAAGTGCAAAAACGTGGCGCAGGCGAAATCGTACTGAATATGATGAACCAAGACGGCGTACGCAACGGCTATGATTTAGTCCAACTGAAAAAAGTGCGTGAAATCTGCCACGTGCCACTAATCGCCTCAGGCGGCGCCGGCGAAATGCTGCATTTTCGTGACGCGTTTGTGAAAGCGAATGTAGACGGTGCATTGGCGGCGAGTGTGTTTCATAAGCAGATTATCAATATTGGCGAATTGAAAAAATATTTAGCCAAAGATAATGTAGAAATTCGCAGATAATTGTAGGGGCGGGGTTTATCCCCGCCCATAAACCATTAAACACAACGGGCGAGGATAAACCTCGTTCCTACAAAGAAGATAATATGAATATTAGAAATATAGATTGGCAAAAAGTCGATAACCTTCTCCCCGTTATCGTCCAAAACGCCCAAACTTGCGAAGTCCTAATGCTGGGTTATATGAACCAAGCAGCACTAGACAAAACATTAGCTGAGAAAAAAGTGACGTTTTTCTCTCGCACCAAACAACGTTTATGGACGAAAGGGGAAACCTCGGGGCATTTCTTAAACGTAGTTGATATGAGCTTGGATTGCGATAACGATACGTTATTAATTTTAGCTAACCCAATCGGTCCAACTTGTCACACAGGAAAAGAAAGCTGTTTTCATCAGTTTGAAGCGCAGTCCGAAGGCGAATGGTCCTGGTTTGCGAAGTTAGAACAAGTGTTAGCCGCGCGCAAAAATGCTGATCCTGAAAGTTCTTATACCGCCAAACTTTATGCCAAAGGCACGAAGAAAATTGCGCAGAAAGTCGGTGAAGAAGGCGTTGAAACCGCACTGGCGGCGATGGCGAAAGATCCTGATGAATTGGTGAGCGAAGCGGCAGATTTGGTCTATCACTTAACGGTGTTGTTACACAATGAAAATCTGACGTGGCACGATGTAATTGAAAAACTTAAAGAGCGTCATCAAGGCATTGGATTGCATCCTGAAGGTTCAAATAAATAATGACTAAAATTGGGTATGGCGTCTTATTCTAAGAGGCCTATACTTAATTTATGTAAAATTTTTTGAAAAATTAAACAAATTATGCAAAATCCATTTACAGCCTCTTGGAGTTCCAAAGGCAACACACTTTGCTTAGGCTATTGGGAAATTGAGTACAACGGTAAACCGATCAAACTACCTTCCGATCGTCGAGATCAGGATATGGGAACGCAAAAAATCTATAATTTTATCGATCCCGAAGATGAATTATATCTAGAAGGGTTAGATGAAGATGATTGGATTGTAGCAAATATTGATTGGCTGACCGATTTATTTATTCAGGAAAACATCCCGATTGAAGAACAATATATGCGCTATTTTTACCAAGCGGTAAACAAAGACGATTGGCGCTGTGGCAGTTGCGGGGGCTGTATTTAAGCGGATGTAAAAACGTCTCCAAAATTGACCGCACTTTACTGCGCTTTTTTACGCAGCAATTTATCAATCACTCTCGACACCGCAAAAAAACCAAAGGTGGCGGTAATCATCGTTGCCGCACCAAATCCGTTGGCACAATTCATGCTTGCCGATACCTCACAATGCTCTCCCATTTGTGGAAAAATCAAAGGTTGGGTGGAAAAAACACAATCCACCCCAAATTTCCGTTTAGGATTTTGTGTAAAACCATATTCCTTGCGTAAAAGTGACCGCACTTTTGCCGCCAACGGATCTTGAATAGTTTTACTTAAATCAGCAATTTGAATTTGCGTCGGATCCGTTTGCCCGCCCGCGCCACCAATGGTAATAACCGGTATTTTGTGGCGCTTACAATAAGCAATCAACGCTGCCTTGGTTTTCACATTATCAATAGCGTCAATCACATAGTCATAATCGCGATTAAGATAATCCGCCAAATTATCCGCCGCAATAAAATCGTCAATAATTTCGACCGCACATTCCGGATTAATCAAGCGTACCCGCTCTTTCATCACCTCCGTTTTGAGCAAGCCTACATTGCCGGATAAAGCATGAAGTTGACGATTGATATTGGTGACACAAATATCGTCCATATCAATCATCGTAATATTACCGATACCTGAACGAGCCAAGGCTTCCACTACCCAAGAACCAACGCCGCCAATGCCGATTACTGCAATATGCGATTGACGTAAAACCGCTAAAGCCTCTGCGCCATACAAACGACCAATGCCGCCAAAGCGCTGTTCATAATTATCGATACGTTCCGTCATTATTGTAATAACCAAGCTCTACCATAATGTTTAGATAAGCCAGCAATATGTCCTGCTTCATCACCAATACCGCGATATAAGTCAAAATGATGACCTTTGACAGCACCACCAACATCCAATGCCACCATTAAATGTAATTTATGCTCACCGGTCCAATTTCCGTTTTTATCAATTTGTGGTACTTCAACCAATAAAACAGAACCTGATGGGATCACGTTTCTGTCGGAAGCAATAGATGCCATCGGCACTAAAGGGACACCAGCGGAACCGCGCACTTTTCCATTCGGATCATTTTTAAAGAATACATAAGATGGATTACGCTCTAACAATCCTTGTAAACGTGAAGGATTTGCTTTCGCCCAATCTTTGATAGCTTGGATGGACATTTTTTCTTTTGGAATTTCACCATCTTCTACCAATAAACGTCCAACTGCGACATAATCAAAACCGTTTTGCCCGGCATACGCAAAATAGTTTAAATCACCATTGCCAAAATCCACATAACCACTACCCTGCACGCCTAATAAAAAGTTATCAATCATCGAATCGCTATAGGCTAATTCTAAACCTTTACCTCTCAATGCTCCGGCATAAATTTGCGCACGAGTAAAACGCTTTTGCGCAGGCATGGCATAAATAGGCTGATTATACTTTCCTTGTTCGCTACGGCGGGCGTGAATAACTGGAGAATAATACCCAGTCATCAGTACATTTTGATAACCGTCTTGCCCTTTTAATACTTTAGGATTAATACCATAATTAGCTAATTCATTAACATTGGCTCCGGCTAATACCCAATTCGTAATCTTGCCATAAGCAGTGGCAAAACGATTAGTTAAACTATTGGAATAACCACGAACATTGGATAATTGCGTTAAAAAATCGCCTTGATTTGTGACCGCACTTTTATTATCAATAGCAGATACTGGCATTAAATTGGCTTGTTGATAGGTTCGACCAGCATATTTGGCGCCAAATTGTTCCGGGCTAGCGCTGTTGTTGCTATTTTTTGTCGTTTGTGGAGCGGATGAACAAGCAGCTAATAAAAACATACCACAAATTGCAGCAAATTTTTTGCTTGAAAAAGATTTTAAAAACATATTGATTCCTAACTAAATAAAATAAACAAAATTAAGGTTGCATAAAGTACCAAAAAATGCGCTAAATACATAGCATTTTTCATGTAATATGCAGAAAAAACATTCGGATCGTTTATTTTTATAACAAACAAACGTTTTTTATCGGATTTTTACTTGCATAAAAATCTAAAAGGCGTATAGTACGCCTCCACAGACGCGGGGTGGAGCAGCTTGGTAGCTCGTCGGGCTCATAACCCGAAGGCCGTCGGTTCAAATCCGGCCCCCGCAACCAGATTTCGTAAAGCGGTTTGTTTATAACAAACCGCTTTTTTGTTATGCTGAAAACAAACAAAAGTGCGGTCATTTTTTACGTTGTTTTTTATAAATATTCGTGGCAATGCCATTTTACTAGCATAAAAAAACCATCATTGCTGATGGTCTTTGTTCTCTCTTGATTTGACTAAACTAAAACAGCGACGTTTTCCGCTTTTTTACCACGTTTATCATCAATAATATCGAAAGTCACTGCTTGACCTTCTTTTAAAGTGCGAAACCCATTGGTTTGAATGGCTGAAAAATGAACAAATACATCTTCACCATTTTCCGCTTGTAAAAAACCAAATCCTTTTGTTTCGTTGAACCATTTAACGGTTCCTTTACTTTGTGACATTACATAATCCTAATAAATAAAAATCTTGAGATAGCGCTATAAAATATGGTGATATAAAACAAATTTTTTAATTTAGCCAGTCAATTATTCGTGCTATCCATTACACCTTTACGATAAAGGCAATGCCATACTAACAGTATATTTTATAAATAGCACGCTTTATTTTGCGATAATATCAAATTTCTTACTTTGTCGATAATTTATCCAATAATTTTTGGTGAATACCACCAAAACTTCCGTTTGACATCACCAAAATATGATCGCTTTCACGCGCCTCTGCGACCACCATATCGACTAATTTATCAATATTTCCCGACCAGCTTGCCGGTTGCACACATTGATTAGCAATCTCCACCACATCCCAAGGAATGCTGTCCGGTTGCAATAAAAAGACATGATCCGCACGCGCCAACGCAGGAGCAATTTCGTCTTTATGCACACCCATTTTCATAGTGTTAGAACGCGGCTCCAATACCGCTAAAATGCGCACGCCACCGCCTACTTTATCGCGAAGTGCGGTCAATGTTGCAAGAATTTCCGCTGGATGGTGAGCAAAATCATCATACACCGTCACGCCATTCACCTGCCCTTTCACTTCCAAACGGCGTTTGGCATTCACAAAACTGGATAAGGCTTTACAGGCATTTTCAATACTCACCCCCGCATGATGCGCCGCAGCAATCGCCATCAAGGCATTATGCATATTATGCTGTCCGACAATATTCCATTGTACTTCGCCTGCTTTTTCGCCATTATGATACACTTCAAAATGCGAACTATCATTCGTCAAACGTTCCGCATACCATTGTTGATCTTTACCCAAATATTGACATTGCGACCAGCAGCCCATCTCCAAGGTTTCTTTAACACTTTGTTCATTAGCAACGGACAAAATTCGCCCACTTGCTGGGATGGTGCGGATCATGTGATGAAATTGGCGTTGAATGGCTTTTAAATCGTCAAAAATATCTGCATGATCAAAACCAATATTATTGATGATCAATGTTTTTGGATTGTAATGCACAAATTTTGAACGCTTATCAAAAAATGCAGTATCATATTCATCCGCTTCGATTACAAAAAACGGACTTTTGCCTAAACGAGCGGATGTCCCAAAATTCCCAGCAATACCGCCAATCAAAAAGCCGGGTTCCAAGCCATTCTGTTCTAAAATCCAGCTTAACATACCGGTGGTTGTGGTTTTACCATGGGTTCCGGAAACTGCCAACACCCAACGATCACGCAATAAATGATCATGTAGCCATTGTGGACCAGAAGTATAAGGGAGATTATTTTCCAATACATATTCGACACAGGGATTTCCGCGTTTCATCGCGTTACCGATCACCACCAAATCCGGCGCTGGTTGCAATTGGGAAATGTCATAGTGGGGAATAATTTCAATACCGCTCTCTTGTAAAAATGTACTCATTGGCGGGTAAACATTAGTATCCGAGCCGGTCACTTTGTAGCCCATTTGTTTCGCGATAATCGCAATACCACCCATAAATGTGCCACAAATACCTAAAATATGAAGATGTTTTATTGTCATTTTTGTCTCTTATCAAAAAATTATGTAACTTTTACAAAAAAAGTGTGGGTTAGATCACAGAGTTTAAAATCTGTCTTATTATCTTAAAGTCAAGGTTGCTATAATAAATCAACTTTCCGAGAGAGTAAAATTTATTCCAAAAATAAGGATACTATATGAAAACATTAGGTCAATTTGTTATTGAAAAACAAGCCGAATATCCCAATGCCAAGGGAGAATTATCCGGCATTCTTTCCTCCATCCGTTTAGTGGCAAAAGTGATTCACCGCGACATCAACCGCGCTGGTTTAACCAATAATATCATTGGTAACAACGGGGTAGAAAATGTACAAGGGGAAGCGCAGATGAAACTGGATTTATTTGCGCACAACACCATGAAACAAGCATTAATTACACGCGAAGAAGTTGCAGGATTTGCTTCCGAAGAAGAAGAAAATTTCGTCGCATTTGATACCGAACGCGGCAGAAATGCCAAATATGTCATCTTAACCGATCCGCTTGACGGTTCTTCCAATATCGACGTCAACGTCGCCGTCGGTACTATTTTCTCTATCTATCGCCGCGTTTCTCCAATCGGTACACCGGTGACATTGGAAGATTTCTTACAACCGGGTAATCGCCAAGTTGCTGCCGGTTATATTGTTTATGGTTCCTCCACTATGCTAGTTTATACCACGGGTAACGGTGTCAACGGATTTACCTATGATCCGTCTTTAGGTGTATTTTGTCTTTCCCATGAAAATATCCAAATTCCACAAAGCGGCAAAATCTACTCCATTAACGAAGGACAATATTTAAAATTCCCAATGGGCGTAAAAAAATACATTAAATATTGCCAAGAAGAAGACAAAGCGACTTCTCGTCCTTATACATCCCGCTATATCGGCTCCTTAGTTTCCGATTTCCATCGAAATATGTTAAAAGGCGGAATTTATATTTATCCAAGCGCCACCAACTATCCAAATGGTAAGCTGCGCTTATTATATGAAGGTAACCCAATGGCATTCTTAGCGGAACAAGCCGGCGGCATCGCCAGTGACGGATATCGTCGCATTTTAGATATTCAACCAACCGCCTTACACGAACGCGTTCCGTTGTTTATCGGCTCAAAAGAGATGGTCAACAAAGCGCAAGACTTTATGCGCGAATTCGGTTAATCTCGCCCATTCACTCAAACATACCGCCACGAAAGCTGAAATCTCGGCATTGTGGCGGTATCATTTTCTATAAAATATCATCGCCATGTAAAAAACGTAAAAAGTGCGGTTAAAATTTAAGAAATTTTACTCATCTAAATGGATAAATACATTACAATAGGCTTATCGTATAAAGCAGAAATCCATCAATGATGACGAGGAAAATATGTGGCATTGCAAACCCTTTAACGCGCTGACAACGACAGAGCTTTTTCACATTTATCAAGTCCGCGTAGCAGTGTTTGTGGTGGAACAGGCATGTGCTTATCCTGAAGTAGATGAAAAAGATCTAATCGCGCAGCATCTTTTTTACCAAGAAAATGGAAAAATTCTTGCCTACGCTCGAATTATTCCCTCTGAAAGTGCGGTGCATTTTGGGCGAGTTTTAGTGGTCGAAACCGCCCGTCATTTAGGTCTAGGACGACAATTAATCGAGAAAGTCTTAACTGAAATCCAACGCCAATGGGCGGACAAACCAATTCATATTCAAGCGCAAACCTACCTACGAGATTTCTATGCATCCTTTGGTTTTCAAGCCATATCAGAAGCCTATTTAGAAGACGGTATCCCGCATATTGATATGGAAAAATAATCATGAACGCCACACATTTTACTGTTCAAATTCAACAACGTTATGGCATAAAAGCTGAATATCCGTGGGCAAAATTTCCCGATTACGCCATATTCCGCCACGCTCATCACCGCAAATGGTTTGCACTATTGATGAACATTACCGCCAATAAAATCGGTTTAGCCAGTAGGGATGAAATCAATATTGTAAACCTCAAAGCCAAACCGGAGGAAGTCGGATCTTTGCGTAGGATAAAAGGAATTTATCCCGCTTATCATATGAATAAAGAGCATTGGATCAGCGTGCATTTAGGCGAAATTGAAGAAACATTGCTGTGGGAATTACTGGATGAAAGTTTTTATTTGACGGTAAAAAAATAAAAGTGCAGTGGAATTTATAGTTATTTTTTATATAAAAACACTGTTCTCTTTTAATTATCCAAACTAAATCTCACTTGCATCTCTTGAATCACTTCTATCGGATCTAATTCTAACCCTTTACAATATTGAATAAATTCAAAAATATCCAAACGTCTATCACCGGTTTCAACTTTACCGATAAAAGAATGAACAACGCCCAACTTAGCTCCCATCTCACGCTGTGAGAGTCCTAAGTCTTTTCTACGCTGCAATAATAATTCTCTTAACCAGAGATGTTCATCAGAATGAACAGATAATCTTAAATTTCCCATTGCACCTATTTTAGGTACAATGTAAAATGTACCTGTTTTAGGTACAATATTAAGGAGAAATTATGACATTTTGGCAAAAAACTTTTGGCGGGTTAAATCTCCCATACTACATTCGCCATTTTCTTTTTGGTCTTATCTTTTTTGTATTCTTTGTTGTAACACTTGTTGTGAATAACCAACACGCATCAATAGAAAAAAATATCGCTGATATTATCCTGTTCAGCATTTTGCAACTACTTTATCCTTATTCAAGATTTGTGTATGAATCTGTTATCGGCTATATCATGGGAGAAAATGTATTTTTCATCAATTCGCTCATTATGTTACTAGCAAAATTCATCACGATGGCAATGTGCTGGATATTTTCATTTGTAATCGCACCAATTGGATTGGCGTATTTATATTACTATTATTCTCGACAAGAAAAGAAAGAAAAGGAAGAGGGAAAGGATACAATACAACCCAAAGCCGACTAAAATTAATATTGATAAACGCGCGATTATTCACCAAATAACGCCACACTATTACGCCAGATTTGATCTTCAATCATCTCTGGCGTTTCTTGTCTTAGGCTACATAATGCATTAAAGACATTTACAATGCGCTGCGGTCGGTTAGGCTGACCTTGAAAGCCGAAAACCGGCATATCCGGCGTATCCGTTTCCAGCACGAGGCTGTCTAAAGGAAGTTTGCTGATAGTTTGTCGGGTTTTATTTGCTCGTTGATAGGTAATCGTGCCACCGACGCCAATTTTATAGCCCAGATCCACAAAACGTTTTGCTTGATCGTAGCTGCCGGAAAATCCGTGTACCACGCCACATTTTGGCAATGCAATACGTTTTAGAAAAACAATTAATTGATCATGTGATTTACGCGAATGCAAATTCACCGGTAAGTTAAATTGTTTAGCAAAGGACAATTGCGCCTCCAAAAAGTCACATTGTTTGCGCCACAATGTCTCGCTTAACAACGTCTCCACACCGCGTTCCAAACCAATTTCCGCCACGGCACTACAAGCCGAACCACGTTGATAAAGCGCTTGAGCCAGTCGTTCTAAATCCGAAAATTGGTGCTGCTCAATATACAACGGGTGCAAACCCAATCCGTAATAGAGCTGGTTAGGGTAAAGTGCGGTCATTTTTTCGATAGTTTTAAAATCCTTTTCTAATACCGCCACAATCAAGATTTTTTCCACCCCCGCCGCTTGCGCATTATCCATTAATTGCGCCAATGGCTCAGAGGTCATCTGAGCCAGATAATCTAAATGAGTATGGGTATCAAAAAACGCCATGCTTGACTCGTTTTATTTCACGCTCACCGATTGGATAATCACATCCGCTTTCGGCACATCGCGATAAAAACCGACGCTACCGGTTGACACTTTCGCAATTTTATCTACAACATCCATGCCTTGCGTGACGCGTCCGAAGACGGCATAACCATAACCTTGCGCACTTTTTTCTTTAAAATCTAAAAAATCGTTATCTTTCAAATTAATAAAAAACTGCGATGTGGCTGAATTCGGATCAGAGGTACGCGCCATGGCGATAGTACCGCGCTGATTTTTCAAGCCATTATCCGCTTCATTTTTTATTGGCGCATCAGTTGTTTTTTGTTGCATTCCCGCTGAAAAACCGCCACCTTGGATCATAAATCCGTCAATAACACGGTGAAAAAGCGTATTGTTGTAAAAACCTTTTTGTGCATAATGAACAAAATTTTGGCTAGAAACCGGCGCATTTTGCTCATCCAACGCTACGGTAATATCGCCATAATTCGTATGTAAAACCACATCTTTGGCTTGTGCGCTTAACGCCAATCCAAAGGCTGCAAGTGCGGTGATTATTTTGGCAGTTTTCATGATTTTCCTCCAACATCTGTTAGAAACGTCGTGCGACAGAAAGTGGGCAAATGCCCACAATATCTGATGTTATACGATTATTCTACGCTCACAGAAGTAATCACCACATCTTCCACCGGCACATCTTGATGGAACCCTTTATTGCCAGTTTTCACGCCTTTGATTTTATCGACCACGTCCATACCTTCAACCACTTCGCCAAATACCGCATAGCCCCATTCTTGTACCACAGTTTTGCCGAACATTTCTTTTTTACGGTGATCCAAGAAAGTATTATCCGCCACATTAATAAAAAATTGTGCACTGGCAGAGTGCGGATCGGAAGTACGCGCCATGGCAATACTACCGCGTTTGTTGCTTAACCCGTTGCCCGCTTCATTTTGGATCGGCGCTTTGGTATTTTTTTCACGCATCCCCACTTCCATTCCACCGCCTTGAATCATAAATCCATCAATAACACGGTGGAAAATTGTGTTATTATAGAAACCCTCTTTGCAGTAATTTAAAAAGTTTTCCGCCGTAATTGGTGCTTTCTCATGATTTAAGGCAATTTTAATATCGCCAAAATTGGTGTGTAATGTGATCATTTTGATTTCCTTATGAAATTAAAAGAGGTTTATTATTCCATAAATCGCAAAGAAGTGCTATAAAGTGCGGTGAGTTTTCCCCCCGAATTTTAAACTGGAACAACCATGCTAAAAATATTTAATACATTAACCAGAGAAAAAGAAATTTTTAAACCGATTCAGCAAAATAAAGTCGGAATGTATGTGTGCGGCGTGACCGTTTATGATCTTTGCCATATCGGGCATGGCAGAACCTTTGTCTGTTTCGACGTGATCGCACGCTACTTACGTTATTTGGGTTATGAATTAACCTATGTACGCAATATTACCGACGTGGACGATAAAATCATCAAGCGCGCCTTGGAAAATAAAGAGACTTGCGAACAATTAGTCGATCGCATGGTAGTGGAAATGTATCGCGATTTTGACGCTTTAAATATTTTACGTCCGGATTTTGAACCGCGCGCGACCCATCATATTCCAGAAATCATTGATATTGTTGAAAAATTAATTCAAAAAGGTCATGCCTACGTCGCGCAAAACGGGGATGTGATGTTTGATGTGGAAAGTTTCAGTCAATATGGTCGCCTTTCGCGTCAAGATTTAAGTCAATTACAGGCCGGCGCTCGCGTGGAAATTTCAGAAATTAAGAAAAATCCGATGGATTTTGTGTTGTGGAAAATGTCCAAAGCCAATGAACCGAGCTGGGCTTCGCCTTGGGGAGCGGGGCGTCCCGGTTGGCATATCGAATGTTCGGCGATGAACTGCAAGCAACTTGGCGAACATTTCGATATTCACGGTGGCGGTTCGGATTTGATGTTCCCGCATCATGAAAATGAAATTGCGCAATCTTGCTGCGCCCATGAAGGTGAATATGTGAACTATTGGATCCATTCCGGCATGATCATGGTGGATAAAGAAAAAATGTCAAAATCCCTTGGCAATTTCTTCACCATTCGTGATGTGTTGTCCCATTATGATGCGGAAAGTGTGCGCTATTTCTTATTAACCGCTCATTATCGTAGCCAACTAAATTACAGCGAAGAAAACTTGAATCTGGCGCATGGAGCGCTGGAGCGTTTATATACCGCCTTACGTGGTACGGATAAAAGTGCGGTCGCTTTTGGCGGAGAAAATTTTGTCGCCGAATTTAGCGATGCTATGAATGATGATTTTAATACGCCAAATGCGATTTCTGTGCTGTTTGAAATGGCGCGCGAAGTCAATAAATTAAAAGCGGAAGATATGGTGAAAGCGAACGCACTAGCGGCAAGATTACGCGAATTAGCCAATATTTTAGGCTTGTTGGAGCAAGATCCGGAAGATTTTTTACAAGCAGGATCCAATGATGACGACGTGGCAAAAATCGAAGCCTTAATTCAACAACGCAATGCTGCGCGCGCCGCGAAAGATTGGGCAAGCGCAGATGCCGCGCGCAATGCCTTGACTGCCATGGGAATTGTGTTGGAAGATGGCGCCAACGGAACGACTTGGCGTAAAGCGTAAAAATTTATCCATCAAAACGACATAAAAAGCGGGATTTCCCGCTTTTTTAGTCATAATTTTCGATTTGCGCACTCTCCAGCATTGTGGAAAACCAATTTATCGTCGCCTCATCTATAGAACTTAACTGCGCCGGCGTCCATGACATTTGTTCATACAAACGTTTCCAATAAGGATCTTTTTCCGCTATTTTTGCCATAAAATCCAAAACTAACGAAAAATCCACCGCACTTTCCTGCATATTTTGTGTTTCACTTGATGTTTTTGCCCTCTTCGTCAAATAATCTGCGATATTTTGCATAATCACCGTCTGCAACTGTTGTTGGGCTGCAACAAATGCCTCAATATAGCATTGTAATTGTTGAAGTGCGGTTGTTTTTTCTACCGTTTTAAAGCACATACGCTTGTCTTTGCTAAAAAATAAGGAATCTTCCGCCTTCTCTTGAGTGGCGCATTGCAACAAAAAATACACCCAATGTTCAATCATATCTTTATCACGCAATTTTCCTACGCGCCATTTTACTCTCTGGCAACGTTCACCCATCGAATATAAATGATCCAACTGACCAAGCAAACTCACCTTGCCTTGTGTCGTGTCAAAGAGCAAATGGATCGGCTCTGATTGATTTTCTTGATCTATATAACCCGCTACTTTTTGTTGCAACCCACTTAATTCGTGGCTTAATTTATCGCGGTAAATTTGAGCAAAATTACCACGGGGCATCACGCCTTTTATGCGCAATTTAGCAAAAAATTGCTCGCGTTGCGGCGCGTCACAATATAATAACTCTTCATTAATATTATATTTATCCAACTGATTTAGCTCAAAATTTTCATTTTCTATGATGCCTTTTTCCGCTTGTTCAAAATACACGCCCAGCTGTTTTTCAAAGAAATATTTCACGGGATTTTGCACAAATGCTACCAATTGCGCCACATCAATTTCCGGATGAAAGGCGGTATTCGGCAAAGGTTGGATAAAATCTTGCGCTTCGCAATAGGCTTTATTTGCCACCGGTAACCATTGCCGCGCAAAAGTGCGGTCATTTCCAACAAAGTTTTGCGGGCTAAATGCGGTCATCGGATGTTGTTTTACCAAACGTTTTTTCCACGCTTGTTGTTCTAACGACGGATCGCCTACGTGCAAATTCTCGCTCAAATAATCCAATAACTGACTGACCAATACCGACGGTTCCAACGGCGAATCGTCAATAATCGACCGCCCAACGTAGCTGATATATAATTTCTCTTGCGCTGATAACAACGCTTCTAAAAATAAATACCGATCATCATCGCGGCGTAGGCGGTCGCCTTTGAGATGATGATATTGCATCAAATCAAAGCTGTGCGGAACCTGTTGGCGCGGATAATCATTTTCGTTCATGCCTAATAAACAAACTACTTTAAAAGGAATGGAACGCATTGGCAGTAAGGTACAAAAGTTAATTTTTCCGGCTAAAAAACGCAGATTATTCGGATTATCTTGCAAATTGGTATTCATCACCTCCGAAATCACCTCAATATCCAACGGCGCAGAAAAATGCGTTGTTTCAATTTGTTGCGCAAACTCTGCAATGCGATCTTTTAAATACCACAGGGTTTCCGCATCATCACGCTCATCACTAAAAAATCCGTCAATCATGTCAATAAGATGTACCCGCCATACATCCACAGCATAACTGTGCTGAATAATTTGTTGCCAATAAGATAAACGTTCAATAAATTGCGCCAACTTGCCGACTAATTGTCCGCTTAAACCATAGGTGCTATCAAAGGCAAGGCTATCTTGCCAAATCCCGTTTTCCTCGCGCATGGCATATCCCAGCAACATGCGCTCTAAGCCGGCTTGCCAAGCGTTATAATTGTCTGTTTGCGTCTCCAATCCGTATCGAATACCGGAATGTTCAACCCAATAGTGAATATGCGTTAAATCATCCAATTCAATCGCAAATTTGCTACGAATTGCCGGCACATCTAAAAATGTCAATACTTCTTCTGCACCAAACAGGCTTTCTTTGAGATTTAATAAACGTAAAAAGCTGGAAATAATCACATCGTTTTCCGACAGTTTATTATCGGAAATAGAAAATGGCAGTATTTGAGCAGAAGGTTGATGACGTTGTTGCCCAAATACTGCGCGAATATAAGGCGTATAGCGATCAATATCCGCCACCATCACCACAATATCTTTCGGCGTCAGTTCACGGTCTTGATTAAATAAATGCAACAAATAATCTTTTAACGCCTCAACTTCGCGCATTGGGCTATAACAAGAATGGATACTCAACGAACGGTCTTGTTCCGACCAATGTAACGGTTGGCTAGCACTTGGCTGTAAATGAAAAATCTGTTGTTGTACTTGCCCCAACAAATGCGGCTCAAATTGTGCTACATAGGCTTCAATTTCATTGGATTCCGTTTGGGTCAGCAAATGCAAAAAATCACGCCCCAACTTGCCCCAAGAAGCAAGCAGCGGGTGTCCCACTTGCAATATTTCGTTATCGTAAGTCAGTTCCACTTGTTGCGCTTGCACTTGATCAAATTTCTGTTCAGAAATCCACCGCACTTTTTGCTGCGACTCGTGAGTAAGACGATAACGTTGACGCAATTTTTGCCAATAGATCGGATCCACTAAATCGCCCCAATATTCGCGACATCCATTATTAAAAAACAAATGTACATCGCAATGTTGGCTGATGGCGTTGAGTGTCTCCAAATACACTTTAGGCAATGCGGAAATACCAAATACAAAAATACGCTCCGGTAAATTTTTTACCTTTCCCGCTGCCAATTGATGCAAAAATTGTTGATGCAATTCAGCACGGTGCGCCACCGATTGCTGCGGGTTTTCTCCTTTGATTTCTGCCACTAACGCACGCCATAAAATCCCTTGCCATGCAATATGTTGTTGAATTTGTGAGGAAAGTTGAGGTTGCTGTAAGTTAATTTGCTGGGTAATTTTTTCATCTTGCTGCGTTTCCCACGCCGCAATCCAATCAGGACGATACACCAAATATTGGTCAAACAAATCGGCAATTCGACAAGCCAAGGCATACAATTTTTGTTGTTCCGTTTGCGGGGCGTGGGCAAGGTAATGGCGCAATGGCTCAAATTCAGCTTGTACCAAATACTCCGGAATGAGACGCATTAAACGCCAGCGCAAATAATCTTTGTTAAACTCCGACTGCTGACTCACGTTGGCGAGGTTTTCTGCATATTGTTGCCAAATAAAACTGGCAGGCATAGGAAAGGCAAAATTTGCTGCAATGCCTTTTGTTTCGGCAATTTGCCATTGCAACCATTGTGCCATGCCCGGGCTTTGCACCAAAATCACTTCAGCACAAAAGGGATCTTGCAATGGTTTTTGTGCCATTAAATACAGCAAAATGTCTTTTTGTACGTCAAGTTGATTGGAATAATAAACAGTAAACACAATTTCACCCTAGTCGATGGTTAACTTGATTTCTCCGCCGACATAACTGATACGAACCACTGATGCCTGGCATTGGATCTTAAACACCTGCCCGTTTTGTTGTACTTGAGTCTGACAAGGCAGATTTGCCAACCGGCGTTGTTGCTGATTTTCGCCAATTTGTATCGCTTGAGAAACCTGATAAATTTGCACCGCACTTTGACGTTGGTACGATGTCCATTGATTGATTGTCAAAAAAATACCACTAAATAAGGTTAATGTCACCAATAAGGAAGTAAAATTCATGCCTCGATAAGCAATGACATTGGGGTGATGTAAGTGATAATGTATCGCATTACAGCGGTTTAAAATCATACCAACTTTTCTCCTCTAAACGCCAACGACTATAACGCTGCACTAATTCTGTCACTGTGGCTTTACGATAGCTCACGCTGACACTCTCTACAAGCGTTAACTTTCCGCCGGTAATCAAGGCGCCACTAATTTTACCCTTACCGGAAATATGTAAATCCCCTTCCGCCACCACGATACCTTGCACGTTGCCATTCAATTCCCATTCGGTTTGCGTTGCATCAAACCAATAGAGCGTATCGCTTAGATTTTTTGGTAATACCACCGGCGGCAAGGTTAACATATGCTTAAAGTGCGGTAGAAATTTTGGCTGAATTAATTGCGCATATTCGCCCGCTGAAATGCCCTTTTTGGGCGCTTGTTTAAACAACTTTTGCCGTTCACACCACATATATTGCGAAAGTCTGTCTGCCTGCGTGCCTCGCTCAAACACAATTTGCTGCGTATTAAGATCATTATCCAAATGCAATTGGGTACAAAGGCTTTCTTTTTGTTGTTGGCTGATATTTTGTAATGCCAAACTTTGCTGTACAAAAAGTTGACGCTGTGCGTTAATCCCTTGATATAAACGCAATTGTTCGTCATCAAATAACATCAACAGCACTAAAGCGGCGCTGAATAATAGCAGTAAGGTTAAGGTCATCACCCCTTTATAACGCCCACAAGAAAGCTCACCAATACGCGCTTGCATTAATACTCCTTAGCCAGATGGGATGGCGATTCTTGATTGAGCAAAGGAACAACAAGCGAGGTAGCATAATGAATTTGTGTATAGCGCTTTAATTTACCTTGTAGCTTAACTTCCAATAAGCTATTTTCAATTAACCAATTGAGCGAAAATTGGGTAATTTGAATATCATTGGCATCCAATAAATCTGTCCAGCCGCCACTATTACAGGCTGGTTGGTGTAAATAACTTTGGCATTGAGCCTGCGTACAAGACTCATCCACCGCGCTTTTATAAGTCGAGCGGGTTTCAATCATCCCTTTACTCAAACGATAACCAAACAGCTCGCGTTCAATCGTTTTGGCGGTATTGTGTCCATCAGTAATGCAACTGCCGGATTTGTAAGTTGAGCCGATACAACCTGTGGCATCCAAATCATAAAAAAATAACACGCAACTTTGTTCAGCTTCTTGATCCGCGTGCGTAATCACGAGGCTTTTTCCTTGCGGATCTTGTTCAAAGAGATGCACATTTGTTTGCGTCAGTTTTTCTGCTAAAGCACGAAATCCGGCGCGCCGCAAATCTTTGCCAATCAATTGCAAGGTGCGTTGTAATTCATTTTGTAACCTTAATTGTAGGAAAAGGCGATGATTTTGCTGCTGGCTGTTGCTGTAAAACGAGATAATTACCAGCAATAAAAAGGACGACAACGCTAATGACACCATAAGCGCCAGCAAACTCTGCCCACGATAAAGATAAAGCATATTACACTCCGCTAATACAAGCACTTGAAGACTGATAGCCTTTTAATTTCAGGCTACCTACATTAAAAAAGGAAAAGACGGTGCGAATACTGTCGGCTTGTAATACAAAACAAGCGGTCGAAAAGGTGTTGCGAATACCATTTAAACGAGTCATTTCTTTCGGGTAGTAGGATTTGGTACTGAGCATGGTTTGATCTTGATAATAAGGATAATAGAAATGAGCAAATACATTCTGGCAAGCGGTCGGATATAAACAATCGCAAAGTTGTTCACTTTTGATTTGCGCGGTCAAACACCAACGTTTTTCCTCTAGATTTCGACTTGCGAGTAATAGCCAAATTTCATTAGAATTTTCCACTCTGGATTGAATTTGTCGTAAGAAAAGATAGAGTTTTTGTTGTTCTTTATTGAGGATTAAGCGCGCATTGGCTTGTTGCCAGGCGGGTAACGATAATAATGTAAGCATACTGATAATTAACAGCGTAATTAATCCCTCTAGCAGGGTGATACCTTTCCACATAAAACTTTCCTTTTTTTGACCGCACTTTAGCGTAAGAAAAATAAACGGGAAAATGATGAATGTACAATTTGCGATCCAGATCGCAAATAAAAAATTGATCAGTAAAATTTTAATTAAACGAGATAGAAAAATTAAATATGATCGAAATAGATGGTGGGTCGTGAAGGATTCGAACCTTCGACCAACGGATTAAAAGTCCGCTGCTCTACCGACTGAGCTAACGACCCATAAAGGGAAGTATTTAAGTGGTGGGTCGTGAAGGATTCGAACCTTCGACCAACGGATTAAAAGTCCGCTGCTCTACCGACTGAGCTAACGACCCGCTTAAATAACTTAAGTGGTTGACTGGCAAGATGGTGGGTCGTGAAGGATTCGAACCTTCGACCAACGGATTAAAAGTCCGCTGCTCTACCGACTGAGCTAACGACCCATATATTGCTTCGTAACGGAGGCTTATGATACGGATTTTAGTTAAATAATCAATAAAAATTTTAAATTTTTTGTTTGTTTGACTGAATAACCAACAATGTGATGACAATAGAAACAAAAAACCGGACGCAATTGGTCCGGTTTTCCTAATTTATACTAACTTTTAAATTAGTATGCTAACACCGCACGACGGTTTTTAGAATATGCAGCTTCATCGTGACCTAACTCAGCTGGTTTTTCTTCACCGTAAGAAACAGTTGAAACTTGACCAGCTTGAACACCTTTAGCTGATAAGAAGTTTTTAACTGCATCCGCACGACGTTGACCTAAAGCGATGTTGTACTCTGGAGTACCACGTTCGTCAGTGTTACCTTCAACAACAACTTTTGAAGCCGGAGTTGCGTTTAAGTATGCTGCGTGAGCATCTAAGATTTGCTCATATTCGCCTTCGATGTTGAATTTATCGAAACCGAAATACACAGTGTTGTAACGTTGTTGTAAATCTTGAACAGAATAGCCTGCTGCGCCAAATGTTTGACCGTTCGCTGCATTTGCGTTTGCAGAGCTATCTTCAGTTTTGTTTGAACCACAAGCTGCTAATACTGCTACAGAGCCTGCTACTACTAATAATTTAGCAAAGTTTTTCATTAACTTCTCCTAGTTTTTACTCAAATATGGTGACCAAGCTGGAAATTTAACTTGTCCATCACTTCCTGGGAGACGGGCTTTAAATCGACCGTCCGCAGAAACCAATTGTA
This sequence comes from [Pasteurella] aerogenes, assembly GCA_900637275.1. Taxonomy (NCBI): domain Bacteria; kingdom Pseudomonadati; phylum Pseudomonadota; class Gammaproteobacteria; order Pasteurellales; family Pasteurellaceae; species [Pasteurella] aerogenes. The sequence goes on from LR134362.1 coordinate 1,449,340, forward strand.
GCACCTTTCCTAAGCCTTGTGTAGAGCTATAAATAATCATAATTCCATTTGGCGAAATACTCGGACTTTCATCAAGGAAAGTCGAACTTAGCATCTCAGTTGAGCCTGAAGCTAAATCTTTTTTCATAATATGATCGCCTGCAATCATGATTAATGTACTACCATCGGCAGAAATTTGCCCACTATAACTACTACCGCCGGAGCTTACTAATGAAGCACCACCACCTGATGCGCTCATTTGATAAACTTGCGGTGAACCGCTTCTATCAGATGTGAACACAATAGAACGACCATCCGGTGACCAGCTCGGCTCTGTATTATTACCGGCGCCACTGGTCAGTTGTGATATCTGTCCACTACCTAAATTCATCACATAAATATTTAACACACCGTCTTTAGAGTTAGCAAATGCCAATCTCGAACCGTCTGGAGAGAATGCCGGCGCCCCGTTGTGTCCCGGGAATGAAGCAACCACTTTACGAGAACCGGAACCTAAATCATGTACCACTAATTGCGATTTTTTATTCTCAAAGGAAACGTAGGCTAATTTTTTACCATCTGCTGACCAAGCCGGAGACATTAACGGTTGAGAACTACGTGCCACGATAAATTGATTGTGACCATCATAGTCAGCAACACGTACTTCATAAGGTTGCGAACCACCATTTTTTTGCACCACATAAGCAATACGTGTTCTAAATGCACCACGGATCGCAGTCAATTTTTCAAATACTTCGTCACTCACGGTATGCGCACCATAACGAACCCATTTTGGCGTTACGGTATATTGGTTTTGACTTAACACTGCACCAGCACCACCAGAAGCGCCAATCGTATCCACTAATTGGTAGGCAATATTATAACCGCTACCAGACGGCGTTACTTGTCCAACCACGATCGCATCAACTCCCAAAGAAGACCACGCATCCGGTGTTACTTCGGCTGCAGAAGTGGGTTGTTGTGGCATACGATCGACTGCAATCGGATTGAATTTACCGCTATTGCGTAAGTCTGCCGCCACAATATCAGCTACATCTGCCGGCGCAGAACCCGGACCATTCCATTTAAATGGAACGACCGCGATTGGACGTGCGCTATCAACACCTTCGTCAATAACGATGCGAACTTCATCATCTGCCAATGCAGTTTGCGTCAACAACACAAACAACATGGAGATGAAACTAGTCATGCGAATAATTAATTTCATTATGTTTACCTTTTTACCCTAGGTTGATTTACTTTCCTAAAACACACCGCTTATCGAATATCAAAATCAATAATTGGTGATTTATACTTATTATAAACCGCATCTGAAGGCGCTGCTGGAACTTTTTTCGTTCTCGCGACCGCACTTAATGCCGCTGTACAAATATCATCTGGACCGGAAACTTTCTGATAACCTGAAATCGTTCCGTCTCGATCCAATTGAATTCTAATACGACAAACTTTACCTGCAAAACTTGGATCTTTCAAGAAACGACGTTGAATTTCTTTCTTGATCACGCCGGCATATTGATCGCCAACTTTGCCACCATCTCCGGCACCCAATCCGGCTCCGCTACCTTGACTACCTTGCTTATTCGCATTGCCACCTTTGGAAGCGCTACCGCCACCAATATCGCCGCCATTTAAGAAGTCATCTAATGCAGCCTGTTCTGCTTTACGTTTTGCTGCGGCATCTGCCTTCGCTTTCGCATCCGCTTTTGCCTTAGCTTCGGCTTTAGCCTTTGCCTCTGCGTCCGCTTTTGCTTTGGCTTCTGCCTTAGCTTTTGCTTCAGCATCGGCTTTCGCCTTCGCTTCGGCTTTGGCTTTCGCTTCTGCTGCCGCTTTTTCCTTCGCTTCCGCTTTAGCTTTAGCCTCAGCTTCTGCCTTTTCCTTCGCTTCCGCTTTGGCTTTTGCTTCAGCCTCTGCTTTCGCCTTCGCTTGTTTTGCTGCTTCCGCCGCTTTTGCTTTCGCTTCTTCTTCCGCCTGTTTTGCCGCTGCAGCTAAACGTTTTGCTTCCGCATCCGCTTTCAATTTCGCGGCTTCCGCTGCTTGTTTAGCTTTGGCTTCTTCCGCTTGTTTTTGTTTCTCTAAGGCTTCTTGTCTGGCTTTTTCTTCTTGCTGTTTTTTCTGTTGTTCAGCAATTTTTTGTTGGCGCTCTTGTTCTTTTTGTTTTTCTAATTGTTTTTGTCGCTCTATCGCCTGTTGACGCTCTAATGCTTGTTGGCGTTGTTCTTCCAATTGCGCTTGATCAGGTTGCGGTTCTTCTACCGGTTCAGGTACGGGTTCCACTTTTTTCGGTTTATCCGTTTGCCCTTTTTTCTGTTGTTGCAAACGTCCCCATTCTTGTGCCGCTGATCCGGTATCCACCATCACAGCCCCCAACACGTCACCGTCACCTTCTCCGCCTCCCATAATTTCAACACTTTGATAGAGAGAACTTAATATCAACAAAGCAAACAAGATAATATGCATGATGATCGAAATCAGAAATGCATCTACACCTTTTTTTTGTCGATTATTCTGCACAATATTACCTACTTAATTAAATTGGGTTAGTCATCAATCCAACAGATTTAATACCCGCAAGATGTAATAAATTCAATGCCTTAATCACTTCTTCGTAAGGAACATCTTTAGCTCCTCCGACTAAAAACATGGTATTATTATCTTTTTCAAATTCTTGTTTGGACATGGCAGTTACCATTTCTTCGGTTAACCCTTCCGTACGCTCTCCACCAATAGAAAGCGCATATTGTCCAATTCCGGAAACTTCTAAAATCACCGGTACTTTATCTTCATTAGATACATTTTGACTATCTACCGCATCCGGCAATTCCACCTGAACACTTTGGCTGATAATCGGCGCTGTTGCCATAAAAATCAACAACAACACCAACAATACATCTAAAAAAGGAATAATATTAATCTCTGATTTAATATCACGACGTTTACGACGATAAGACATATTTGCCTCTAAAAATTCTTTCAAAAGTAACCGCACTTTTAAAGTGCGGTCAAAAATACATTAGTTTTGTTGTGATTTACCAAATGCTTGACGATGTAAAATCGTAGTAAATTCATCAATAAAGTTACCGTAGTTTTGCTCTAATTTATTAACGCGTAAACTTAAACGGTTATACGCCATCACAGCAGGAATTGCCGCAAACAAACCGATGGCAGTCGCAATCAAAGCCTCTGCGATCCCCGGCGCTACCATTTGCAAGGTTGCTTGTTTCGCACCACTTAATGCCATAAAGGCGTGCATAATTCCCCATACGGTACCAAATAAACCAATATATGGGCTAATTGACGCGACGGTTGCTAAAAACGGAACACGTGTTTCTAAATCCTCAATTTCACGGTTCATTGCCAAATTCATGGCACGTGATGTTCCTTGAATAATCGCTTCCGGCGCTTCTGGATTAGCTTGTTTAAGACGGGAAAATTCTTTAAAACCGACAAAGAAAATTTGTTCGCTGCCAGTTAAGGTATCGCGGCGATTATCTAATCCTTCATATAATTTATTGAGATCTTCGCCAGACCAGAAACGGTCTTCAAACGTGGAAGATTCTTTTAACGCTCTGGTTAAAATACGACTACGCTGAATAATGATTGCCCACGAAATAATCGAGAACGAGATCAAAATTAAGATTACAATTTGAACAACAATACTGGCTTTCAGAAATAATTCCAAAAAGTTCAATTCAGTGGTCATTACGTCACTCCGAGAAATTTATAAACAATTATTTTATTTGAAATTCCGCTTTAATTCCTGCGGGAATTGCTACCGGCTTCATTTTACCTAGATCCACACAAGCCACTTTTACTGCGCTCTTGCATAAAATCGTTTCATTTCGCTTTAAAGTTTGCACAAACCGAATTGTCGCCCCTTTAACTTCTTCGACAAGGGTTTCTACAAGCAATAAATCATCTAATCGTGCCGGATAGCAATAATCTATTTCCATGGTTTTGACCACAAACGCCAGTTGCATTTCCGCTAACAATATTTGTTGCGAAAAGCCCAACTGACGTAAATATTCCGTTCTTGCTCGTTCAAAAAAATGCAAATAACGAGCGTGATAAACAACACCGCCGGCATCAGTGTCTTCATAATATACTCGAATAGGATATGTAAAGATATTCATTTGTGCATATTACCTGACTAATTGATTATCCACTTTTATTAAAAGTGAGAAAATTCGCGTATTTTAGAGCGACATTCTAGGATAAGCAAGCCCTAAAGTGCGGTTAAATTTAAAAAAATTTTTTAGGGCTTAAAATTAAGATTAAATCAACTGTGAAAATGTGATGATTAACAAAATGACATAACTCAATAATGGTAAAAAACAGGTTTTCCAAAATGAAGTTCGAATGACAAAACCAATGCCATGAATCCACAATGTAATAATCGCCCACATACCCAGTATGATTAAATAAGGTGGGAACGATCGCAATGCGCTAGCAAAACCGTTGACGTTAAAAAACAAACTGAACGTTAAAGCGATCGCCAAGATGCATGAAAGGGCTCGCCAAGAGCCCTTATTTGTAAATTGGTATAGTGAATTGATCATCAACTTACTCGTCAAATTTACCGGTTTTTTCAATCCCGATAGTAATTACGACACTTAACATGATGGCGAACAAAACACCCACTACCCATAATACATAAAACATAATTTATCTCCTTACTTCATGAACTAGTATAATGAGTTTTTGTTTTCTTCAATAAATTCACTGTCAAGGCGACCAAACATTTTTGCATATGACCAAATAGTGTAAGCCAATAAGATCACAACAAAAACTAAAGCGAAGCCTAACATCAGAGTCAATGTCCATTGACTTGATGTAGAATCCCACATTAACAAGCTCATTTCAGGATGCGTAATAGATGGCATCACAAATGGGAACATGGCGATACCGCAGGTGAGAATAATTCCCGCCATAGTCAATGATGAGAAGAAGAAAGCAAACCCGTTACGGTTAGCTTTAGACGCTAAGATGTTCAACAATGCACCAACAACAGCTAAGGCCGGGAAGATCCACAATATTGGCATTTCTTTGTAGTTGTTGAACCATGCGCCTGCTTGAATCGCCACTTCTTTACCTAAAGGGGAAGTTGGTGCGCTGTGATCAATGACACTAGTGACAACAAAACCATCTTTGAAATATAGCCATACACCAGCCAATACAAAGGTAACCAAGGTCACAAAGGCACCTACTTGAGTGATCACGCGAGCGCGGTCACGTAAATCTGCAGTAGTTTTCATTTGTAACCAGGCGCCACCTTGGGTTGTTAACATAGATAAGCTAATCAAACCGCAAAGTAAGGCAAATGGATTTAACAATTCAAAGAATGAACCGGTGTAAGTCACTTGCATGAGTTCATTAAATTCAAATGGTACGCCTTGTAATAAATTACCAAAAGCAACACCAAACACTAATGAAGGCACAAAACCACCAATAAATAGCCCCCAGTCCCATGCTTTACGCCATGTTGGATTATCAATTTTAGCACGATATTCAAATCCAACCGGACGGAAGAACAATGCGGCAAGTACAAGGATCATCGCAATGTAAAAACCAGAGAAAGAGGTGGCATAAACAATCGGCCATGCAGCAAACATCGCACCGCCGGCGGTTAATAACCAAACTTGGTTACCATCCCAATGTGGTGCAATTGAGTTGATCATAATACGTTTTTCTACTTCTTTTTTACCGGCAAACGGTAATAAGTTTAAAACGCCCATATCAAATCCATCAGTTACTGCAAACCCAATAAGCAATACACCGACTAAGATCCACCAAACAAAACGTAGAAATTCATAATCAATCATAGTTAGGCTCCTGCTTATTTAGATGATTGTTCAAAATAGTAACGGCCGGTTTTTAATGCGCTTGGACCTAAACGACCATATTTGAACATCAAATACATTTCAATCACAAGGAATACGGTATAAAGTGCGCAAATCAAACCGATAGACAACCAAAGATCACCTGTGGTTAAATTAGATGCTGCCACACCTACCGGCAACACATCATAAATCGCCCAAGGTTGACGTCCGTATTCGGCTAAGAACCAACCGCTCTCAATCGCAATCCATGGAAGTGGAATACCCCATAATAATGCTCTGAGTAATAATGGACTTCTTCCCACGGTTTTACGTACATTTTGTACCGCTGCGGCTAATACTAAGATCAAAATTAAACCACCAGCAGCCATCATCACACGGAATGCCCAGAATGTTGGACCAACGTTAGGAATGGTATCTGCTGCGGCTTGCTTAATTTGTTCTTCTGTCGCATCAACGACATTATCAGTATAGCGTTTTAATAACAAACCGAAGCCTAAATCTTTTTGCACAGCACTAAATTGCGCTTTGGTTTCTTCGCTTACTTGACCATTGGCTTTTTTCTCGGCTTTTAATTGTTGTAATAAACCGTATGCGGTAATACCGGAACGAACACGTTCTTCATTACGTGCTTGCAAATCCACAAGACCGGTAAATTGTTTATCGAAGGAACGAGTGACAATAATACCTGCCGCATAAGGGATTTGAATAGCAAAATCATTTTTTTGCTCCGCTTGGTTAGGAATAACTGCTAAATTCCAACTTGCTGGAGCTGGTTGAGTATGCCATTCCCCTTCCATTGCTGCTAATTTCACTGGTTGGGTTTGACCAATTTCATAACCAGATTCATCACCCATGACTAAAACTGTCAATACCGCAATGGTACCAAACACAGATGCCACAGAAAAAGAACGTTTAGCAAACCCGATATCACGACCTTTTAGAATATAGTAAGCACTAATTCCTAAAACAAAGACCGCACCGGATACATAGCCTGCTGATAAGGTATGTAAGAATTTACTTTGTGCAACCGGATTTAACCAAAGCTCCATAAAGCTGGTCATTTCCATACGCATGGTTTCAAAGTTGAATTCGGAACCGACAGGGTTTTGCATCCAACCATTTGCGACCAAAATCCACATAGCTGACAAATTGGAACCAAAAGCAACACAGTAAGTTGCTAATAAGTGTTTACCTTTAGATAAACGGTCCCATCCAAAGAAGAATAGTCCCACGAAAGTTGACTCAAGGAAAAATGCCAATAATGCTTCAATCGCAAGCGGTGCACCAAAAATGTCACCAACATAATGAGAATAATAGGACCAGTTAGTACCAAATTGGAATTCCATTGTGATACCAGTGGTCACACCTAGAGCAAAGTTAATACCAAATAACTTACCCCAGAATTTTGTCATATCTTTATATACTTCTTTGCCTGTGGTCACATAAAGTGTTTCCATTATGACTAGGATAAATGACAATCCTAGTGTTAATGGCACAAACAAAAAGTGATATAACGCAGTTAATGCAAACTGCAATCGAGAGAGTTCAACAACGTCTAACATCTCAGCTCCTTGTAAATGCTACAAGTCCTTCAATTATGATTACCCAAGTAATCACCCCCATATTACCTTCTCCAAGATTTTTTCTTATCTTAAGGTCAAGCGACTGAATTATCTTCACAATTATCACTGACAAAATAAACATTATTTGTTATTCATACCAGTTAATCATTATAAAAATAACCCAAGATCGTTCCGTATTCTACTACTAAAAATAAGGATAAAAAATAGCAAAAATGACGTACTGATCACATTTTTTAGATTTAAATCAAAAATAATCCCAAAGGTGCATCGCCAGATCTATTGATGCGGGTCAAATTATAAATTTTATTAACATTTTTACAACATTTATTATTCCTAAGATCACAATTTTTGAATAAAAGCGGTTTAACTACTAGACATCATATCGATATTCTGTTAACTTCCTTCACGCTTATTTCTTATTTAATTTTTCATATAAAGGTGATTAGGGTGTTTATAAATAAAATAACAACATTTGCTTTCGTTGTTGCCACTGGTGTTTTGATGGCAGTAGGAAGCGAACCCGCCATTGCAAAAGCGGACCTAACAAAGGCACAAGCAACGCAAAATAATACGGTTGCCGCATTGCCTCAACAGTGTGAACAATTGTTCAAAGCAACCGAGAGCTTAATTGCAGAAGCTGAAAAACAACCGGGTACGCATACCCAGTTAAATAAAATTAAAAGTAAGCTAAATCAAAGTAAACAGCAAATTCTAGAAATGGAATTGGCGACGCAAATTAAAAGTTGTGATGTTGGTTTAGCTAGACTGGCTTCCAAGCAAAATGATGCAACTAACTAATTTCTAAAACCACCGCTAAGGTGGTTTTTCATTGTCCGCCACATAAGATGTAAAAAAGCTTGCTAATCAAATAGCAAGCTTTTTGTTCGGAATTCAATAAACAGGAAAATACCATTATTCCTGTAAAATCACTTTTCCGATATAACCTAAATTGCGATGGCGCTGAGCATAATCAATTCCATATCCCACCACAAATTCATCAGGAATGGTAAATCCTACCCAATCCACTGGCACTTCCACTTCGCGGCGAGAAGGTTTATCTAATAAGGTACAAATTGCCAACGACGCCGGATCTCGTAATAACAAGATCTCACGCACTTTTTGCAAGGTATAACCAGTATCAATAATATCCTCTACAATCAACACGTGTTCATGACGAATATCACCTTCCAAATCTTTACTGATTTTCACGTCATGATTGGTCGTCATACCACTACCATAACTTGCTGTCGTCATAAATTCAATTTCCACCGGCAATTTAATCTCGCGAACCAAATCTGCCATAAACATAAAAGAACCGCGCAAAAGTCCAACAACAATTAATTTATCTATTTGTTTGTGTTGGTAAAATTGAGTAATTTCCGCGCCAAGAGATTGAATGCGAGAACGAACATCTTGTTCGGAAATTAAAATATCTACAGAATGTTTTTTCATTATAAATGACCTTTCAATATCAGGTTTAGGTAATCGGCGCCTATTGTAGCAAAAAAAAGGCTGAAGTTTAAACCTCAGCCTTCAAATACCCTAACGAATTTACTTTCTACTCTACTTGTTTGAGTGTACTTTGCGACAGAAAGAAATTTCTTTTTCCCGGCAATGTGTAACAAGCCATGCTATTCTATCTACGCCCAATACATTTGTCAATGATAATTATTTGCATTTACTTAATTACCCGAAACTTTTATGTTTTCCAGCAAAATAGACCCAGTTTGAATATTTGAACGATGCTCAATATCATCACTCACTGCCACAATTTGATTAAACATGGTTTTTAATTCTCCCGCAATGGTAATCTCGGCAACCGGATATTGAATTTCCCCGTTTTCTACCCAAAAACCACTCGCACCGCGTGAATAATCGCCGGTTACCAAATTTACCCCTTGCCCCATCAAATCCGTCACTAATAAACCAGTTCCCATTTCACGTAAAAGTGCGGTCAATCCACCGCTTAAATTTGGCTTCACCAGCCAATTGTGGATCCCGCCAGCATGTCCCGTGCTTGGCATTCCTAGTTTTTTACCGCTATAACTGGTCAATAAATAAGTTTGCAATACTCCCTGCTCAATAATCTCACGCGACACCGTACGTACACCCTCACTATCGAAAGGCGACGATGCCAACCGCCCGATTAAATGCGGACGTTCACTAATCGCAAACCAATCCGGTAAAATTTGTTTACCCAAATGATCTAATAAAAAACTCGACTTACGATACAAGCTGCCGCCGCTAATTGCTGCTGCTAAATGACTAATAATGCCCGTTGCCACATCATTTAAAAACACCACCGGCACTTCTTGCGTCGCCATTTTTTGCGGTTGCAAACGCGCTAACGTTTTCTCAGCACAATGTTGCCCGACCCGACTTCCGCTTTCCAAACACTTAACATCACGTGAAATCGTATATTCATAATCGCGTTCCAGTTGCTCATCTTTACCCGCGATCACAGAGCAAGAAAGCGAATAGCGACTGGACAAATAACTTTGTAACATTCCATAACTATTGCCATAAACCCGAACACCGGTATGAGAATTAAATGCCGCGCCTTCGCTATTAACAATTTTTTCATCATAATCTAACGCGGCTTTTTCCGTTTCCAAAGCAAGTTTTATCGCCTGATCTACATCCACTTCCGCCGGATGATATAAATCCAAATCCGGCGCCTCAAACGCCATCAATTCACGATCAGCCAATCCTGCGCAATTATCCGGCGAAGTATATTTAGCAATCGCTAATGCCGACTCCACCGCACTTTTAATCGCCGCCGGGCTTAAATCCGAGGTTGAAGCGTTGCCTTTTTGCTGCCCAACATACACTGAAATCCCCAAGGCACCATCATTATTAAACTCGACATTCTCCACCTCTTGCAAACGCGCCGAGACCGATAAACCACTCACTTTCGTCACCGCCACTTCTGCCGATGCTCCAGCATTTATTGCGATCTCAACCGCATAACTCACAGCTTCACGCAATTCTTGTTCTTGCTGCTTTAAAAGTGCGGTACTATTTTGTTGAGTTTCCATATAATTTCCTTGACTAAATCGTTCATAACGCGCATTTTACCGCATTTTCTGCCAACCCGCTAACACCCCCTCAATCTTTCCTCATTTATTTTCAGCAACACGAATTACTGTGCTAAAATAATCGGATAAAAAAGTAATAGAGAACAAAAGGATAACCTATGGCAAAACGTAAAAAAGAAGCCTTTGATTGGGAAAATGAAGAACAAGAAGAGATTATTTGGGTCAGTAAAAGTGAAATAAAGCGCGATGCACAAGCCCTCAAAAAACTCGGAGAAAAACTGGTGGAGTTAAATGACGCGCATCTGGAAAAAATTCCGTTAGAAGAAAACTTGTTAGATGCGATCAAATTAGCACAACGCCTACAAAAAGAAGCGCGCCGCCGCCAATTGCAATATATCGGCAAATTATTACGTAATATCGACACCGATCCTATCCAGGAAGCCTTAGATAAAATTGAAAATAAACACGCGCAACAACAAGCCTTGCTCCACAAATTGGAACGCCTACGCGATGAATTAATAGGAAAAGGCGATGATTTATTAAGCGAACTGCTCAACGACTATCCGCAAGCAGATCGCCAATATCTACGCAATTTAATTCGCAACGCCCAAAAAGAAAAAGAACAAAATAAAGCCCCTAAAGCCTATCGCGAAATCTTTCAATATTTGAAAGAATTAATGATAACAGAGGAATAATATAAATAAAAAAAGTGCGGTCAAAAATTCCATTATTTCTGACCGCACTTTTATTTTAACCTAATTCAACAAGTTATTTTGGCGCTTGCATAAAGCGGAAGAATTCGCTATCCGGTTTTAAAATCATCAAATTATCCGAGCCGGCAAAGCTACTTTCGTAGGCTTTCATGCTTCTGATGAAACTATAAAACTCTGGTTCATGGCTGAACGCATCGCTGTATAATTTCGCAGCTGTCGCATCGCCGGCACCGCGCAATTCTTGAGCGGTTTTACCCGCATTAGCTAAAATTAACGTTACTTTACGATCCACATCTGCTTGAATAAACGCCGCTTTTTCTTTACCTTGTGAACGATGTTCACGCGCGACCGCATCACGTTCTGCGCGCATCCGTTGGTAAATCGACGAGGAAACCTCATCCGGTAAATTGATTTGTTTTACGCGCACATCAATCACTTCAATCCCCAATTCAGAAGTGCTGTCTTGTCCCGTATTAAGAGCAGTTTTTGCTCCCGCCATTAATTCACCGCGCGTACCGGAAACAATATCTTTAATCGTACGCGAACCGATTTCTGAACGTAAGCGATCGTTAACTTTACGACGCAACAAATTAGACGCTTGAGCATAATCGCCACCGCCGGTTGCGGTATAAAAACGTCCGAAATCGCTGATTCGCCATTTCACATAGGAATCTACCAACAAGTCTTTTTTCTCAACAGTAACAAAGCGATCGGCTTCGCCATCAAGGGTACGAATACGTGCGTCCAAGACTTTGATATTGTCAATAAACGGAATTTTAAAATGCAAACCCGGGTTATACACCACGACTTTGTTATCTGCATCACGTTGCACTTTGCCAAAACGCAACATAATTCCGCGGCTACCTTCATACACAATCACGATACTGGAATAAATCAAGGCGATTAATACAATAATGACTGGAGTTAAAAATTTACGCATTAGTTAAATCTCCCTTGACGACCTTCAACAGTTTGTGGTTTTTCCGCCGATGCCGGCTCGTCTGAAATCGTGCGAGAATTGACCGCACTTTGTGCCTCAGACGTCGTAGTTTGTGGCGCTGCCGGCGTTGCTTTTTGCTCTGCTTTACCACGCAAAATCTGCTCCAGAGGCAATACGGTTAAATTATTCCCGTTACTTCCATCCAACATCACTTTCGGCGTATTCGCCATCACTTTTTCCATGGTTTGAATATACAGACGTTCGCGCAATAAATCCGGTGCGGCTTTAAACTCTGGCAATAAACGTTGGAAACGTTCCACTTCCCCTTGAGCATTCAATACTACTTGATCCTTATAGGCAGTAGCTTCTTCCACAATGCGTTGCGCATCCCCACGCGCACGTGGCTCTTGCTCACGCGCATAAGCCTCTGCTTCACGAATATAGCGTTGTTCGTCTTCTTGCGCTTTAATCGCATCATCAAACGCAGCTTTCACTTCTTCCGGCGGGCGTGCTGATTGGAAGTTCACATCCAACACTTCTAAGCCCATGTCATAAGAGGTGATAATTTCATTTAAGGTTTTCCACGTATTTTCACGCACAATTGCACGTCCCGTGGTTAAAATATCGTCCATGGTCATATGACCAATCACATAACGCAATGCGCTGTCGGTGGCTTGATTTAAGCTGTCGTTCGCATCTGTCACGCTAAACAAATATTTCGCCGGATCTTGCACACGATACTGCACCGTCATTTCCACGCGCACCATATTTTCATCTTGAGTCAACATCGCTCCTTGCGTTCTTAACTCTTTGACTTGTTCCACGTTGACCGGAATGACGCGATCAATAAAAGTCGGTTTCCAATTCAAACCCGGCTGCACGATAGAATGTAACTGACCAAAACGAGTCACCACACCGCGTTCCGCTTCTTTTACCGTATAAAGCCCGCTCACGCCCCAAATAATCACACCGGCGGCAACCACAATCGGCAACAACTTGGCTGGATTAAAACCGCGGCTGCCACCATTATTATTGCCTTGACCACCCGATTTATTGCCGCCTAACTTGCGCAATAAATTATTGAACACATCTTCAATATCCGGCGGTGACTGCTCTTTTCGTCCTTGCGAAGAAGAACCGTCTTGCGAGCCATTTGACCAATTTGGCTTTTGACCATTCTCAGGTTGATTATTTTCAGGCTTTGATTGCCCACTCCCCGGCCTGCCCCAAGGATCTTGATCTGAACCGTTCAATGACATTATTTTCTCCGTTTGTCAAAAAATTGTTACAAGTCTAAACAAAATCTAGCACTAAGTCTAATCTATTTGAGGGTATTTTTACGATTTTAAAGGGAAAATGGCAAAATATTTTTGTTTTTATTCACTGCATAAATCAGCGGCGAATGAAGGTCTTTTTCGATGAATTTTTCACCATTCCACGCCAAGCATGACACATGATGTGCAACAAAAGGGAAAGAAGAAATAAAAAGCGCCAAATAAAAAGGCAATTCCGCACTAAACAGCAACTGACCGGGCGGGCAATGTGTCGAATGCAATTGTAATCCGATAGGATCATGGCACACTTCGGACAATTTCACAATGCCCACGCCTTGCGATTTCAGCAACGCCTCACGTCCGCACCAAATTTGATAAAACGCCGCCTCCGAGCCATCTTGCTGCGCAAACCATTCTTGCTCCGAAGGTGCAGCAAAATGTTGTAAAAGTGCGGTGAAATTTCGTGTTTTTTTCGGAAATTCAATATCAATTCCGACCGCACTTTGCCCATGCTCAACCATATGCAGCGCCACCGCCACCCAATCATCGGAATGACTCATATTAAAATCAAGCCCGTTGACAGGAAAAAATGGGCGTCCAGTTGCGCTACGGGCAAGATACTTTAATATTTGCACATCGACATTGGCTTGTTGTAACAATTGATATAATAAAAAATGCGCCAAACGTCGGCATTGATGACGTTGCTGAACCCGCGCATTAGCGTGGGGAATCTGTTGCAAATAATCAGGAATAAGCGCCGCAGGCAATTGCGCAAAAGGATAGGGTTGTCGGATATTAGCGTAGGCGAATAAGGTCGTCATAATATAAAAATAAAAGCCGGATCAATCTGGCTTTTATTATAGAGGGATAATACGATTTTCGATAACAGTTTTACACTGCAACGAATTTTTCGCCCTAATATTTCGCCAATTGTGCTAATCTGGCGGAACAAATGCGTTCTTGTTGTTCTGCAGACATTTTGCTTAATTGGCTTCTGCTATTGGCAAAGTTTGCTTTCATGGCAGTCAACTCCGTTTCCGGCAAGGCAGATTGCGCTACGCTATTGTCAATATATTTAAAATAGGTTTGGCAGCTCGGCGATAATTTTTCTGCGCTAAAGCTCATCGCGGAACAAGCCGATAATAACAGCGGAAGCACGAACAGCAGTTTTTTCATAGGTTATCCTTAAATTAATCAAAAATAAACGGTTACCGCGCTTTAAGCAATTTCTCCTCGCGATAACCGTTACATTCTAACCTAAATTTTTAAGATAACAAACGATTTACACGTTTAATAAACGCCATTGGATTTTCCAACGCGCCACGCTCTGCCAACATTGCTTGCTCCAACAACAATTCCATCCAATCGGCAAATTGTTCCTCATCAGCAATATCTGCTACTTTTTTCACCAATGCATGTTCCGGATTCAATTCAAAGGTATATTTCACTTCCGGCACTGCCTGCCCCGCTGCCGCAAATAATTTTGCCATTTGTGTGGTCATTTGGTCATTATCTGTGGACACTACCGCCGGCGTATCAGTCAAACGATGTGTCAAGCGCACTTCTTTTACGCGATCACCTAATAAGGTTTTCACCCGCTCAATAAATGAACCAAAGGCTTCATCTTGCGCTTTTTGTTCGCTTTCCTCTTTATCCGCTAAATCGCCCAAATCTAAATCCGCTTTACTGATCGTTTGCAGCGGTTTTCCGTCAAATTCGGTCAAATAGCTCAACATCCATTCATCAATGCGATCGGATAACAACAATACTTCAATGCCTTTTTTATTGAAAATCTCCAAATGTGGCGAGTTTTTCGCCGCCACATAGCTGTCGGCAGTAATATAATAAATCGCTTTCTGTCCCTCTTTCATGCGTGACACATAATCTTCTAAAGAGACAGATTGTTCGCTGCTATCATTGTGTGTCGAAGCAAAACGCAATAATTTCGCGATACTTTCTTTATTGGCAAAATCCTCCGCCGGCCCTTCTTTTAGCACCAAGCCGAATTCACGCCAGAATTGTGCATATTTTTCCTGGTCATCTTTCGCCAATTTTTCCAACATTTGCAAGGAACGTTTAGTCAACGCCTTACGCAACGCCGCAGTAACTTTATTATCTTGCAAAATTTCGCGCGATACATTTAATGGTAAATCGTTGCTATCAATTAACCCACGCATAAACCGCAGATAATTTGGCATAAATTGTTCTGCGTCATCCATAATAAACACACGTTGCACATAAAGTTTTAACCCATGTTTATGCTCACGATTAAACAAATCCCAAGGGGCTTTTGCCGGCACATATAAAAGACTAGTATATTCTTGATTTCCTTCAACTTTATTATGCGCCCACAACAATGGATCGGCAAAATCATGGCTTAAATGTTTATAAAACTCTTGATATTCCTCATCAGAAATCTCGCCTTTAGCACGCGTCCAAAGGGCTTGCGCTTTATTAATTTTTTCCCATTTAACGCCACTTTCTTTACCGTCTTCGCCATATTCTTTGGCTAAAATTTCTACCGGTAAGCCGATATGATCGGAATATTTACTGATAATTTCACGCAAACGCCATTCATTTAAAAATTCTTTTTCATCTTCGCGCAAATGCAAAGTAATTTCCGTACCGCGTTCTTTTTTCTCAATATCTGCAACCGAATATTCACCTTCACCTGCCGACTCCCACAGCACGCCACGCTCCGCGCTTTCACCTGCCGCACGCGTTTTCACAGTCACTTTATCTGCCACAATAAACGCAGAATAAAAACCCACCCCGAATTGCCCGATCAACTGACTGTCTTTTGCTTGATCTTGCCCAAGTGCGGTTAAAAATTCTTTCGTTCCGGATTTAGCAATGGTTCCCAAATGATCAATTGCCTGTTCGCGTGTCATCCCAATTCCATTATCACTAATGGTCAACGTACCTTTATCCGCATCAAAACGAATGCGCACTTTTAAATCTCCGTCGCCCTCATATAATTCCGGTTGTGACAACGCTTTAAAACGCAATTTATCCGCCGCATCAGAAGCGTTGGAAATTAATTCGCGCAAGAAAATTTCTTTGTTGGAATAAAGCGAATGGATCATTAATTGAAGCAATTGTTTCACTTCGGATTGAAAACCGCGTGTTTCTTGATTTTGTGCCATAATTATATCCTTGTATTTCAACTGATAAGTTGTTTCATTAAATCGAACAGCTTTGATATAAGTGCATAAAAAGAAATTTCAAGTAACCAACAGATTATTTGCATAAAAAAAGTGCGGTGAAAATTTTGCATTTTTTCACCGCACTTTAACCAAAATTAATCAACAATTAAAATTCGTAACGAACCCCAACTTTAGCACCATATTGGTTGATTTTCACATCATTAATTTTAGCTAAACGGTTGTATTCAATTGCACCATTTAATGACCAACTTGGGTAAAATTCATATGTTGCACCCACAAAACCGCCATAACCAAATTTATTTGAGCTGTCACTGTCTGAAGATTTTAAGATTTGACCATTGATGTTTTCCATCGCATGTTCATTCCACTTAACATCATTTAAAGCAATACGCGCACCGATATAAGGTTTAATCGCCGTATTTAAATTAATATCGTAAATCGCTGATAAACCAAAGCTATTTACTTTGATATCACCATTACCGATACCATTGTCCACCCCAAAATCGTAATCAGATTTACCATAATAGGTATAATCTAAAGCTAAACGCCAATCAACAAAGCGGTAACCGACTGAAACACTTGGAGAAAATTTATTTTCGCTAATCTCTCCATTATCAGCACCCGATGATTTAATTTTTGAAATCCCTAAATCACCTTGCACGTACCAATTGGCACTGGCGGTAGTTGAAGCAAGCGCAAACGCCCCCATAAGAATTGCTAGTACAGTTTTTTTCATTATAAACGTCCCCTTATTTCGTTGAGAATCCGCTAGACTATATCACAGTCCCCGCATAAATTCACCCTAAATCGGCACAATAGGTTAATTTTGTATGACATTTGCGACAAAAATAGACCGCACTTTCACGCTGAATTTTATTATGCCGCCGCACAGTCAATTGATGCAGTTGGCAATTACAACGATACGCATACGTCTTACCTTGTACATTTTGCACATCAAATTGATGGCAAGTTTCTGCCGGTAATTGAAAAAGTTGCGTCATCACCGCTTGCCATTCTGCTCCATGTGGCTTTACTCGTCCGTACACTTGATACACAATTAAATGCGCTAATTCATGCGGCACGACCTGATGAATAAATTCCTCCGCATTTTCTAATAATAAAGTGCGGTTAAAATTTATCTCGTTTTTCTGCAAAAACGCTACACCGGCTTTTACCCCACGCAAATTATAAGCCACTGTCGGCATAGCAAAAGCGCGCTTGAAATGCGATTCTGCTAAAGCTAAACATTGAGATAATTTGCGCTGAATTTGGAGGTTGAGATGATGAATCGTTGTCATATTAATTAGAGTGGTCACTTGGTTTCGCCAAAGAGAGTAACCCAAGAAAAGCGCCCCCAATTTGCTTTTTCGTCGTTAACTCCAATTTACTTAAAGGAAAATTAGGGTTAACGAGACAACAAATAAGGAGCGATAAACTTATTTACTTTAAGCCCGCGGCGGCACGTAATTCTTCGGCGCGATCAATTTTTTCCCATGGGAATTGTTCGCGACCAAAGTGTCCGTAAGCAGCGGTTTGGCGGTAAATCGGTTGAATTAAATCTAACATTTTAATTAAACCGTATGGGCGTAAATCAAAGAATTCACGCACCAATTTGACCAATAATTCATTCGCCACTTTGCCCGTACCAAAGGTTTCCACCATAATTGATGTCGGTTCAGCAACACCAATGGCGTAAGAAAGTTGGATCTCGCAACGATCCGCCAAACCGGCGGCAACGATATTTTTCGCCACATAGCGAGCAGCGTAAGCAGCTGAACGATCCACTTTGGACGGATCTTTACCAGAAAAAGCACCGCCACCATGACGCGCTGCCCCACCGTAGGTATCCACGATAATTTTACGACCAGTCAAACCGCAGTCGCCCATTGGACCACCAATCACAAAACGTCCCGTTGGGTTGATAAAGTATTTGGTATCTTTGGATAACCATTGGGCTGGTAGTACTGGTTTGATAATTTCTTCCATCACGCCCTCATGCACATCTTTTTGGCTGACTTCATTGCTGTGTTGTGTAGAAAGTACCACCGCATCCACACCAACAATTTGATTATTTTCATATTTTAGTGTCACTTGGCTTTTTGCATCCGGACGTAACCACGCCAATTTTCCGCTTTTACGAACCTGTGCCTGACGCTCCATTAAACGGTGTGCATAAGTAATTGCTGCCGGCATTAAGACATCTGTTTCATTGGTGGCATAACCAAACATAATCCCTTGGTCGCCCGCGCCTTGATCTAACGGATTTTCGCGGTCAACCCCTTGATTAATATCAGAAGATTGTTTCCCAATCGCATTTAACACCGCGCAAGAATGCCCGTCAAAGCCCATGTCAGAATGCTCATAACCAATTTCACAAATCACTTGACGTGTTAAGTTTTCAATATCTACCCAAGCGGATGTCGTAATCTCTCCACCCACCAACGCCATACCGGTTTTTACATAGGTTTCACAAGCTACACGCGCTTTCGGATCTTGTTTTAAAATTTCATCTAATACCGCATCGGAAATTTGATCGGCAATTTTATCCGGATGCCCTTCAGACACGGATTCAGAAGTAAAAAGATAAGATGACATAAATATATTAACCTTTAATTTAGCAGTTTTTCCATCTAGACGTCTATAATACGCTGTTTTATCAAAAAGGCAAGAGATTAATGGCAAGGAAATGGTGATAGCAGAAATAAAAGTGCGGTGAGTTTTTAAATTGAATTCAAGGTATTTAAGTTTTGTAGTAGCCAAAAATCCACCTAACAAAAACTGGCGCGAACAAAATGCACGCGCCAGTCATTATTGTGATAAAAATAGTTAGCTTATTATCGCGCACAAATTTCGCTATCGGCAAAATAATAGGCAATTTCACGTTTAGCACTTTCAACGCTATCTGAACCATGCACAGAGTTTTGCTGTTTGCTCAAAGCAAATTCACGGCGGATGGTTCCCTCTGCGGCGGTTTCAGGATCAGTGGTTCCCATTAAAGTGCGGTAATCTTTTACTGCGTTTTCTTTTTCCAATACAGCCACCACCACTGGCGCAGATGTCATGTATTTCACCAAATCAACAAAAAACGGTTTGCCTTCGTGTTCCGCATAAAAACCTTCCGCTTGCGGCTCGGTTAAATGCAACATTTTGGCAGCAACAATAGTAAATCCGTTGCTTTCCAATTTGGCTAAAATTTGCCCAATTAAATTACGTTGCACCGCATCCGGCTTAATAATTGATAAAGTTTGCTCAAGCGCCATTCTTCCCTCCTTTTAAAGATTTGCTTTGTTTAACAATAAATTCGCTAACGTTTGTAGCCCAATTCCGGTTGCACCGGTCGCCCAAAGATCACTGGCTGATTTACGATAAGTCGCGGAACAGTCAATATGCAACCAATTTTGTTGATAATTTTTCACAAAATAGGATAAAAACGCCGTCGCGGTACTTGCGCCGGCGCCCACCGGCACGGATCCGATATTCGCAATATCCGCAAATGACGAGCTGATTTGTTCGCGGTGAAATTCCTCAAACGGTAAACGCCAAAACGGTTCGCCACAAGTTTTTGCTGCCGCAAATAAATCCGCCACCAATTGGTCATCAAGGGAAAGCACCGAATGGTAATCATTACCCACCGCAATTTTTGCTGCGCCAGTTAAGGTTGCACAATCAATGATCAGTTGTGGGTTTTGTTCGCTGGCTTCAATTAATCCATCTGCGAGAACCAAACGCCCTTCCGCATCTGTATTCAATACTTCGGCAGTTACTCCGTTGCGGTAGCGAATAATATCACCTAATTTTAATGCGCCCCCGCTCACCATATTTTCCGCGCAGCATAAATACAATTTTATCCGTTGATTTAAGCCACCGGCAATCGCCATTCCCAACGCACCGGTTAACAATGCCGCGCCCCCCATATCGGTTCGCATGGAACTCATTGCTTCACTCGGTTTTAAACTATAACCACCGCTGTCAAAAGTAATCCCTTTGCCAACCAAACAAGCCAACACCGGCGCATTCGGATTTGAGGTTGGATTGTAATCTAATTTTAAGAGTGCCGGTGCGTTTTGCGAGCCTTTGCCCACCTGCCAAATACCATGGTAACCTTGTTTTTCCAACGCTTCACCGGAAATCACCTCAAAATTGACCGCACTTTGCTCGGCATATTCTGCGGCTTGTTCGCAGATAAATTCTGCAGCTCGTTGCGCCAATCCCTCCGGCGTGACCACACTCGCCGGTAAGTTAATGATTTCACGCACAAAATCGCCACATTGAATACGCGCCAATAATTCAGCTTGAGGCTCATCATCTAAATGCGGAAATTCCAAGGTATAATCTTGTTTTGCAGTGTAAAATCCTTGATAAAATGCCCAACAGTTTTCCAAATCCCAATCATTACCGATAAGCTCCACTTCCTTAATTCCTTGCCCACGCAACTTACGCGCGCCCTTTTGAATTAAAGTGCGGTCATTTTTTGTGTTAATATGCAACCACGCTTGGTCATTGGAAAAACTCAACAGCGCATTTTTCCCCCATTGCGCTGCCGCTTTATCATAAGAAATCGAAACTTGCATCATGTTCACCTACATCAATCAATATTGCCCATAACTATACCAGTTTTTCGGATTTTTGGTATGTAAAATATTGTATATATGTTTTTCCTGACACCTTTTCTTTTAGTATAATAGCGACAATTTCCCATTAACTAAAAACTAACCGATAGGAATACTCATGACCCTTAGTTGGAATCATATTTCTCGCCAACATATCAGCTTAATCATCAATATATTGGCATCATTATTTTTCATCACTGTGTTGATGTTTAAAAAAGGATATAGCTATGTTCCCATGATGTTAGGCGGCATCAGCGTTATTTACCTTTTACTTTACCTATTTAAATTCAAACAAAAATGGACACTAGATAAGGAAGATAAAGGGATTATTTTTGCCTTTTTACTTTATTTTGCTACGTTTGTGATGTCTGCTGTCGTACATGGCGACGGTTTTCGGGAAATTGATAATCCAAGCCGGATCCTATTATTTATCCCACTAATTTTATTATTCACTCAATTTCCGCTAAAACCACAGTTTATCTTCCACGCCATCCCTATCGGCGCCACCGTCACCGGTTTATTGGCGATTTATCAGAAGTTTGTGTTGGGTGCTAAAGCATTCACTGACGTCACCCACCATATCCAATCAGGAAATATTTCTGTCACCTTATCAATGTTAAGCGTTGTAGTGGGAATCTATTGGTTTATCAAAAAAGATTATAAATTTATTGCATTATGTATTATCGGTGCATTATTTGGGTTACTGTCGAGTGCGATTTCTGGCGCACGAGGAGGTTGGGTTGGCTTACCCATCGTTGTTTTAGCCATCTTGTTTTTTTATCGTCAGCTCCTCAATAAAAAATTATTAGCAACTTGCCTTGCGGCATTTATTGTTTTAGTTACAGTGATCGCTAGCATTCCTAAATTTGGTGTAATGCAACGCTATCAAGCAGCAGAGCGTGATATTATCCAATATACTCAAAAAAATAACAAAAGCACTTCATTAGGTGCGCGTTTTGATATGTGGGAAAATGCAATTACCGGTATTAAACAAAACCCAATATTAGGTTGGGGAAGTAAAGGCTATATTGAGCTTAAAAAACAACAAGTTGCGCAAAAAACCATGGCAAAATCGACCTTGAAATTTAATGATGCACACAATCAATATATCGACGCCTGGGTAAAACGAGGATTAGTTGGATTCATCGGTTTATTACTGATTATTTTTGTGCCATTCCGTGCATTTTTACGCCAAATCAATGCGTTAACTTTAGAAACGAAGTGTATTGCGATCCTTGGCGCCACCCATATTTTATCTACTATATTCTATTTTTTAAGCCAAACCTTTTTGGCACACAATTCAGGTTCGTTATTTTATTTCTTCCTAATTATATTGTTTTATGCCATGCTTAAAACGAACTCAAAAACCGAATAAAACCCGTAAAAAAATAAACAGAAAGTGACCGCACTTTCTGCAATTGAAGATCAAAGATAAACTTATATATGGTTAAACAAAATCATTTGTTAGAATGAGTTAATTAGTAAAAAGTTGACTATTAACAGTTTGTAAAGCAAGCAAAACGTCTTCTTCATACGAGGAAAGAGCGTTAAAATAATTTTACAAAAGATAACAAAAAGATTGTGGGGGAACGTTAGAGTAAAGCACATCACTTAATTTTTTAGGCTCTGAATATCGGACGACACCCCCCACCTTGAAAGCATGAGCAATCTCTTTACCTTTAAAATACTGAAAGAAAAATTGCGAACTAACCCCTGAATATTGCTTAGTCTTATCCCACAATATTTGCGGAGAAAAGCTATAGATATCTTTAACCTCAAACTCCCCCACTATAGCTGAAACTGGACGAGTTGCATAAATCACAACAGTAGATATTTTCTTTTTAGGTAGTAACTTACGATATTCGTATAGCTTTTCCCCCAAAAATATCTTTTCTACATACTCGGGGTTAATCGATAACAATATTTTCATTATAAATATATTCAATTTTACCCGTACGATACATATTCAACCGTCGAGATGTTTCCTTAAAATTGTACTTATTCAGCAAGTATTTTAAGCAAGGGCAACATTCTTCAGATACTGTGATTAAAGGCATTCTAGTATCTAAATACTCAAACGCCTTTGCAAACAAAGCAGTCCCGATCCCCTGTTTACGATAACGCTCATCAACACGGATAGTACAAATTTTTTTCTCCTCATCCTTATTTTTTACAATCAATATAGCAATAATTTTGAGGATGGCCCCTTCATTGGTGATAACTAGGAATATTTCACGCTGGTTTGGTGTATCAATCGCTTCTTGCTTAACTTTATCAAACCATACTGAAATTCCCGGATAAATATCTTCGGAAGGCAATATCGAATGACTGATCAAAAATTTCGCAGTTAAATCTAAAAAATTATCTTTCAGTATCCTAGGAGCAATATGAGAGAATGGCAAAATTTCCCACGTATTTTTCATATGATATCCCTTATATATGCTTTCATAATTTTAAAGAGGGGAATAATAGCGCAATCATAGAGCAAAGATGTAAAAATTGCAATTAGTACACCAATAAAAACATAACAAACTAAACGTTTAGGCACATCAGATAAGTACCTAAACTGGGATAGATTAGTGTAGTGAATAATCCCTGAGTCACCTCCTTCATTTTTACTTTTTTGTTTAAAATGATAGGCTATCATATCTCTTTTATCATTTTCAGGTAAATAATCTTGCCATATCTCATTTTCTAAAAGTCGACTAGTAACGCTCTTTCCATCTACATTAATAAAATCATCTGTAGAACAACGAATTATCAAATAATGTACACTTTTTATTTTAAATGTTTTCTTGGTTAAAAAGTCTTCTTTAAGTTCATCTGGACAAGAACGTAGCTCATTAATTCTAAAATCAATAATTTCTGTTATATGTAATGATGGATCTCTCAATATATTAAATTTACTATTCTCTATTTTAATAAAATTATGAACTGACTCTGGCTTAATACGTAATCTAAAATAATATTTTTTATTATCTTTTAATCGCTGCTCATTATCTATTTCAGCTTGTGATAAAATTGCATCACAGTCAATAGTCAGTTTAGAATATCCATCATCAATATAAGAATGATTAAATTTAGAATCTGAGAGTTTATAGAGAATAAAAGACTCATCTGTATTATTTTCTATTTCCTCTGATTTTAATACAATTCGTTCTCGTTGTCCTTCATAGCTGTTTATTTCACATTTTTGATTAAATATTGCCCCAAGTAAATTCCGATCTTGTGATAAACATTTTCCTAAATCACTAACTTTACTTATTCTAAATGGACAATAAAGAATAATCTCTTTTATTATGGAAATATCCTCTACCATAAAACCAAAATCAAAATAATAGTTAATATTATCTCCATTAGCATGCGCCCATAAATTAATATGTATATTGGCATCTACCCTTCCTGAAGTTGTACTACCATTAGTTGTCGTATATCCTATAACAAAACTACGCATATCCCCTCACATTTATATAAACTCAAATCTAGTGATAGTCCCCAAATATTACTTTATTAATTTTATCTTATATAGTTTTCAACTTCATCATATTAACATACAAAAATATCAATAAGTAAATTTCCTAAACACATTATCTTAGAAAACTCCAGTGATGCCACAAATCAATAATCTATCTTTAGTTAAATTAAATAGATATAATTTTTTATCAGAATAATAACTTGTTTCTTTGATGAAAGATTTTTAATCCTAAACAAATCTAACTAGTTATAACTCCTACTAATTTATTCTTTTATAAGAACCATCTAACACTCGGCTCCACCATTTTTGATTATTTAAGTACCATTCTACCGTTTTACGAATACCGGTTTCAAAGGTTTCTTGTGGTGCCCAGCCTAACTCCTTGCCAATTTTGGTCGCATCAATGGCATAACGTACATCATGCCCCGGGCGATCGGTGACGTAAGTGATTAAATCTTCGTATTTTTCTACACCCGCCGGTTTATTTGGCACCAATTCTTCAAGCAAACCACAGATTGTTCGTACTACTTCAATATTGGCTTTCTCGTTATGCCCACCAATATTATAGGTTTCGCCCACTTTGCCTTCGGTCACTACTTTATATAATGCTCGGGCGTGATCTTCCACAAATAACCAGTCACGAATTTGCTGCCCATTGCCATACACCGGCAATTTTTTACCCTCCAATGCATTTAAAATCATTAACGGGATCAGTTTTTCAGGAAAATGGAACGGTCCATAGTTATTGGAACAATTAGTGATAATAGTAGGTAAACCATAGGTACGCCACCACGCGCGAACAAGGTGATCGCTTGAGGCTTTTGACGCAGAATAGGGACTTGACGGTGCATAAGGCGTATTTTCAGTGAAAAGATCATTCGTACCTTCCAAATCGCCATACACTTCATCAGTTGAAATATGGTGGAAACGGAAAGCTGATTTTCTTTCTTCAGGTAAGTTATTCCAATAGCTACGTGCAACTTCTAATAAAGTATAGGTGCCGACAATATTGGTTTCAATGAATTCCACTGGTCTATCAATAGAGCGGTCAACATGGCTTTCTGCCGCAAGATGCATTACCGCATCAGGTTGATGTTGAGCAAATACTCGTTCTAATGCGGCTTTATCGCAAATATCCACTTGCTCAAAGGCATAACGAGGGTTATTTTCAACAGATTCGAGTGACTCTAAATTGCCTGCATAGGTTAGCTTATCAACATTAACCACCAAATCTTGAGTGTCGTTAATTATATGGCGAACGACTGCTGAGCCGATAAAACCGGCTCCGCCGGTGATGAGAATGTTCATGTATTTTTTAATGTTCTTTAAAAGAAAGAGGGTTTCATGGTCGCCCTAAACTCCATATTTTATCTGTAATAAATTTTCTTACCGGGCGCCAATAGAAAAATTCACTTAATAACATAGTTATACCAATTACTAATAAAAATATAGTTAACTTACCAACTCCTAAAGGTAATAGCCATTTTTTCAAAAGAGCAATGATTTCACCATGTAGAATATAGAGTTCGAAGCTAATATTCCCTAAATGAACAAACAATCTATTGCCAAGAATATAATCAAAGACCCCACCTCTAACAAATACCAGATGAATTAAGATAACATCAAAAACAAGAAATTGCGAATAGTAAAAGGAATTATTCATTTTTATATAAACAAAAAGAATAACAATTAGAAAAATAGATTGTAGAAAACTAATCTTTATAAAAGAAGAGTTTCTCAACTGAAAATCTCTAAATAATAAAAAGGAAAGATATCCTAATAAAAAGTCAATAAATCGATATGGTGGAAAAACATATAATGAAATTGTCTCTGGTAATCTCACCCCATTTCTAAAGACAAGAGTATCAATAGTTAGCTTTATTAAAAATAGTATTATAAAATAAAAAAACAATATACTATTACTCTTATCTTTAAAGAATATAGCTATTTTAGGCACAAAAAGCCAACAAAACAACATACTTGAAATAAACCAAGTTGCTCCGTTAAAACTAAACATTGCAGGTTGATACCAACTTTTTAGCATTAAAAGAGTCAGTAAAGCATTTGTTACATATTCAAAATTGTTTGTAAAATTACTACCTAATACATATACTGCTATAAAAAATGTAAACAAATGTAGAAAATAAAATTTTTTCAATTTACTCTTCAAATAATATAAACAAGATAACCAACTAGTATTATTTATATTGTTTATTCGTGATGAATAATTGTAGGCAATTAAATATCCTGATAGAATGAAAAATATCTCAACTCCTCTTGCACCATAATCAAATATTTTTCCAGAAGATATTAAACTCCAAGAATGATTAAAAAACACTAAGGTAAAAGCAATAAATCTTAATCCTTGAATATTATTTAACTTTTCATTCATATTAATAAGCCCCATCTCTTCTTAACACAACATTTACGGTTTT
The DNA here is from genome assembly GCA_900637275.1 of [Pasteurella] aerogenes. Taxonomy (NCBI): domain Bacteria; kingdom Pseudomonadati; phylum Pseudomonadota; class Gammaproteobacteria; order Pasteurellales; family Pasteurellaceae; species [Pasteurella] aerogenes. The sequence continues at coordinate 1,476,412 of LR134362.1, forward strand.
AAACAAAATAGCAATATCATTCCAAAGAGACCAATTTTTTACATACCAAGAGTCAAAATAAACGCGAGTTTCATAATCTACATCATTACGACCACTTACTTGCCAAAGCCCTGTCATCCCAGGTTTTGCCATTAAGTAGTAATCCACATCCTCTTCATAACGCTCTAACTCATCTTTAATAATTGGGCGTGGACCGACTAAACTCATTTCGCCCTTTAACACATTAAATAGCTGTGGTAATTCATCTAAACTTGTTTTACGAATAAACGCCCCCACTTTCGTAATGCGAGGATCATTTCTCAGTTTAAAATCTTTATCCCATTCTGCCTTAGCCTCAGGATCAGTTGCTAACAAATGCTCTAAAACTTCTTTAGAGTTGACTACCATTGAACGGAATTTTAAGCATTTAAATTCTTTACCATTACGTCCAATGCGTGGATGCCCATAAATGGCATTACCACCATCTTTTTTGATTAAGAAATAAAGTATTAATAAGACAGGAGAAAGTACGGTAATAATTGCAAGTGATCCGATAATATCCATTGTTCGTTTTAAAATACGCGAAGATCGTTTGGCTAAGTTATTATTAATACGAAGTAATAACATTTCGTGGCTAAATAAAAAAGACATATCTGTGCCATATAAAGGGACACCACGTATATTTGGGATAACTGACACCGAACGACATTTATTTCTTGCTAAATATCTTAACCAATAGTCTAACATTGTTTCATCATCTAATGCTAAAATAAACTGAGTATTTGTTTTATCTATATTATTTAGTGATTTTAATAAATCTTGTCCTTGAATATTAACAATTGAGATTCCATATATATCATCCTCTTTAATCTCATCAGAAGATACAAAATAGCGTAAATAAAACCCTAAATAAGTTTCAGTATTTAAAGCCTTTGAAACTTCTTTTGCATTTGTTCCAGAACCAATAATAACCGTATGTTTCTTGTACCAACCTGATTTTATTAATATTTTCTTTAAAAAAATTCGAAATGTAGGAGTAAGTATAAAAATGACAATCCATGTAAGAACCCATAATGTTCTCGAAACATAAAGCTTTGACAACGCAATAATTGACAATTCAATAATAAAGAAAATTAATAACGTCCTAAAAATCTCTTTTAATTCAAACCAAAATGGTTTTCGGTAAGTATAATGACGCAATCGGATCCAAAACCAAGTAACACAAACTAAAGCAGTAAATAAATGCACCCGTATGTAGTCATCAACTTGCTCAAGGGGAAAATAAACTCGCCCTTCCCCAAAGAAAGACAGTAAAAATAGCGCAATAAAAAGTGCCCCTAAGAGTGATATAAAATCACCACATAAAAGTAAAAATTTACTTAATATTACTTTATTCATAAAGCTCCTTATTATTCACCTTACCTGGCGAATCAAAAATAATATTTCATATAATTACTTCTTTTATCAAAGAAAAATCAACTTACTTTAAATTTAAAATACCGAACTTATCACTTTTTATGTAATTCTTGAATAAATGAAACCACCTCAGGATATTTTGCTAAATCAAATTTTCTGGAAAATAAATGCCCCTTTGATTTTGCATTAAGTAGTTGGTCTAAATCCCATTTAGAAGATGTCCAAGTATGTGGAGAACCATCCCACCAATTAATATAACGAAGGTTTCCCTGAAAATCTTCAGGTTTATCCTGAATTTTCTCTGAAAAATAGATTTTTCCCATCATATCTAACTTTAATAACATAGTTGGAAGAAAAATTTCATCCCCTAATATTGAATATCTAAATGCTCTTTGGATAAAATCTTTTTCAGCTAATATCCGAGATATACTTTCTTTATCTAAGCTAACCCAATTTGATGCGTATCCTACCTTTAAACTATATTTCTTAAGAAGATCGATACCTAGCCAAGATTGTATATGTTTTTCAAGATAACGATATCCTGATAATAATTTTCTTAATATTTTATTAGAAAAAGTTCGTGAACTAATATCTGAAAAGAAATGATAGTATTTCAATCTCTCTTCAACTTTATTGTTGAGTGCAATAGAATCATCAACTAGTGAAAGAAAGATTTTATTTTGATTTTGCTCAAAGAATATATAGATATCTTCATTACTAGCCAAAGGTAAATCAGAACCGGATATTAAATGGTAATAGCTATAATCACCTTTACTCGTAGCGACTTCAAAAAGATCCAATTCTGCCTCAATCTGAGAATATCCTCCCCAATAAATTTTACGACGTTCAACAAAGAAAATAGACGATTTACTCACTGTACTTTTAAGTTTACATTCCCACTCAGATGAAAAATCAGCCTTCCCATCAATTAAGATGAAAATATCGTGATAAGTATAGTCTAGTAACGAAACTAAAAAAGCTAATTGTTCAAACTGATTATGAGCAATAATTAAGTATGCATGCTTATTAACTTTCATTACATATTCCATTTAAAAACTGTTTTGAATGAAGTTGTTAAATCTGTATCAAATACACGATAAATATCATTAATATTTTTAACAGGCTCATCTTCGAAAATAATATTTTTTAAACGATTTTGAATCCGTTTATTAGACATCATCTCAACAGCTTTTTCGAAATCAATACGACCAGAGCGAGAAGACCCAATTACACTTAGGCCTTTTTCAAGCACTTCTCTTGTATTAATGGCAATTTTATTATCACTCACTCCCATTAAAATAACTGTCCCTTGTGGATTAATATACTTAATAATATCATCGATCGCATATTCACTACCTGAGCCACCACAACATTCAAAAGCGTGATCAAAAGATAAATCTTCTGGTAAATCAGCTGTTAAATAAGTTGAATCAACAAAGTTAAACATATTTAATTTTTCATAATTACGACCAATTACCGTAATTTGTATATCTGGAAAGAGATAATTTAAAACCGTTGCAGTAACATATCCCAAACTACCATCTCCAATAATTGCAATTTGTTCACGTCTAGGGTGGGCAATAATATCAAAACGAGCCACTGCATGCATACACACACTGACAAACTCTGAAATAACTGCAACAGAGTCTTCTATATCGTCATATTTAACGACCCTATCTGGTGGCAATTGTATAATCTCTTGCATAAAACCATCGAAACCACTCGAAAGAAAACGCGTGTCTTTCATATAGTTTTCATAAAAATATTCATCACTTGCTTTCGGAGGCTGATTTGGAATCATCACTACCTTTTGGCCCACAGGAAAAGTATTCGTTGGGTCAGAAACTACAACACCACAAGATTCATGAATTAATGCCATAGGAAGTTTTTTTGCTAAAATTTTAGGATCTCGTTTTCCTTGGAAATAACGCTGATCTGCATGACACAAAGCCATATACAATGGCTTTATCAAGACCTTATTATTCTCATTAATTGAAATATCTTCATATTTAATAGTAATATTTTTAGGTCTCACAAGTTGAAACACTTGATTAAGCATTTACACCTCCTCTAGCATGCTTCGAGCAATTTTGAGATCAGTAACTGTAGTAATTTTAATATTAGAATATTCACCTTTTGCTAATGCAACATTTTTACTATTAATTACAAAAATCTTACAAGCGTCTGTCAAAATTTCTTTTTGCTCTTCAGATAATGCATAATATAGCTCCAAGAATTCTTGCATTCTAAAAGTTTGTGGTGTTTGGCCTTGATAAAGATATTTGCGCTCAGGAATATCTGTAATAATAGTGTTATTTTGACTTTCTACAATTGTGTCTGTTGCTTCAACGACTGTATCAGCAGCATCATTATTAGCTAAAAGTTCAATATTATCTTTAATAGTTCTAACCGTTACAAATGGACGTACAGAATCATGAGTGACAATAATGTCATCCTTTGTAATTGGTTTAATAGAATCAATTTTTTTGATAATATTTTCAATAGTCGTATTTCTATCATGACCACCTTCAGTAATAATAATTCTATCAAGATACTGACTTAAGTGCTTATCTAATAAATCTTCTGTATAAGTAACCCAATCAGGGTGAATACCTAATACAATTTTATCAAAATCTGGTACTAGCAAAAATTTTTCAATAGTATGAATCAAAATCGGCTTTGAGCCTAGCTCTAAAAATTGTTTTGGCATATCAGTAATGCCCATACGAGTGCCTTTACCACCCGCTAAAATACCTGCGTAGATCATAATTAACCTCAATATTAATTATTTACTTTTATAAAAAAGTATAGAGTATGATAGTCCACAAACAAACAAGAATAGTGGTGTAGTGTCAATAATTGTACTAAATAACAAGCCTAACCAAAGTAAAATAAGAAATTTAATATAAGATACTGTTTTTTTACATAATAATAATAGAGATGGTAGAAAGCATAATAAAAATAATACTACGCCACCCTGTACTAAAATACTAAAAATCCCATTGCTATATCCTACATTAGGTCTAAATACCATATTCATATACTGAATAATAGGTTCAAGATTACGATATCCATGTCCTAAAAATGGGCTATCTACCCATGCTTTTGCACCTGCAAAGATGTCATCAATTCTCATCAATGCCGAGCTAGTTTTAGCTTTATCCAACCCCAGATCATATAAAAAAGACAAGGTATAACCAATAATAATTGGACTAAAAAAAATAAGTATCAATAAATTATTCCTTGTCATCTTCCCTACAAAATAGATTCTATAAAGAACAAGGAGAGCCGAAATAAAAATACCTGTAGTAGAAAACGTTGTTCCTATAGTTAAAAGTATAAGTAAAATCTTATAAAGTTTATACTCATAATCTAAAAACAAGAGTAATGCAAGAGTAATTACCAAAATAAAATTAAACATTGGACCTTCTACAAAAAAGGCTGTATTGCGCCATCCAGAAAATCCTAATAAATAAATTTCTTGAGTTTCAAAATAAACACCCCAATATCCTCTAATGGGTAAGAAATCCATATCTGTAGCCCAAGTTACAGGGAGCTCCATTGTTGGATGAATAATATGCAATATACTTCCAAAGAACCAAAAAATCAATGAGACACTACAAATAAGTAAAACTAATTGGATAAACTTTTTAAAAAGTTTATCTATTTTATGGTTTATTAAATAAATACTAACTAAAATCCAAAAACTAGGTAATAATAAGATTAAGTTAAAGAAATAGCTAAGCAATCCATCTACAATTAAAAACGTATTGTAAAATAACAACATACCTACAAATAACAAATAAATAAAAAAAGCTATCAACTCTTTTTTATGCAAATAGAAAGACTTTATATTTATTAAAATAAGAGATATAACATTTAGAAAAATAAGAATACGAAAAAGTCTGTCCGGATTCTCGTCACCAAACACATGAACAAACACGCTTCTCATGGTGACTAGAATTAGGAAACATAACAAATACTCTAAAAATGAATTTAATGCTTTAGCCAACATCATCTTAACCAAAAAATTATTTCCTAATATTTATTTTATAGAAATAGCTCAAAATACTGAAAAATGTATAATTACTTTTTCTTAATATTAAGAGTTTTTTCCCTGTGCTTAACTGAATAAACAAAGGGTTCTTGCTTTTGAGTTCTTTCTCAAAAAGTAAAAAATCGACCTTTGCTTTTCTAGTATCTGACATCGCAAGATAAATATTAGAGTGAATTGAAATAACTTCTAAAATAAGTTTTTTTAATAGCTCATACTCAATTTTACTAGCTGAATTATAATTATTAAAAAAAGATATTAGAGAAAAAATTACTTTTTTATGCATACTCACATTTTTAATGTAACTATTTATATTAACGCTTTGATTTGGCATACCTAAACGATACTTATATACAGGCTTATCAAAATAAGATACTGTTTTTATAAATGGCATAGGAAACGTATTGTACTCAAGATCAACATAAAAACAATTTTCATCAATAAAAATATTATTTTTTCGTAAAATTTCGGTTTTTATCGTGATTGAATGCATCGAAGGAATACAATTAATTTCTTTCAAAAATTTCTCATACTGGTAGGTTTGATTAAGTAAGAGTACATTATAGGAAACAACTTCTTGCTCAGAAGTATCCATATATATTTTAATAAAAGGAGATATAACTTGATCATCATCAATAGATGCTAAATAACTAACAAGATCGGCTAAATTTTCAGGAATAACCCAATCATCCGCATCAACAACCTTAAAGTATTTTCCTCTAGCTACTCTAATACCTGCATTAATTGTTGAGCCATGTCCACCATTTTCTTTATCAATAACAGTAATAATATTTGGAAAGTCACTTTTAAATTTATTGGCCACTGCTAATGTATCATCTTTAGAACCATCATTTACTATAACAACTTCCAATTGCTCTCTGTTAGGAATAGAAACCATAGTTGGAATTGATTCCAATAAAAAATACTGTGCATTGTAAGAAGGAACAACTATACTTAATACTTTAGTCATAAAATCAACCTAATTATTTCTATGTTTGAAAAGGGTTACTGCCCAACGATATATATACACATTAAAATATAAAGCTAAAAACATTAGCTTTCTATTAATTCTAAAGTTTGGAGATGTAAGAATTAATTTATTATATTTTTTAAGCTCCTGAGTAAGGTCGGCAACTAGCTTTCTTTCTGATAAGAATCTGTCAGAGATAACAAGAGAATCTAAAACATAAAAATAAGACCAGCATAATCTTCTTTTAGCACTATCTATAATTCGTGGATATTTTTTCTTTATAATATTTAAGTTTTGCTTATACGCATCAATAACATCTAATGTTTTTATTGAAAAACTCTGTTTGGTTATGCTACCTGTTCTATGAAAATAGTAATATTTTCTCTCATTTGTTATTGATATTCTATTACATTTATCTAACAACTTTACAATAATGAAAGCGTCTTCTGAAGTTCGACCTACTTCATATTTTAAGTCATTAAATAACTCTTTTTTATATAACTTATTAACTGCAGTAACAGAAGTCAATTTAGCATCTAATACAATTTGAATAGCCCTCTCAGGTTCAACAACAAAATGCTGAATATTCTTCTCTTGGCTTTGTTGAGCTGTAGCGTGAATATTATATAAACCACACATAGCAATATCTGCATTATCATTTTTAATATTCCTGTATAATAGATCATACATATCCAAATCAATATAATCATCACTATCAATAAAGCCAATATAATTCCCCTTAGCTTTATCAATACCTAAATTTCTTGCTGAGGATAAACCTCCATTCTCTTTATGATATACAACAACTCTAGGATCTTTCAAAGCGAGATCATCACAAAGTTCCCCACTTCCATCCGTTGAACCATCATTAACAAGAATAACTTCAATATTCTTATAAGTCTGATTTATAACTGATTCAAAACATTTTTCTAAATAATCTTTAACGTTATATACAGGAATAACAATACTAATTAAATCCATTATTTTTCCTTGTTCATTATAATTTGTTTATCAGTAAATATTTATAAAAGCTATTATTACTATGCAATATTTCATTTGGTAACTTATATGTTGTTTTAAACACATGGGTATTTTCAGTAATTTGAGCCCATTTCTCTTGTTCATACAAAGAACCTAAATTTCGTTCTAACCAAAATAAATTCAAATTAGAAATAGGTACTACATCAATATCACTTTTAATATTCTGGTTTAATTGATAACCCAACTCAAATACATAATCAATCAGTAAATAATCAACTGATAAGTCATATTTTTTATAATACTCAAATAGGAAATCTCTAACAAATGTGAAAAGTACACTATTACCAGCAAGTAAAAATGTTTTCCATCTATTTTTAGCCACATTTGGTGAAAAATCTTCATATTCACCGGTTTTTAAAGAAAAGAAAGTTCTTTCTAACTCACTTACTGGGAAATCTTGCTCTATATAGACTGTAGAATCAATCCAGACTCCACCATGTTTTGATAACAAAGCTACTCTCAATAAATCAGCAAATGCCGTATGTGAAATTAAACCTTTTTTTCTTTTTTCTAATAAGAACTTTGGTAATTCAACGTATTCTAGTACTGATTCTTCGTCGAGCAGTATAAATCTATATCCATGTAATTCTGCATACTTCTTACTCGATTTTAATGTAGCTTTCACAAGTTCTGGTGCATTATCATATCCTTGCAACCATAAAGACCAAATAATTTTTTGATTATCAACCGCACTTTTATAAAAGTGATAATCTTTAAGGAAAGCTGAAAATTTAGATTTTAAGAAGTCTAGTGTTACTTGATGCCTTTTATTACAAATTATTTGAACATTTTTCGTACCGATAATTCTCAATAGAGCTGGTGAAAACTTCCCAAATAATTGCCAAAATAGAACATTATCTGGAAAATACCCTCTTTTACTTTTAACATCTTGATAGAATTTTATTGCCTTATTTAAATTATTCATACTCTTCACCCAGTGTTATAATATGATATTGGTGAGGAACTCGAGATTCTTCAGGCGGTAGTTGCATATAATTCTGACCATAAATCGCTTCTAAATATTCGTGGTATTTTTGTGGCCCTCTTACTTGAATATCTTCAAACTGTAACATAACGCCATCACCGAAATATTCTGTAGGAACTAACTCTCTTAATTTATAAGCCCCTGTATAATTACCGGAATAATATTCGTTCATATCATATTTAGAGATAACTGATAAATATCTCTTTTGACACATTTCATATTTTAATATTCTTTCAATACTTATTACTGATGCTAATTTAATAATTAACTTTTCGATAAATGGTCTATCTAGCTTGTTTTGATTTACAATTTTATCAAATTGAGATAATTGAACTAACATTCGCGAAAAAAGATAATTTTGTTCATGTAACCATTTTTTTATTGGATTCTTCGGAAGCCCATCAATTGGGAAAATATCAATCCATAAGCTTGCATCTAATTCTTCGTTACTATATGTCATAATAAGTTTTGTGCTCGAATCTTGCAAATTCATAAAAGCCTTTGTAAAACTAGGAGTGTTCATTTCACTCACGAGTTTATATGGTGATAGAAATTCACTAGCATCAATTCTCATTAATTTTTCATAATCTTGGCGTGGCATACCAATATCAATATCATCATCCCAAGGGATAAAACCTTTATGCCTTACAGCCCCCAGTAAGGTTCCTCCTAATATATAGTAATTAAGATTATGTTTATTACAAACTCTTATAAATTCTTTAAAAATATTAAGTTCTTTTCTCTGAATTAATTTTAATATTTGATTTGACATTTGAATACCCTGCCATTTTCCATATACTAACTTTCATAACTTAAGTAAAAGTATCAATTTAATGAGTAGTATACATTAAAAACTTTTTTGATATTTCTTACCAAAGAAACTCGCCATCAAAAATGATTTACCCTTTTTTAATAAATCTATTTTTTCCATATATATAAATGGCACTTCAATACTATTGAGATTTTCGTGATCTAACCAAACATTAAAAAGACGTTCACTGACTCGTCCGTATAACCTTGCTTCAAAATCTGTATATTTTGAAAGATCAATTTGTTTATACATTTCATCTAATATAGGGAATAGCCATTGACAATATTTATCTACCAACGTTTTTTTCATAATAAACATATTAAACATATAACCACTACGTTGCTTCATCACTTTATCAAAAGATTCAATATAATCAGGACAATTTTTTTGGATAATATCTCGAGCCAAGTCCAAATGAGCTCCATCAAAGGTATGAGCATAATGTGAATATAATGTTTCAATATAATATTTACGTTTTGGGGGTAGAATTATGTCTGACTTACTCAATAGGTTTTCTATATCCACTTGAGATAAAATTACATCATCAATTTTAATATCTGAATGATATGCTTGTTTTTTTGAAGTTAAATAACGGCGATAATGCGCTAATCCAAGATAATCACAATCTAAATTCTTCCAAGCCCAATACAACCCAGTTAGTTCGCAATAGTAAGGGTTTAATAATGAAATATTATCACCTGTGTTATCCCCCTGATAGCCAATATTCTCTTTACCTTCAGCTCCCACATGAACTGGAAAATAAAGATTCTTATCTTTTGGCATATTGAATGCTTTATGCGTTGCAACAATAATTTTGGCGTTTTTCAATTAAACATCCTCTTTACTTAATTCAGCTCTTACTACTTTTAGTGCCACAGCAATTACTTGATGCATATCAAAATAACGATACATACCTAAACGCCCACCAAAAATAACATTTTTTTGCTTATCTGCAAGTTTTGTATATTGTGCATATAAACGGTTATTTTCTTCATTATTTACAGGGTAATAAGGCTCATCACCTTTTTGCCATGTTTTTGAATGTTCTTTGGTAATAATTGTTTTCGATTGTGTACCAAATTCAAAATGCTTATGTTCAATAATACGCGTATAAGGCGTTTCTGAATCGGTATAATTTACAACTGCACTCCCTTGATAATTTTCCATATCTAAAGTTTCCGTTTCAAAACGCAAACTTCTATATTCTAGTTCGCCCAATTGATAATCAAAAAATTCATCAATCATTCCTGTAAATACAATTTTAGGATAAGCGGTTAGATATTCTTCTTTTTTTGCAAAAAAATCGACATTTGTTTCAACATCAATATTTTCATGAGTAAGCATTTTTTCTACAATCTGTGTATAACCACCGATAGGAATACCTTGATAAGTGTCATTAAAGTAATTGTTATCGTAAGTTAAACGCACGGGTAAACGCTTAATAATAAATGCAGGCAACTCTGTACAAGCCTTACCCCACTGCTTTTCTGTATAATCTTTAATAAGTTTTTTATAAATATCCGTTCCCACTAAAGAAATAGCCTGCTCTTCAAGGTTTTCTGGTTCTTTACCATTTAATAGTTGACGTTGCTTATTAATTTTTGCTAATGCTTCAGCAGGTGTTACTACTCCCCAAAGTTTATTAAAGGTATTCATATTAAACGGTAAGTTATACACTTCACCTTTATAATTCGCAATAGGCGTATTGGTATAACGATTAAATTCAGCAAATTGATTCACATAATCCCAAATTTCTTTATCGCTCGTGTGGAAAATATGTGCACCATATTCATGCACTTGAATTCCTTCAACTTCTTTTGTATAGATATTACCAGCGATATGACTGCGTTTTTCAATCACTTTTACTTTTTTACCAGCAAGAGCCGCTTCTCTTGCAAAGACAGCGCCAAATAAACCTGAGCCGACAACTAAATAATCATAACTTATCATCATAAGAGTATCTCCTTACTTTATAATTTTAGAAATAGCGGTATTCATTATTTGAAATGTAAAATATTCTTTCATTATCAAAAGAAAAAGAAAATAAGAAATAAAGAATACACTCCCAGTTATTAATAGATTTAAAAATGGAGAAAACACCCCAAACTTATTAACAATAAATATAGTGCTTGCGGATAAAATAACACTAATTAATATTTTACCAATACTTGGAGATATTGACTTTAATATATCGAAAAATATCTTTCTCAAGAAAAAAAACTGTATAGTAACAACTGAAAACTCTGCAACACTACTAGATATAGCTGCTCCGCTTGCACCTAGTCGAGGAATAAATACAAGATTTAAACTTAAACCGACAACAGCGCCCAACAATGTAGATATTACTAATAGTTTATCTTTATTCATTGGTACTAAAATTTGCCACCCCATTAAATTAGATAATGCGATGAATAATAGACTTGGCATAATGAGTTGTAATGGTAATATTGATAGAATAAATGTATCGCCAGATAGAAATATAATCGTATCCTGTGCATTTAAGGTAAAATAAACTACTAAAGGAATAGATATAACTAGTACGAACCCTAATGATTTTTTTATTAAGTCATTAAATTCATCCATTCGATTATGTTCATAATAAAAAGCCAGTCGAGGTAATAATACAGCACCTAATGAAGTAACCACTGATATCAAGATTTGCTTTACTTTAACTGCAGCAGTATAATATCCAACCGTTTCATCGCCTTGGTAAAGGCCTAACATAATAGTATCTAAATTAGCATAAATAGTTATAGATACTGTTAATAAAAAAAAGCTAAAGCTCGGTTTTATATGCTTTAATAAATCTAAATTTGGTTCAATTCTTAATTTTAAAACATTCCTTAAATTTAAAAAATTAAGTATCCCTGCCCCTACTGTAGCAAAAACGGTTATTGCTGCATAAATTAAGTAATCATCTGAGGATTTAACAAAAACAAATAATAAAATTAACGAACATAATTTAAAAATTAAAGAGCGGATTGTTATATATGAATACTTTTCTAATGCTTTATAGAGCCACTCAACTCCTAATACATTGAATACAAGGGTACTTGCTAAGATAAAATAAAGTTCTTTCTCTTGATATAATTTTTCTACACTAAAAATAGCTATACTTAATACTATTAGAGAAAAAAACATAAAACACAAATTTAAGAGAAGAATTTCATATACTACCTTTCTCAGTTTGTTTTCATCATCTCTAACTTTGGCACAAGCACGAATTCCATATGTAGGAATCCCCATCATTCCTATCATAGAGAAATATGCAATGATAGAAGTAGCAAAACTTACTGTCCCAATACCAGATGCAAAAAGCACCCTTGAAATATAAGGAAAAGTAATCAAGGGAAAAAGAAAATTCGACATCGTTAGAATAAAATTCATAACAAAGTTAAATTTTACTGATTTATATCCTTTCATGAGAGAATGCTTAATACCACCTATCGTCTTTCTCTAAAAAGCTGTTGGATTAGCATAATAACACAACCAAAAATACAACCCAAAACCATACCAATCGCCAAAATAATCGCTTTCTTCGGCTTATCCTTCACCACTGGATAATCCGGACTTGCTTGATAGCTAAACGCATTAGCCTTAGCTTCTTTTGTTTTTACTAACAATGGTTCTAACTCTTTTAGCAATTCAGAAACTTGGTAATATCTCGGTGGGTAAATTACGCCTTTTTGTGTAATTACATCAATTTGTGCTTGTAGGTATTTTTCGCCCAACATGAAAAGATAGGTGCCATCACTCAATTTTGAATCTGAAAGAGGAATTTTAGCCTCAGACATCGCAACAGCTTGCAAAGTAGCTTCATTATTCGCAGAACCAAACGATTTTGAATATTCTTTAATTCCAGCTTCTTTGGCAATATTTAACGCATTCGTTAAGTTTTCTAATTGAACTTTGCGCTGAATAGTTAAATCACGCTCAAATTTTGTTTTTTCATAATTTAAATCAGATAGCAATTCATTAAAATTAATTAAAAAACTCTCTAATTCCAACTGAAAAGCAGATTGACTAGTAAACGCAATAAACTGCTGTAGTGCATCTTGTGCATTCGCCGCTGTTTCTGTTGAGAAACTAATTCTACGTCCTAATAAATCTGGTTCTTTTTTCGGATCTGGTTTTGTAACAACAAGACCTTTAGATACTAGATCCGCTAAAATAGATCTCGCTGATTGCTCTTCTTTTCCTTCGATCAATGTTTTATATAAATTAGATTGTTCAAAAAACTTTCTACGCTCATCTAAAGATTCAGATAACAAGTTAAATTTACCAAACAAACTGCCAGCCAACGCATTCGCATCAAACTCACCACCTAAAATACGTGAATACTCTTTTCGGATATTAAAATATGTCCCTAAATCCGTTACTTTAGGAGCAATTACTTCCGCTTTAGAGGTCCATTGTTCTTTGGCAGTAAATGCATACACTGCAGCAAGTGCAGTAAAAACAATTGTAGAAAGAACAATCCAAATTTTCTTATTCCATAAAACTTTGATTAATTCAACAAGATCGATTTCATCATCACGCTTCCCAGCGGAAGATTGGATATTCTCCATTTATAGAACTCCTAAGTAGTAACAATAGTCAATAACTAAAATAGCTTTAAACCCGCCTATTCTAAATCCTAAGTTATAAAAAACCAAGCTATATCCACCAAATTTACACTTTCTTACACTCGCGTTCCTTTTCATCAAGGATAGCCTCAATTTTCTTCCATAAAAACCTTTTAGAATGGTCTTTAAAAGAGTATAATTTGCCCGTTTTTTTGAATTTTTGTTACAACATTAGAGGATTTAATGGCTAAAGAAGATAGTATTGAGATGCAAGGCACCATTTTGGAAACCTTGCCAAACACGATGTTTCGTGTGGAATTGGAAAATGGACACGTAGTTATCGCCCACATTTCAGGGAAAATGCGCAAAAACTATATTCGTATTTTAACTGGCGATAAAGTTACCGTTGAAATGACACCTTATGATTTAAGCAAAGGACGTATCGTTTTCCGTAGTCGCTAATCGGCAATCTAGTCAACCTTACATTTCAATCTTGAGAACTGATTTTGTTATTATGGCAAAGTCAGTTTTTTTATACGTAGGATATCGGGAGGATAAGCAATATTTCTCTGCCATACCTAAATTTAAGCCAATAAAAAAGTCGTAAGCGATATATGCAAGGATCGACTTACGACTTCAGACAGAATTTAATGGCGGAGGAAGTGAGATTCGAACTCACGGAGGGCGTAAACCCTCGCCGGTTTTCAAGACCGGTGCCTTCAACCACTCGACCATTCCTCCGTGATTTAAGCGAGGTGAATGATAAGGGCTTTATACATACAAGTCAAGCGAAACTATTCCCTTTTAGCGAATAAATTAAGAAATTTTATATAATTGATTACAACTTATGCAATTTTCTCTTACTCAGCCTTGCGCCGCTTCAAACGCTCTAATTTTAGTATAAACATCATCCAAATCAGGCGCGAAATTAATTTTCTGAATTTCAGTCATACTGTTGGATTTAACAATGGTACGTAATGGTTGGAATTGCATATTACACATATAAAGTTGTTGCTCTGGCAACATATGTTGCACAAAACGGGTTAAGGCATGAATTCCTCCCGCATCCAGCACCGTCACCGCATCACATTGCAGCACAATATGTTGAATTTCATGCTCAGTATGTACGGTTTTCGCGTGTAAATCGGCAAATAAATTATCCGCGGCAGCAAAAAAGAGCGGTCCGCTTATACGATAAACCAATACATTTTGCAAATCTTCCGGATGTGCAATTTCAATAGATTTCGTCATTTCAGCAATGGTACGGATAAACAATAAACTTGCCAATAAAACGCCTACGGTAATCGCGATAACCATGTCAAAAATCACGGTCAACAACACACAAGTCACCAACACAGCAATTTCATTCGGTCCAGAACGACGTAATAATTGAATAATATGCGGCACATCCGCCATATTCCACGCCACCAGCAACAACAATGCCGCCATTGAAGACAACGGCAAATAAGACAATGCATTGGCAAAAAACAACAAGGCACACAATACTAATAACGCGTGTACTACGCTTGAGATCGGCGAAACTGCCCCGGATTTCACATTCGCCGCCGAACGTGCAATAGCGGCAGTCGCCGTAATACCACCTAAAAATGGTGAGGCAATATTGCCTAAACCTTGTGCCAACAATTCATTGTTGGAATGATGTTTAGTATCGGTCATATTATCCAAAATCACCGCACATAACAGCGACTCAATCGCGCCCAATACTGCCATCGAAAACGCCGCCGGCAACAAGGCTTGCAAGGTGGTAAAATTCCATGAAATTAATTCGCCTTGTGCATTCGGAATATTCCAAGGCAGCACAAGTTCCGGCAATGTATTTGGAATCCCAAATCCCGTAGTACCATCGCTTAACGTATATTGAAACGCCGATCCAATCGTTGCCACGTCATATCCCAAATAAATCAATAGCAAAGATAACAAGGTAGCAATCATCACTGCCGGCAAATGTCCCGGCAAGGGTAAACGTAATCGATGCCACTGGGTTAACACCATCAAAGTCACCACACCAACCGCCGTATCCGCCCAATTGATACTCGGAAGTGCGGTCAAAAGAGTCTGCACTTTTTCCACATAAGATGCCGGCATTTCGGCGATGTCTAAACCGAGGAAATCCTTAATTTGCAAGGTCGCAATCACAATCCCAATACCGCACGTAAACCCAAGAGTAACCGGCAACGGAATATACTCAATCAAACGTCCCAGCCGAAAAAGTGCCATTAAAACTAAAATCACCCCAGACAACAAGGTTGCCATCAACAATCCGCTCAAACCAAATTGTTGCGTCACCGGATACAGGATCACCACAAAAGCCGCTGTCGGACCAGAAATATTAAAGCGAGAACCGCCGGTCAACGCAATGACAATCCCTGCCACAATAGCGGTGTACAAACCATGTTGCGGCGCAACACCACTAGCAATCGCCAGTGCCATGGATAACGGAATCGCAATAACGCCCACTGTCAAACCGGCGATAATATCGCGCACCAAATGTTTACGCCCATAGCCTTCACGAAAAACTTCTTTCAATGCACTAAAAGGCGTGACCGCCAGAAACATATTTTTGGTTAAAAACCATTTTTTTAACATATTACAATCCAAATTTGGGCAAAAAACTCATAGAGGCTTATTTTAGCGGAAATATTGGTTAAAAATTATGTTCTAACGCAAGAAAAATAAAAAAAGACTTGACGATTTGCACGTAAGTCTTTATATTTTCGCTCTGTCTTCAACGGTGAGATGTCCGAGTGGTTGAAGGAGCACGCCTGGAAAGCGTGTATGTGCGAAAGTGCATCAAGGGTTCGAATCCCTTTCTCACCGCCATTCGAATTCTCGCACCGCTTTATTCAATTTTCTCCCTAAAAACTTTGCAAATTTTGACCGCACTTTTACATTAATTCGATCATATATTCGCTATTGTTATTGCACCACTGTTATTGCACTATGATCACGCCAAGGCAACCTCTATCTGCCAGCATTAAATCGGACGAACCGAAAAATAAGGGATGATTATTGGAAGAAAGATTTGGGAAATTAATTAAAATTTGTACTTTTCCCTCAATCCACAAACTATCTTTCCACGCTTGTTCACTTGGCTCTAAGGGTTGGTCATTGATACTTTCAATCACAAAACGTGCGCCTTGTACTTTAAAACCAGTAGCTTGGCTGGCGGTTAAAATCCAGCGTTCTGTTGAATTTACTACCGCATTAACATCAATACGACGAGGATCAAGGCGTTGTTGATTGATAGTCGCATTGGAAACATCAATATGAAATTGTCGCTCTTTTTGCCCTTTGGCAGCCAAAACCGCCGGCGCAGTGGTATTGGATTGAAACGCAGGTTTCGTAGCAAACGCTGCCGCCATGCCTTCCGGGCGCAATTCCAATACGGTATTGTCCATCAGCGCATCGCCACTTTCAAAAAATTGAGTAAACTTATCTAATAAACTGCGTTTTTTGCCGCTGATTAAGGTGACGTTGTTTCCGTCATTTAAATCCACCAACAACTCAACACGCTCGCTTGGCGCAACAAAAATTGAAGTCCGCGTTTGCCCTTGTGGGAGAAAGCCTTGATCTTTTGCTAACAACAAAAATTCACGGTCATCGTCAAAGTGTAAATGATAACCTCGTGATAAGGACGCATTCAAAATACGCAACCGCACCCAACTGCGCGGCACGGTCAGATAAGGCGCTTGTTGTCCATTAACAAATAAACGATCGCCTAAAAAGTGCGGTTGATTTTGGCTAAATAATTGCACACCGTCCGCATTAAGTTGCACATCTTGCAAAATTAACGGAATATCATCCACACCATATTTTTTCGGTAATGATGATTTACGACTTTCCTCATCTTCAATAATCCACAATCCAAGCAGCCCGCGATAAGTTTGATACGCCGAACTGGCAAGGGTGCAAGCATGGTACCAACATGTCGCCGCCGGCTGATTAATCGGTACAATCGGCGCCCAAGTTTCACCCATTTTAAAATGACGCCCAATGCCACCCAATAATTCACCACTGGCTTGCAATCCTTGAATATTGAGCGACAAAATTTGCGGTATGCCATTGCGATAATTGAGTTTAGCGAACTCGCCACTACGAATTTTAATAGTCGGACCTAAATAATTCCCGTTAAAACCCCAAACTTCGGCATAACGACTGCCATCTAATTTCGCTTGTGTAGTTTCGGCGCTTAATACAATCGGCTTACCACGTCGAATTTCAATCAGCGGTGGAAAGCTAAGCGGCGCGCGGCTTGCTGCCAATAATGGTGTGGGTAGCGCAGAAATTCCACCGGCTAAAAAAGCCGCTTTTAGCAATTGACGACGTGAAAATTGACTCATTTATTTTCCTTTTTATCCGTCTTTTAATTACGCCTGAGGTTGCTGCAATTCGGAATCCAATTTCGCCAAATGTTGTAACATTACTTGATGACAATGTTCGGCTAATTCGCGCACGTTTTCTTTGCTGTAACCGGAGGTATCGATCGGCGGCAGCATTTCACAAATCACCTTACCATTATGCCAACGATTCAAATCAACTTGATTGTGGGTAGAAGAACATACCACCGGCACCACCGGCACACCCGCCATAATTGCCGCATAAAACGCCCCTGTTTTAAATGGCAACAACCCGCGTCCGCGGCTACGCGTTCCCTCAGGGAACATCCACACCGACACATTATCCGTATTAATGCGTTCCGCCAATTGATTCATAGTGCCATGCGCCTTAGTACGATTATCACGGTCGAGAAAAATATTCCCACTCGCCCAATATAAAATGCCGAAAAACGGGATCCAAATCAGACTTTTTTTCCCCACGCTCACGGTTCTCGGCATCACCATTGCAGAAATAGTCACCATATCGTAATTATTTTGGTGATTTCCAATATAAATACAGCGCCCAACTTTGTCCGCATCAGCAGGAAAACGCTTTTCCACTTGCAAACCAAATAAAGGATACAAACGCCCAAACCAACTGGCAACCACGCCTACATTACTTGGATTTTTAAAGTGAATAAGAGAATAAATCGTTCCCACTACACAAATTATGATGCAACAAAACACCACAAGAATAATTCTAATCAACTTTAGCATACATCAATACCTTAAAAAAATTTACTCAAGTATAGCGAAAATCAGGAAATTTGTGTATAAATCCCGTTAAAAAATGATAATCTAAACAAAAAATAACGCATTTAACCTTATGAAAAAAACTTATTTTATTGCCGATTTACATTTAAGCGAAAATCAACCGCACTTAACTCGCTTATTTCTGGATTTTATGCAACAACAAGCCCCCGATGCCGAGGCGGTTTATATTTTAGGCGATTTATTTGATTTTTGGATTGGTGATGATGAGCAATCGCCGCTCATCGAACAAGTGAAAGAGCAGATAAAACGACTGACGGATAAGCATATTCCTTGCTATTTTATTCATGGCAATCGCGACTTTTTAGTTGGAAAACGCTTTGCAAAAGCATGTGGATTGACTTTGCTGCCCACCTACCACGTGCTGGATTTATACGGACAAAAAACGCTACTGTGCCATGGTGATACGCTCTGTATCGATGATCTTGCCTATCAACGTTTTCGCCGAAAAGTCCACCAACCTTGGCGACAATGGCTCTTTTTGTGCTTACCATTAAAAGTGCGGTTAAAAATCGCACAGAAAATTCGCCACAAAAGCCAACAAGATAAACAACGTAAATCTGATGAAATTATGGATGTTAATCCCGATTTTGTGCGCCAAATTTTTACTCAATTTGACGTCAACCTCTTAATTCACGGGCATACGCATCGCCAAAATATCCACCAAATTCCACCGCACTTTACACGCATTGTGCTTGGCGATTGGGGCAAAACCGCCTCCATATTAGAAGCAAGCGAAAACGGTCTGCGCTTTGTGCCGAACGATTAAACACAAAAAGTGGGCATTCACCCACTTTTGATCTCACTTAAATGTAACGATTATTTTTGTTCGTTAAACGCTTCTAAAGCACGTAACGAATAAGTATAAGCCGCACCGGCATTGAGCGCAATTGCCGTGGCTAACGCGGCTGCGACTTCTTCTTCCGTTGCTCCGGCTTTGACTGCTGCCGCGGCATGAACACCGATACAGCTTTCGCAACGCGTGGTCACCGCAACTGCCAAAGCGATAAGTTCGCGCGTTTTAGCATCCAAAACATTGCCTTCCGCCGCCGCTGCGTCTAACGCCCCATAAGCTTGTAACATTTTCGGATATTTTTTCCCTAACTCACCAAATGATTGTTTTACGTGCGCCACATCATTTTTCCAATCTGCAAACATATTATCCTCCAAGATAAGATTGTTGATCATTAAGTCTGTTGCTTGTTATGATACGCTCAGCCCGTTGACCACGCAAGCCAGAAGTGTGGTCAATTTTAAAATGGTTTTACCCACAAGGAGAAAAGATGGCTGATCCGCATATTCGTTCACCCATGGATTTCTGGGATTACCTCACGGTCATTCTCTATCGTTGCGGTTTTATTTTAGCAGCAATAATGACCGCACTTTTACCCTACCAGCCTACCATCGCGCTAAACGGAATATTGCTTGCAGCGGCATTATGCGCCTCATCGCTGCACATTTATCTCAAACGCTTTCGCCTACTGCTGCAAATGGCAAGCTGGGTGGCATTACTTTGTGCGCTTTTTGGACAATCGGAACTAGCGCTCGGCGCCGCATTTTTCACCCTCGGTGGATTAGCCTTTAAAGAATATTTCTGCTTTCGCGTATTTTGTTTAAATTTTCAACCGCTCTTTTTAGCCGGATTATGGTTTTCGTTGCAATTTGAGGTGAGCTGGTTAAGCCAATTGTTATCCGCCATCAGTGCGCTCCTATTTGTCATCTTAGCCATCCAAAAATGGCGCATGCCGCTGCATTTTGACATTGGCGATAAATCTAAGTATGAAATTTAGCGTTACCTAACTTTAATTTTGTGCTTTTAAAAAAGGCAATAATAACAAAGCGATACCAAACGCTGCAGCCGAAATCACAATAAAAAAGCCGCTCCAATGAAACGCTTCCATCACTAATGCCAAAGGATAACCGGCAATCGCCGCGCCTAAATAGGCGAATAAACCGACAAAACCAGTCGCCGATCCCGGCGTTTTTTTGTGCGCACATTCCGCTGCCGCCATACCAATTAACATTTGCGGACCAAAAACAAAAAAACCAATCGCAAAAAATACACTGCCTTGCAAAATCAAATTTTCTTTACTCATCAACCACAGCGCTAAAATCGAAAAGAAAATGCCGATCGCAAATAATAATGCCATAGGACCACGGTTGCTGGAAGATAATTTATCCGATCCCCAACCCGCAGCCAAGGATCCGACAAATCCGCCGATTTCAAACAGCGACAACGCACTATTGGCAGAAACCAGATCGTAGTGATAATTTTCGGTTAAATAAATATTGCCCCAGTCGTTAATAGCGGTGCGTACAATGTAAACCAAGCAATAACTTAGCGCCAACAACCAAATATACTTATTTAAAAATACATATTGCTGTAAAATTTTGCGCCAACTTAAATGGCGGCCCTCTTTTTCTTGCGCTAATTCTAAGGGATCATTGCGCCATTTGCCCACACTCGGCAAGCCCATGGATTCCGGTGTATTTCGCAGGCGTAAAAATAAAAAGAGGCTGATAATAATCGTTATTACACCGGCAATGCCAAATCCGTAACGCCAGTTATAATGCAAGGTGACATAACCGATAATTAGCGGAATCAACGCGCCACCAACGTTATGCGCGGTGTTCCAAATGGACCACCATAATCCACGTTCGTTGCGCGAATACCAAGCGGTCAATAATTTTGAACACGCCGGCCATCCCCAACCTTGAAACCAAGCGTTCATGATCCATAAAAAGGTAAACATCACGATGGAACTGGATAAACCGAACAGAATATTGGTCACGCCAGTAATGAGTAAACCCCATGCCATAAAATGCCGCGGATTGGCACGATCGGAAAACAGCCCGGAGAAAAATTTCGACAAGCCATAAGTAATATAAAATAAGGTTGCCATCATACCGATGTCATTTTTATCAATGCCCAAATCGGTAATTAACGCCGGCACCGCATAATTAAAACTTTTGCGAGTAAGATAAAAACCAGCGTAGCCTACGTACATGGCAAGCATGATATGCAATCGCCAGTAACGATAAGTGCGGTCAATATTTTCATAATTTTTCATAGATTATATCCGAGGTAAACTCACGCGAATGAGGGTTCCATGATGTACGGGATCTTGATCAATTTCCGTTGAGGTAATATGAAAAGCGCCACACAAACTGTTCACCCGCTCTTGCATACCGCGAATACCTGGTCCGTTTAGGCTTTTTTTCATGTCAAATCCAACCCCGTTATCTTCAATATAAAGCGAAACCTCTTGCGCAACGCTAATACTGATTTTCACCTCCGTTGCCGCCGCATATTTCATAATATTATTTAAACTTTCTTGGCATAAGCGATAAATAGTAATTTCTAAAATATGATCTAAGGGAATATTTTTCTCGTTTTGCCAATAAAGTGCGGTCTGAATTCCTTGTGTTTCAAAATTCAGTTCAATAAATAAATTTTGTAAGGCTTGATGTAAATCCAAATCGTCTAATACACGCGGACGAATTCGATTTAATAAACCTTTGGTGGTGTCATAAATATTTAAGGACAATTGTTCAATAGTACCGGCAATCTTTTCATGTTGTGGAAGATTTCCCAAGCGTTTTAAGATGCTCGCTTGCGTGCGAATGGCGGTGATATTTTGCCCAATTTCATCATGTAATTCACGGGAAATTTCTTGACGAATGGTTTCTTCGGTATTAACTAATTGACGTGTCAACATTTTATTGCGATTTAATTCTACCGATAAACTGTGGTTTAAATCGCGTTGATGCTGAATAGCAAGCCCGAGAAAAATACCGGTGATGGTTTGGGCGGAAATAGATAATAATAAATCCGTTAAGGCTAAATTGGAAAATTGATGAGTAGTACTGATAAGTGCAATACTATTTAGCAGCGTCCCTAAAAATGCGCCCTGCCAGCCATATTGAAACGCTAATAAAATAATAGGAATTGCTAAACAAAATAAGGCAAAACGGTAAAAGGTTTCCGGTAAAGTCGTTTGAATATAAATATTTAAAACAAACAGTAAAATGTAAATAATAATATGCTTAGTTCTTAGGCTCACTGGTTTTTTAACTAAGGCGGCAGTTAATGGCAGCCATTTGCGATGAAATAAGAAATCATTAATTAAATAACATGCCGGAATAATTAAAATGCCGCCGCTGAAGCTGACTAAAAATGCAAAGGAAGATGCTGAGGAAAAAATAATTAAACTATTTATTGCGCTTAAAATAATAATTAAGCCTAATTGCAGCAAAAATATTTTCCACTGCGAACCATAATAATACAGGTAAACCGCATAAATTAACGGAAAACTGACCGCACTTAATAAAAATAATTTGAAATAATCATTTTCGGGAAAAGACTGTCCCAATAAAATCAAAACGCACCATTCCGCCCCATAGCTTACAATCCAATATTTAAGCGGCGTATGCAACACAATTCCGCAACGCAAGGCAAAAGGTAAAAATAATAATCCAAACAGCGCATCCGGCAATAAATAATCGGAAATCACCCATAAACAAAAATAGGCGCAAACGATCAAAAACCAGGCATAAACAGCGGTAAAAATGGATTTCATGTGCGTGATATTTTAGGTTCGTTGTTGATTTAATAAATTTGCCAATTCCACATTATTTTTCACATTTAATTTGCTCATGGCATTGGCACGATGTACGTGTACGGTTTTAAAACTTAAATTTAATTTCTCGCCAATTTCTTTTGCATCCAATCCCAGAATTAATAATTCGCAAATTTCCCGCTCCCGCTTGGTTAATTGTTCAATCGGATTACTGTGCCGCGAGGAGACCAATTTGACGGTTAATTCCGGCATTAAATAGACTCCGCCGGCATAAACCGTTCTGACCGCTTGAATTAATTCATCCGGGCTGCAACGTTTACTTAAATAACCTTTGGCACCTAATTCTAAGGCTTTTTTCACGGTTAATTCAGAATCATTGACGCTTAACATAATACAATGAATGCCGGAGGGAATATCTTTTAATAATTCCAATCCACTTTCATCAGGCATGGAAATATCAATAATACAAACATTCGGTTTTAAACGGGGTAAATTCTGGCGCGTTTCTTTGGCAGAACCAAATTCGCCGATAACTTGGATATCTTCTTCTAAAGCAAGCAATTGCGCAAAGCCGGAACGCACGATCATATGATCGTCAATTAATACCACGTTGATCATTTCATTATCCTATGTTTATTTTTAACAATGGCTTATTCTATCAGTAAAAAAAAGTGCGGTAAAAAATTACCGCACTTTTCATATCATTATTATCTTATTTTGCTGCTTTTTTATTTTTACGGATTTTCTTTTCTTCTGCAATGGCAACAAACACTAACAATGCCATACAAATCACGGCGGAAGCGTCTAATGCCGCAAAGGTACCTGACCAACCGGTTAAACCAAAAATCGGTGTTCCATCGGCAATCATACCTAACCCTAATTTAGCGAAACTATCACCGATTAAGTAAGCAAAGGTTCCTTTCACACCATCGGCTACTGCAATTGCCTTTTTCGGTACGAAACCCACTGCCGCAACGCCGATAAGTAATTGTGGACCGAATACCAAGAAACCAAGGACAAACAAAGCGCCAAGATACATATATTCATTGGTAGCGTGTTGATAGAACTCTAAGGTAAACACGATTAAAATCAATGAAATACAAGCAGTTAAACCGCGACGTCCATTAGCTAAATCGGATAAATATCCCCATAAGAAGGTTCCCACCAAAGCACCCACTTCAAATAAGGCAAAACCGGAAATCGCCGCATCTTTAGAGAAACCTAATTCTTGGTAAGCATACACTGGCGACCATTGGTCGATACCGATACGTACGATATAGAGGAAAATATTGGCAAAACAAAGTAACCAAATCACTTTATTACGTAGCACATATTGCACAAAAATTTGCCATTTGCTTAATTGGTTTTCTTCTGCTTCGCGATCTTCTTCGCTTACTTCTTCGCCGAATAATTCTTCTGCTTTACCCAAACCGTAAGCTTCCGGTGAATCTGAGCCATAACGCAATCCAACAAAACCGACGATTAACGCGATAATTGATGGGAAAATAAACATCCCAATCACATGACCGTCAAACAATACGTTAGCACCAAATAACGCTACCCCCGCCGCCGCGGCACCACCTACGTTGTGCGATAAATTCCAGAAACCTAAGAATGTTCCGCGTTTTTTGCGTGGTGTCCATTTGGTGATAGTGGAATAACTAGATGAACCACCGGTACTTTGGAAAAAGCCGCTTAAGGCATAAAACGCGATCATCAAAAATAATGCCACGCTGCCGCTACCCATACTGGCACTAAAACCTAGCATACAAAGCGCGGATAAAATCAACATAAACGGAACAAATTGCTTCGTATTTTTACCGTCCGCATAATAAGAAACAACTGTTTTACCAATCCCATAGGTAATAGAAAAACCTAAACCGATTAAACCCAAATCCGTTTTGGTCAATCCGTAAGTTTCAATCATATCGTTTTGCGCGATATTAAAGTTTTTACGGATCAAATACATCGCCATATAACCGATAAACACCACCAAATAGGATTGCATAAACGGTTTAAACCACATTTTACGTCTTTCTTCCACAGGAAGATCTAAGACAGGACGTCTGACTTCTTCTAAAAATTTAAACATCATTTCCTCGATTTTTCTTAATTCAAAAAAGATGTGCTTATAGTAATCAAAGCGGGAAAAATCGCCTTGAGAGAATGACGTAGGAAAAATAGGAAATATTCCTAAAATGCGGAAACTTGCGACAATTTTGTGATACAGATCACACTTTCATAATGATCCGAAAAAAATACCGACTCATCGGTCGGCATTTTTGCTGTCGCTTAGGAGGCAATAAACATTATTTTACGCGTGATACATATTCGCCTGAACGAGTATCCACTTTGATCACTTCACCGATTTGTACGAAAAGTGGAACTTTTACTACCGCACCGGTGCTTAATGTTGCCGGTTTACCGCCAGTACCTGCGGTATCACCTTTCAAACCGGGATCCGTTTCGATAATTTCTAATTCTACAAAGTTTGGTGGAGTCACAGAAATCGGCGCACCATTCCATAATGTCACGATACAATCTGCTTGATCCAATAACCATTTTTCAGCATCGCCGATCGCTTTTGCATCAGCAGAATATTGCTCAAAGGTTTCCGGATGCATAAAATACCAAAATGCATCGTCTTTGTAAGAATAGGTTAAGTTTAGATCCATCACGTCTGCCGCTTCAACGGAAGTACCTGATTTAAAGTTCACATCTAATACTTTACCTGAAATTAATTTACGAATACGTGTACGTGTAAAAGCTTGACCTTTACCCGGTTTCACGAATTCATTTTCAACGATCACGCAAGGCTCACCGTCTTGCATAAATTTTAGACCTGGTTTGAAATCACTGGTAGTATATGTAGCCATATTATCCTCAAAATAAGAGTGTGTTTTATAAAAGTGCGTATTTTAACCCAAAATATCCCGATTAGAGAAGAACAAAATTGGACCGATTTGCTTGCAACAGCGATTTCTGATCCAAAAACCTTATTAAATTACCTCGAATTGCCCTTAGCTGACTTTCAACAAGATATTGAGGCTCGCCGTTTATTTCCCTTGCGCGTGCCGCTACCTTTTGTAGAAAAAATGGAAAAAGGCAATCCGAGCGATCCGCTTTTTCTGCAAGCTATGAGTGCGCGACAAGAATTTTTAACCATGGAAGGCTTTAGCAAAGATCCCTTAGATGAGCAGCATACTGCGGCGCCAAATATTTTGCATAAATACCATAACCGTTTGTTATTTATGGTAAAAAACAGTTGTGCCATCAATTGTCGCTACTGTTTCCGCCGTCATTTTCCTTACGCAGAAAATAAGGGCAACAAAGAAAATTGGCGCTTAGCGTTGGATTATATTCGTCAACATGAAGAAATTGAAGAAGTGATTTTTTCCGGCGGAGATCCCTTGATGGCAAAAGATCATGAATTGGATTGGCTCATAAAACAACTGGAAAATATACCGCACTTACAACGCTTGCGCATACATACCCGCTTGCCGATTGTCATTCCACAGCGCATTACGCCAGCATTATGCCAATTACTGGCAGAAAGTCGGCTGCAAATGATTTTGGTCACACACATTAATCACCCCAATGAAATCGATGCGCGTTTAGCACAAGCCATGCAAGCGCTAAAACAAGCCAATGTCACCTTGTTAAATCAATCGGTTTTGTTGAAAGACATTAATGATGATGCGGATATTTTAAAGCAACTTAGCGATAAATTATTTGCTATCGGCATCTTGCCTTATTATTTGCATTTGCTGGATAAAGTGGAAGGCGCTAGCCATTTTTACCAAACTGATGAGCAGGCATTAAAAATTTACAAAAAATTACAAAGCATCACTTCGGGTTATCTGGTGCCGAAACTGGCGCGTGAAATTGCCCATGAAGCGAATAAAACTTTGTACACAGCATAGGAAATTTGCAAAATATCCTTTAGAATAGACAAAATATTGACCGCACTTTTCAGGTGCATTCTTTTTACTCGTTAGCATTAAGGTAATAACTGTGACAACAGAAAACAATAAACCGGAAATCGGTAACCCAAATAACCCTCAAAAAGAATTGGATTTAGAATTTAACCAAATGGAACCTATTACCCCCAAAAAACCGCATACGCCGGAACCGTCTTTGTTAAACAAAGCAAAAGGATTTATGGGCAATTTCTCACGTAAAGACAATCCAAGCGAAGTGTCTTTCCATGTGCGCAAAGAGCCAACTTTTGGGAGTGTAAATGTGGCGCAACAAAATGAGCCGACAATAAATAATGATACGGTGATCAAAAACGATGTGGTGACAGAAACGGTGACGCCTATTCATGCCGACAAGGCAGAGGCGTCCGTCAGCGCACAAGAAAATATCACGCTAGAAAATCCTAAAACAAACGAAGCGCCAACCGCCCAAACGCAAGCGCCAGCAAACAATATCAAAAATCCAGAAAACTGGGCAGTTTTACAAGCGCTACCACCAAAATATCGTCGCATTTTTATCGTGTTATTATTAGCCATTTTACTTTTATTAATTTGGCAATGGTTAAAACCAAGTTCCGATACGGTAAATGCCTTTGAACAACCAAACAGCCAAAATATCCCAACCCAATTCCAATCTTTGGATCAAAGCCAACCGTTGGAAAATAATGTATTGGATAATATTAATAATCCGGCAGCGCCGACTGAGAACACTAACCCAGCGCAAGCCGCTACTGCGCCGACAGATCCGGCATTAACCCCAGCAGCACCAACAAATAATGTGACAACAGAAACTGCTGTACCAACTAGCACACCGGTCGCCGCACCATCAGAACAGCCAACTGCAGTTGCGCCAGTGAAATCAGCGTTAGCAGAAGAAAAACCGAAAGCGGTTGAACCGGTTAAACCAATTGAAGCACCAAAAGCGGCGCCGAAAGTGGTCGAAAAACCGAAAACCACCACCGTAGAGAAACCAAAAGTAGTAGAAAAAGCTAAAACAACAACGGTAGCTGAAAAACCGAAAGCGCAGATCACTCAAGCGAAACCAGTGACGAAAAGCCAAGGCGCGCCAGTCGTTGAAGCAAAACCAGTGGGCAGCGCAACCGCCGGTAAAGTCGCCGCAGAGAGCGTGAAAAGCGCGACCGTTGGCAGCAAAACCTTGACCATTCCGCAAGGTGTTTCATTGATGCAAGTATTCCGCGATAACAGCTTAAATATTTCCGATGTGAATGCGATGACCAAAGCGAACGGTGCCGGTAATAGCTTAAGCAGCTTTAAACCGGGCGATAAAGTACAAGTATCGCTTAACAGCCAAGGTCGCGTCAACGAATTGCGCTTGTCTAACGGCGCGCGCTTTATTCGTCAAGCTGATGGTTCTTATCAATATAAAAAATAATAAAAAGGTGGGGATAATCCCACCTTTTCTTTACTTTTGGTTACTATTGTAATCATGTCATAAGGGGATTTATGTTTAGATTAGGATTTTTATTACTCACAGCGCTTGTACTTAACGCGTGCCGGGTTCAAATTGAACCCCTTGAGATCAACCAACCGCCGGTCGTCAAACCGAAGTCTATTGACAAATCAGTACAAACCGGAAAAGCAGATCTGTATTTATGCAAAGATCAAAAAGAAGTACGCGTAGTAAGAAGTTTGGTTAGCAATAAAAAAAATAACCTAAAGTCAATTTCGCTTACCTTTGAAAATGCCACCCACAAATTGATGCAGACCATTTCCGAAAGCGGGATGCGATATACCGATATTCATTGGCAATGGCAAGAACGTCTCGAATACAGCACCTTAAGCAATGCGCGGGGTGAAGTCTTAGCCGAACAATGTATGCTCCAAAACTAAAAAAATTCCCTCACCAAACCTCCGTGAGGGAATTTTTTATCACGAACATAAATTTATCAGCATTTATAACCGCGCTTTTTCGCCGCCAAACTCATCCAATAAATTATCGATAAGTTTCGCCAAAATACCGGTCATTAAGATAAAATCCGCATCAAAACGCTGTGCTACATCTTCTTTTAAAATATCTTCATTTTGCTCACGAATTTGATCGGCAAATTTTAAACGTTTCAGCGTACAATCTTCTTGCAATACAAAACGCAAATGTTCGTCCCAGTCCAACGCCAATTTGCTAATGCATTTTCCCGCTTGCAACAACGAAAGAATTTCCTCACTTTCCACATCCTGTTGCTTACAGCGAATAACCGCGCTATCTTGGCTACCACGCAATTCCGCTTCTTCCAACAACGTTAACCATTGCGGCATATGGTTGTGTGTAATCCAATCGCTCATGACCAAACTCGGCTCATTAGCAAATACTAAAGGCACAACCGGCAAGGATCCTAAGGATTTGCGTAATAATCCTAATACGTCTTCCGCGCGTTTACTCGATGCCGCATCCACATAAACCAATTGGTGTTCCGTATCGATCCAAAGTGCGGTTTGTTGTTCTTTGCTAAAGGCACGCGGCAACAATGTAGCAATCACATCATCTTTCAACGCCTGTTTTTCCACTTTTTTCAACTTGCGGTTTTCTTTTGCTTCCAATTCATCAATTCGCTGATCCAATTCACGTTTCACCACTTGCGCCGGCAGAATTTTTTCTTCTTTGTGCGCAACTAATAAAATTTGCTTATTATTGGAAAAATACAATAACTCACTGTTTTTTAAAGGCGATTTCCAACCAAACTTGCGCATATCCGATTGTCCGCAAGGGTGAAATTGACATGACATCAATTGTGTTTGCAACTGCTCATCTGTCCATTCCCATTTTTTCGTCAACCGATACGCCATAATATTTTTAAACCAAATCATATTCTCTCCTGAAAAGAATGCGGTACAATGTCATTATTGTAAACTATTCGGGAGTGAAAATATGCAACCTAAACGTATTACTTTTATCGGCGGCGGAAATATGGCGCAAGCTATCGTATTTGGATTATTAAAACAGAACTATCCTGCTGACAAAATCACCGTTTGCGATCCAAACCAAGAAAAGCGAGATTTATTCGCGCAATGTGGCGTACAAGTAGCAGAAGATAATATCGCGGCGGTAAAAGGCGCAGAAGTCGTATTACTTGCAGTAAAACCACAGGTGATCGCCCAAGTTTGCCATGCCTTAAGTGCGGTCGATTTTTCCGCTAAATTAGTAATTTCCATTGCTGCGGCAATTTCTGTGTCAAGATTGACCGCACTTTTACCCTCCGCCAACCAGATTGTGCGAGTCATGCCAAATACTCCGGCATTAGTCTCTTGCGGCATGGCGGGATTATATGCACCGGCCTCAGTTTCTGCTGAATACAAGCAATTGGCGGAAAATTTATTAAATGCAGTAGGCGAAACTTGCTGGGTAGAAAATGAAGATCAAATGCACGCGGTCACTGCTGCTTCCGGCAGCAGCCCCGCATATTTTTTCCTGTTTATGGAAGCCATGCAAAAAGCCCTATTAGATATGGAATTAGATGAAACGACTGCGCGTCACTTAGTACAACAATCCGCATTGGGGGCGGCGAAAATGGTCATAGAAAATCCGCAAGTGGATTTAGCAACCTTGCGCCAAAATGTCACCTCTAAAGGCGGAACGACTGCCGCCGCGATCCATATTTTCCAACAACATGAATTGATGGAAACAGTGCAGCAAGCCATGCAAGCCTGCGTTGCCCGTTCACAAGAAATGGAAACCTTATTCTAATGAAAATATCAGCATTTAACTGGATGGCACTAAGTTTTTTCGGCTATTTTTGCGCCTATGGCGTGTTTGTGCCTTTTTTTCCAGTGTGGTTAAAATCTCAATCCTATGGCGCAGAAACCATCGGATTTGTCATGGCAATCTCTTATTTATTCCGTTTCCTTGGCGGTATTTGGTTTTCCTCTTTGATCAAACGGGCCTCGCACTTAATCAACGCCTTGCGCTATTTGGCATGGGCAAGTTTCATCATTTGTTTGCTGATGAGTTTCGTTGCCGAAAGTTTTTGGTTATTGTGCCTTGCGATTTGGCTGTTTGCTATGGTCAATTCCGCCGGCATCCCCATTAGCGATACCCTCGCCAGCACTTGGCAACAGCAAATTCATTTGGATTACGGAAAAGCCCGCTTAATCGGATCCGTCGCCTTTGTGGTTGGCGTCACCGGATTTGGCTATATTATCGGTATTATCGGTGAGCAATATATTGTCATTATTTTGACCGCACTTTTATTGCTGTATTCCTTGTTACAAATGAACTCACCGCGCCAAATGCCGCTGGATGATCAAGAAAGTGCGGTCAAAAATTCCCCAACTTTTATTCAGTTATTACAAAATAAAACCACATTACGTTTATTGATCGCCATTTCGCTCATTCAAAGCTCCCACGCCGCTTATTATGTTTACAGTGTGCTTTATTGGACCAGCATTGGCATTTCAGTACAAACCACCAGTATCTTATTGGGACTCAGTGTGGTATCGGAAATTTTACTCTTTTTCTTCTCCACTCGGCTATTCAAAACTTGGAGTGTCAGCGCGCTATTTTATCTGTCCGCTGGCGCCTCCGTAATACGTTGGTTATTGGTCAGCAGTACCGACAATCTTGCCTTAATCACCTTTACCCAAACGTTCCACAGCCTGACATATGCTGTCAGCCATTATGCGATAGTGCGCTATATCACTACACAACCACAAACCCACATGGCAAAATTACAAGGTTTATACAGCGGCATCTCAAGCTGTGGTGCCATTGCCTTAACGACCGCCTTATCCGGCGTACTGTATCCAATTTCGCCGACATTAATGTTTGTTGCGATGGCGTTTTTTGCGCTACTCGCCCTCTTTTTCACGCCACGCAACGTCTCGGCATTGTTGCTTAAACGCGTAAACGGGTAGGAAAATTCACGATGAAAGATCTTAGCTTAATTGACTTATTTCTTAACGAACTGTGGTTGGAAAAAGGATTATCGGAAAACACCGTGCAATCTTATCGCTTAGATTTGACCGCACTTTGTCAATGGTTAGAGCTACATCAATTAACCTTAACCAGCCTTGAACCCTTGGATTTACAATCTTTTTTAGGCGATCGTTTAGAACAAGGCTACAAAGCCACCAGCACTGCACGAATGTTAAGTGCGCTGCGCCAGCTTTTCCAATATTTATATCGGGAAAAATACCGCAGCGATGATCCAAGCGCGATACTCAGTTCGCCAAAATTGCCAAGCCGCCTACCCAAATATTTAACCGAACAACAAGTCAGCGATTTGTTAAATACGCCGGCAGTGGACGATCCTCTGGAATTACGCGATAAAGCTATGTTGGAATTATTGTATGCCACGGGGTTACGAGTCACCGAATTGGTTTCGCTCACTATCGACAGCCTCAATGTGTCGCAAGGCGTAGTACGGGTCATTGGCAAAGGAAACAAGGAACGGATCGTACCGATGGGCGAAGAAGCCAATTATTGGGTTCGCCAATTTGTCTTATACGGGCGCGCTATGCTACTCAACGGGCAAAGTTCAGATGTTCTCTTTCCCAGCCGACGAGGCACCCAAATGACCCGCCAAACTTTTTGGCACCGCATAAAACATTATGCCATTTTAGCGGACATTGATGGCAACAGCCTTTCCCCGCACGTTCTACGCCACGCCTTTGCCACACATTTAGTGAACCATGGCGCCGATTTGCGCGTAGTACAAATGTTACTTGGACATAGCGATCTTTCCACTACACAAATCTATACTCATGTTGCTAAAGAACGCTTAAAACATTTGCATGAACGTTATCACCCGCGGGGATAAAGAAGCATTTTCTGTTGTATTTTGTAACAGAGGTTGTCATTAACACTACGTCTGCTTTTCTTATCTCGTGAAACTTATTGCTTTTTACGAACACTGTGACTGTCACTTATTATTCCATCATCATTGCTACTTCTTATAAAATTAATGAAAAAAGCACCGCACTTTTCGGTTCCATTCTCTCGTATGTCCGCCCATGAGGAATAAGTGGTGAAATAAAGGTTTTAAGAAAATAATAAGCCGGCGCGAACAAAAGGCTCACACCGGCAGCAAAAGAGACAACATCGCGATTATTTTTTCTTCGCGTATTTTAAAGAATCAATGGCAACAGCAAAGATGATGATGCCGCCTTTGATGATATATTGCCAATATGGATTGACACCAATATAAGTTAGTCCGTAGTTAATTACTGTGAAAATCAACACACCAGTCACTACGCCGATAACAGTACCAACACCACCGGCAAAAGAAACACCACCAACTACACAAGCGGCAATCGCATCCATTTCATACATAAAACCTAGGTTATTTGTTGCACTGCCAATCCGCCCGGCTTCTAACATACCGCCAAAAGCATAGAAAATACCTGCGATCATATAAATTACCGCAAGATTACGCGTAACGTTAACCCCAGATACTCGGGCTGCTTCCGGATTTCCTCCAATTGCGAAAATATTTTTACCAAATCGGGTTTTATTCCACATAATCCAAACTAACAACGCTGCAATAGCGGCGTAGATTGTGATATAGGAGAGTTTAAAGGCACCTAAATTAAAGAAACCTTGTGCAAATGTAGAGAAATTTTCACTAAATCCAGCAATTGGCGAAGAACCTACAGCATCATAATACAAGGAGTTAATCCCATAGACGATAATCATTGTCCCCATTGTTGCAATAAATGGTGTTACGTTGAGGTAAGCGATCACTAAACCATTGAATAAACCGATAACTGCACCGACCGCACAAACCGTCAAGATCACAACCGGAATTGGAATTTCGCTTAAATTAGGAAATACACGGTTGGCGTTATCCATGGCTTGTAGCATAGTAGCAGAGACCACCGCAGCTAATCCGACTTGACGACCAGCGGATAAGTCAGTTCCTTGTGTTACCAATAAACCGGCGACCCCAAGAGCAATAATTAAACGCACAGAAGATTGGTTTAAAATATTACTGAAATTTCTCAAGCTTAAAAAACTTGGATCTTGCAGAATAATGATGCCTAAAAGGATCAATAATACAAAGTAAATTGCATTTTGTTTCAGGAAATCAAGCGATTTGTTTTGTTTTAAAGCTGACATAATACTTTTCCTTTTTCAACTTATAAATATTTTGCGGCGAGTTGCAAAATTTCTTCCTGTGAGGTTTTTGCGGTTTCAACAATTCCGGCGACACGCCCGTTACTCATTACTAAAATTCGGTCAGTTACTCCTAATAATTCAGGCATTTCTGATGAAATCATAATAATACCTTTATCTTTCTTAGCGAGTTCCATAATAAGTTGGTATATTTCAAATTTAGCACCAATATCAATACCTCGAGTCGGCTCATCAAGCATCAGAATTTCCGGTTGTGTTAATAGCCAGCGTCCGATGACAACTTTTTGTTGGTTACCGCCGGAAAGTGAACCAATGGCGGTTTTATGCGATGGTGTTTTAACATTCATTGCATCAATTACCCATTGTGTATCGCTTTTCATTTTTGTACTACTTAAAAAACCGAGTTTACCTAAATAAGATTTCATATTCGAAATCAGTGAATTGAACTCAATGCTTAAATTAGCATAAATTCCGGTAGATCGACGTTCTTCCGTCACCAGTGCAAATCCGTTGTTAATCGCTTCAAGTGCGGTACGATTTCGCATAATTTTTCCATTAAGCTTAATTGTTCCGGATTGACATTCTCTGATCCCGAAAATGGTTTCGACAATATCAGTCCGTTTGGCGCCAACCAATCCTGCCACACCGAGAATTTCACCTTTGCGCAATTCAAAGCTGACATCTTGAATCGAGGGTTGATTAAGTGCGGTCAAATTTTCAACAGTTAAGATCACCTCTTTTGGCGTGTTAGTTTTTTCTGGGAAGCGTTGCGTTAATTCGCGCCCAACCATCATCGCCACAATGCTTTCCATTGTCGTACCTTTCACTGGCACAGTATTAATCCATTTACCATCGCGTAAAATGGTAATTTCATCGCAGATTTTGAAAATCTCATCCATTTTATGTGAGATATAGATAATGCCACAGCCGCGCTCTTTTAACTTGGCGATAATTTTAAATAGATGTTCTACTTCTTTTTCTGATAAAGAAGACGTCGGTTCATCCATGATCACAATTTTGGCGTTGTAAGAAAAGGCTTTGGCAATTTCGATCATTTGCATTTGTGATACGGATAAATTGGCAACTTTTTCACGAGGATCAATATCAATATCCAATTCATTAAAGATGGCTTTGGTATCTTGATACATTTTTCCGTGGTCGACAAAAATCCCTTTTAATGGATAACGGCCTAACCATAAGTTATCCATCACATTTCGTTGGCGTACTAAGTTTAATTCTTGGTGTACCATCGAAATACCATTTTCCAGCGCTTCTTTTGATGTTTTAAAATTAACAGGTTGACCTAAAAAGAGAATTTCACCTTCATCTTTGGCATAAATCCCAAATAAACATTTGAGTAACGTGGATTTACCGGCACCATTTTCTCCCATTAGGGCATGAACCGAATGAGAACGGACGGTAAGATTGGCATTGTCTAATGCTTTCACTCCCGGAAAGGATTTGCTGACATTAGTCATTGTGAGTAGCACTTGGCTATCTTGATTTTGAGTAGGAACAGTCATATCCAACCTCTATATAAAAGGGGAGATAATTCTCCCCTCTAAAAAGTGGGATTGCAGCAAGTTTAATTAATGTGTTAAATAAACTGAAAACGCTGCCAATCCTATATCATCATTTTAAAAATTCACTTAAATTTTCTTTATCGACACCCACGTAAGGAATGCGAACAACACGGTCTTTAATTTCCCATTTGGTCCCTTCTGTTGCAGCTTTTCCTTCAGCGAGGTTAGTGGCCAATTGTACCACTGCTTTACCTTGATTTACTCCGTCATTTAATACGGTGCCTGTGATTTCACCTTTTTGAATTAGTTGTAATACTTCCGGTAGTGCGTCAACACCGAAGATCGGTAATTTTTTACCATGTGCTTTAACAGCTTCTAACGCCCCCATTGCCATACCATCATTGTTAGAGATGATCATTTCGATCTCATTGGCTTTTGAGCTGGATAACCAAGCGTCAGTTTTATCTTTTGCCATCGCTGCATCCCACATACCGGTATCAATAAATAATTGTTCGGTTTCAATGCCTTTTGTGGTTAATTCTTCGATTACATATTTGGTACGAGCTTCTGCATCAGGATGTCCCGGTTCACCTTTAAGCAATACATATTGGATTTTTCCGTCTTTATTTAGATCGTAAGCCGGATTAGCTTTCCAGTGTTTAGCAATGAGTTCCCCTTGAATTAAACCTGATTCTTTCGGATCGGTTCCTACATAGTAAGCATTATCATAACTGCTGATAGCCTTAGTACCCGGGTCTTTGTTGAAGAATACGATAGGTACATCATCAGCTTTTGCTTTGTCGATAATCGTTTTTGGTGAACCTGGATCCACTAAGTTAATGGCTAACGCTTTGACACCTTTAGACAACAAGACATCCACTTGGTCATTTTGAATGGATTGTGCATTTTGAGAGTCATTCATTAACAGTTCAACGTCATTAAGCTGTTTCGCTTCTTTTTCAATTTCTTGGCGCATCAATGCCATAAAATTGTCATCATATTTGTAAATGGTTATACCAATACGGGTGGCTGCTTGCGCCGCAGTAGAGGCAATTCCCAAACCTACTGCTAATGTAATGGCACTTAAAACGGCTTTTTTCATAAATACTCTCCTTCGTTACTGGACTCGTAGTGAATGCTCGTTGAAATTGGCAAAAACCTAGTACGAGCGATTGCGTGCAAGGATATAAGAAAATTCATTTAAAGACTGTGATCTCTTTCACAATTATGGAAACGATTACAAAAAAATAATTAAAAATTGTCGAATTGATCACAGTTTTATCTAATTATATCGGTCTTTCGGTTGAAAATCGTTTTACTAATGTCGGATTAAATTGTAAATGTGTTGGTGTATCAATAGTATTATCTACCAAACTTAATGCTAGGTTAGCTGCATAATTAGCCATTAAATCAATAGGATATCGAATTGTGGTTAGTTTTGGGATGAGGTAACGGGCAATCGGCATATCATCAAAGCCAATAATTGAAAATTGTTTCGGAACAATAATATTATTTTCACTTAACACGGAAATCGCACCAGCAGCCATACCATCATTATAAGCAACAACCGCCGTGAGATTGGAATTGTAACTTAATAAATTAATCATGGCTTTTTCACCCCCTTCAAAATCCGGCGTACTATGGGCGATAAAGTGCGGTTCAGGTTCAATACAATAATGTTGAAGTGCGGTCAAATATCCTTTTAATCTGTCTGTTTCATCTGTAATTTGATGAGTTGAACCAATGTAGCCGATATTTTTATGTCCCAAATGGATAAGGGTTTCTGTGGCTAAAAAAGTACCTTTTTGATTATCTAAGCTTACACAGCGATTTTCATATCCGCTGACTAAACGATTAATCACTACCATTCCGGGAATCCGCTGTAAATAGTCTTGTAACTCATCATCAGTCAATGCTTTTGAATGTACCACCAAACAGCTACAACGTTTACGCAGCAAGGTTTCAATCGCTTTACGTTCTTTTTCAGCATTATGGTAACCGATTCCAATTAAAATGGTTTTTTCATGTTCTTCCGCAACCTTATCAACTGCTTTGACCAGAATTGCAAAAAAAGGATCTGTCACATCTGTAACGACTACACCAATCGTATCCGTATTTTGTAACGCCAGAGCTTGCGCATTGGCATTAGGGTGATAGCCTAATTGCGCAACTGCACGCTGTACCGCAAGGCGCGCTTTTTCACTAGATGAAGCATTATTTAACACACGGGATACGGTAGCGACGGACACGCCAGCTTGTTTAGCGACATCACGAATGGTAATCATCATATTCACCTGAACACATAAAAATCACTTTACTATAATATAAAATTTCAACAAAAATGAAAGCGCTTACTATTAAAAATAAAACCTATCTCACAGAAAAATCGGATTTTTTCTTTAAAATTGTGATCTGCTTAATAGTTTATTTTATATAATATGCTATATTTTGGCTGTAAATTTTGTAAGCGTTTTCAAAAAAGGAGTGTGTCATGGAGTTATTTATGCCGACAGAGCATCCGCACCGCCGCTATAATCCATTAACCGAGCAATGGGTTTTAGTTTCGCCTCATCGAGCCAAACGTCCTTGGCAAGGTCAACAAGAAAAAGTGATGGAGGAACAAAAGCCACATTATGACTCAACTTGTTATCTTTGTCCGGGCAATAAGCGAATTACCGGTGAACAAAATCCCAATTATCAAAAACCGTTTGTATTTAAAAATGATTTTTCTGCGTTGTTGGAAGATACGCCAACACCACCGGTTTCATCAGATCCCTTATTCCAATCTTCCCAAGCGCGAGGGGAAAGTCGGGTGATTTGTTTCTCGCCTGATCATAGCAAAACTTTGCCATTATTAAGTGCGGTCGAAATTTACGCCATTATTCAAGTATGGCAAGCGCAGCTGCATGAACTTGGACAAAAATATCAGTGGGTACAGATTTTTGAAAATAAAGGAGCAGCGATGGGGTGCTCCAATCCACACCCACACGGACAAATTTGGGCAAATAGCTTTTTACCTAACGAAGTGCAACGCGAAGATGAGGCACAGCGTAAATATTGGCAACAACATGGCTCGGTATTACTCGTAGATTATGTGCAACGCGAATTAACGCAAAAAGAACGAATTGTCGTTGAAACTGAAGATTGGGTTGCTGTAGTGCCTTATTGGGCGGTCTGGCCTTTTGAAACATTGTTGTTGCCGAAAAGTCATATTAAGCGTCTGACCGATTTAAACGAGGCACAAGGTAAAGATTTGGCGGTAGCACTGAAAAAATTAACCACTAAATACGATAATCTGTTTGGAGTGTCTTTCCCTTATTCAATGGGATTTCATGCAGCACCTTTTAATGGCGAAGAAAACGAACATTGGCAATTACATGCACATTTTTATCCACCACTATTGCGTTCTGCAACGGTGCGTAAATTTATGGTGGGTTATGAAATGTTAGGCGAAAGCCAGCGTGATTTAACCGCTGAACAAGCCGCCGCTAGATTACGTGAATTAAGTGACATACATTACAGTGAACAACAATAATCATCTTATCGGATAACCTTAATTTTGGAGTATCATATGAACCCGCAACAAGCAGCTAAACACATTTTTGAACAAAAATTCGACCGCACTTCAACCCTCAACGTATATGCCCCGGGACGGGTCAATATCATTGGTGAACATACTGATTACAATGACGGATTTGTGATGCCTTGTGCGATTAATTATGGAACAGCGGTAAGTGGCGATAAACGTTCAGATGCTATTTTTCGGGTTTATGCTTCCGATTTGGATCAATTTGACGAATTTTCCTTGCTCGAAGAAATTGTGCCGAGCCAAGAAAAATGGACTGGCTATGTACGCGGCGTGGTGAAATTTATTCAAGCCCGTTGTCCACAATTTACCCAAGGCGCTGATTTAGTGATTAGCGGTAATGTGC
Organism: [Pasteurella] aerogenes; assembly: GCA_900637275.1. NCBI lineage: Bacteria > Pseudomonadati > Pseudomonadota > Gammaproteobacteria > Pasteurellales > Pasteurellaceae > [Pasteurella] aerogenes. Next base: position 1,516,500 of record LR134362.1, read on the forward strand.
CTTTATCCGCCGGATTAAGCTCTTCGGCTTCGTTAGAAGTGGCAATCGGTAAATTTTGCCAACAATTGGGCAATTTGCCTTTAAGCAATACGGAAATTGCTTTAATCGGACAACAAGCGGAAAATCAATTTGTCGGTGCAAATTGTGGCAATATGGATCAACTAATCGCTGCTTTAGGGCAACAGGACCATTTGTTGATGATCGATTGCCGCACCTTAGAAACCTTGCCGACACCGGTGCCGGAAGGGGTGGCAGTGATGATTGTCAATTCTCATGTAAAACATGATTTGGTTAATGGTGAATACAATATCCGTCGCCAGCAATGCGAGCAAGCGGCGGCATTTTTTGGTGTGAAAGCACTACGTGATGTTTCCGTTAAGCAATTTTACCAAAAAGAGCAAGAATTGACCGCACTTGATCCTGAGGTGGCAAAGCGCGCAAGACATATCGTGACCGAAAATGCACGGGTTTTAGCCGCAGTTGAGGCGTTACAACAAGGAGATTTGACCCGTTTAGGTGAATTGATGTATCAGTCTCATGCCTCCATGCGTGACGATTTTGAGATTACCGTACCAGAAATTGATTATTTGGTCGAGTTGGCGGAAGTCGCCATTGGCAAAAGCGGTGGTGCTAGGATGACCGGAGGTGGTTTTGGCGGTTGTATTGTCGCGTTGGCGCCGGTTGAAAAAGTAGTGGCGGTGCGGCAAATTATCGCTGATAATTACCAAAAAACAACCGGACTAAAAGAAGATTTTTATGTCTGTACCGCATCACAAGGAGTTCATTTATGCTAGAGATTTTGGAAAATAACATCGTCGCCCCGGATAATCAGCCTTTTCAGCGTGTCACGCTGCAAAACCTGAATGGAATGCGGGTACAGTTTCTTGATTGGGGTGCCACATGGATTTCCTGTCAAATACCTGTCGGTACAGAATCACGCGAAGTCTTACTTGGCTGTAAACCAGAAGATTATGAAAAACAAACTGCCTTTATGGGCGGAACCATTGGTCGCTATGCCAATCGCATTGCCAACGCTTGCTACCCCGATCCGTTAGCCGATCAAGGTATTCGTCGTTTGGCGCCGAATCAAGGTCAACATCAATTGCATGGTGGCGTGCGCGGTTTTGATAAAGTGCGGTGGAAAATTAGCGAATTTTCCGCTAATTTTGTGCAATTTTCTTATGTGGCCTTAGATCGCGAACAAGGCTTTCCCGGCAGTGTAGAAGTGTACTTGACTTATGAATTGCTGCCGAATAACACGTTGTTGGTGCAATTTGAAGCGACGCCAAGTGCCGATACGCCGCTCAATTTAACCAGCCATGTTTATTTTAATTTAAATGATGCAGAAAATGGCGCTGATGTTCGTTCGCATTTTTTACAACTGAACGCGGATCAGTTTTTACCGGTGGACAATCAAGGCATTCCTAATGCGCCACTGAAATCCGTAGATCAAACCAGTTTTGATTTCCGTAAGGAAAAAACCATTGCGCAGGATTTTTTACAAGAAGAACAGCAGGAAACCAAAGGCTATGATCATGCTTTTTTGTTAAATTCCGCGGAAAATACGGATAGCAACGTCAAAGAAACACAACCTTGTGCTATTTTAACCGCTCCGGATCGAAGTTTAAGCCTGCAAGTTTTTACATCACAATCTGCCATCCAAGTTTATACTGCCAATTATTTAGGCGGCACTTTAACTCGTCAAGGCAATGAATATGCCGATTATGCGGGGATTGCATTGGAAACCCAAGCTTTGCCGGATACGCCGAATCATCCGGAATGGTGGAAATATGGCGGTATGAGCAAAGCCGGCGAGCGTTATTATCAATGGACAAAATTCAGTTTTGTTATTCCAAAACCATAAATGGCGCGAAATGTGACAAGAAAAAACCGAAGATAGGGATTAACAAGCGTCACATTTCCCGTTAAAATCGATTGCAACCGGTTATGGAATAAAAATAAAACCGAAACAAAATGCCGGCAAAATTAAATCGGCGTGAGAGCAATATAAATATGAGTGAAGAAAATCAGAGTAACCCCTCGACTGAAACGAAGAAAAGTTTTTTCCAATCTTTATTTGGCCGTCTGTTTCAAGGGGAATTAAAAAATCGTGACGAATTGGTCGAAGTCATTCGTGATTCGGAACAAAACGACCTTATCGATCAAGATACCCGTGAAATGATTGAAGGGGTAATGGAAATTGCCGAATTGCGCGTGCGTGATATTATGATCCCGCGCTCGCAAATTGTATTTATTGAAACCTCGCAAGATTTAGATTCTTGTCTTGATACGATTATCGAAAGCGCTCACTCGCGTTTTCCGGTGATGACTGACGAACGGGATAATATCGCTGGCATCTTACATGCTAAAGATTTGCTGAAATTTTTGCGTTCTAATGCTGAAGCTTTTGATTTGTTATCCACGTTGCGTCCGGCGGTAATCGTGCCGGAAAGTAAGCGGGTAGATCGGATGCTAAAAGATTTCCGTTCCGAGCGTTTCCATATGGCGATTGTGGTGGACGAGTTTGGCGCAGTGTCCGGTTTGGTTACCATTGAAGATATTTTGGAACAAATCGTCGGCGATATTGAAGACGAATTTGATGAAGAAGAAATTGCCGATATCCGCCAACTTTCGCGCCATACTTATGCGGTGCGTGCCTTAACCGATATTGAAGATTTTAATCAACAATTTGGTACTCATTTTGCTGATGAAGAAGTAGATACTATTGGCGGTGTGGTAATGCAAGCCTTTGGCTATTTACCGAAACGGGGCGAAGAAATTGTGTTAGAAAACTTAAATATCAAAGTTACCTCGGCAGACAGCCGGCGCCTTATCCAATTACGCGTAACCGTGCCAGATGAACAAGTTGCCGACAATATTGAACAAAGCAGTGAATAATTGATGAAAACCTATCTTATTGCATTATTAAGCGGGGGATTGGGCGTTTTTGCCTTTTCCCCTTTTGATCTTTGGGGTATCGCCTATCTTTCCTTGCTCGGACTGATTTGGGTGGTTAAAACGCCGCAAAAAAAGACCGCACTTTATGGCGCATTTTTATGGGGCTTGAGCTTTTTTAGTATCGGCATCAGCTGGTTAAACGTTAGCATCAACCAATTTGGCGGCGCACCGCTTGTGGTTAGCTATTTGTTAGTGGTTTTATTGGCGGCATATTTAGCCCTTTACCCACTACTATTTGCTTATTTAGTGCGCCGTTTTGAAGTTCGCAGCCTCGCCCTATTTCCCGCCATTTGGACCATCACCGAATTTTTGCGTGGCTGGGTCTTTACCGGTTTTCCGTGGCTACAATTCGGTTATACGCAAATTGACAGCCCATTTGCCGGTCTCGGCGCAATTTTTGGCGTAGAGGGTTTAACCTTTTTCGTGATGTGGACAAGTGCGGTCATTTTTAGCCTAATTTTGGCGATCCGCGAGAAAAAGAGACTGATCGTTGCGACAAATGTGCTGACTTGGATTGTTGTCGGTGGACTTTCTGCTTATGCCGGCAAACTGAATTTTACCCAAGAACAGCCGGAACGCGCGCTGACCATCACCCTTGCGCAAGGCAATATTGAGCAACATTTAAAATGGGATCCAGATTATGTCTATCAAACCTTGGATATTTATCAAAAGTTGATTATGCAGCATTTAGGTAAAAGTGATCTGATTATTTTACCGGAAGCGGCGTTGCCAACCTTGGAAAATCATATTCAGCCTTATTTACAAAGCCTACACCAAGCCGCTGCGCAAAGCCAAACAGAAGTGCTAATCGGTACCGTGTATCAAGATCCGCACAACGGAAAAGCCCTTAATTCAGTGATTGATCTCGGTAATCCAGCCGCGCCTTATCAATTGGATACCACAAATCGTTACAATAAACATCATTTGGTGCCTTTTGGCGAATATGTGCCATTGGAAAGCCTGCTGCGCCCGTTGGGATCGGTGTTTAATTTGCCTATGTCGGCATTTCAATCCGGCGCGGCAGTGCAGTCGCCGCTACTGGCAAAATCGCACCATTTTACCACCGCGATTTGTTATGAAATCATTTTGGGCAGCCAGCTCCAACAAAATCTTACGGATCAAACCGATTTTATTTTAACTCTGTCTAACGACGCTTGGTTTGGGCGTAGCATTGGTCCTTGGCAACATTTGCAAATGGCGAGAATGCGCGCGTTGGAATTAGGCAAACCGGTCATTCGTTCGACTAACACGGGCATCAGCGTTTTTATCGACGCCAAGGGGAAAATTATTGCTCAAGCGCCTCAATTTGAAACCACAACACTCACTCAAACCATCGCACCAACTATCGGCAAAACGCCTTACGCGGCATTAGGCGCCAAACCTTTGTATTTTTTAACCGCACTTTTAATCCTACTGCGCGGCTTCGGTTGGCTGCTTAAGCGCAAAATGGTGAAAAACGCTTAAGTTAATTAACAAAAAACTGCTGACAAACTTGTCCCGGCAGTTTTTTAGATCAAATACAATAAAGTGCGGTCATTTTTTGCAGAGTTTATCCACGTTCAACATCTTATTTCGGATAAATTACGCCTAAACTGACCGCACTTTTCGCGCCGGTAACACTAGGTAAATTGCCGCTTAAATTGTGTATTCGCTGATAAGCCAGCCAAGCAAACGCCGCAGCTTCTACATAATCCGCATCCAATCCAAACTCCGATGTCGTTGCTACGTGCCAATCTGGCAACAAAAGCGTTAACTGTTGCATTAACAACGGATTTTTCGCTCCGCCGCCACATACCATCAACACTTTCGGCAACTCGCATTGTTCACCAATTCGGCACAAGACTTGGGCATTACATTGCGCAGTAAATTCCAGCAATGTCGCCTGTACATCTTGCGGCAAAATCGCGCTGAAATGCTGTAATTTTTTATCAAGCCACGCCAAATTAAATAATTCCCGTCCGGTACTTTTCGGCGGTGGTAGTTCAAAATAAGGCTCTTTTAGCAATTCGCTTAAAAGTGCGGTATGAATTTTGCCTGTTTTTGCCCACTGCGCATCGCGGTCGTAAGGTTCGCCCAATTGTTTTTCAATCCAACTGTCGAGCAGCGCATTGCCCGGACCGGTGTCATAGCCGATCACTGGCATTTCAGGTATGAGCTGGGAAATATTGCTGATTCCGCCGATATTCAGTACCACAGTCATGCGATCATCACGAGCAAACAAAGCTTGGTGAAACGCCGGTACCAAAGGCGCACCTTGCCCGCCATACGCCATATCTTTGCGGCGAAAATCTGCAATAGTGGTGATTTGCGTATGTGCGGCAATTAAATTAGCATCGCCGATTTGCATGGTAAAGGGATATGAACCTTGTGGCGCGTGCCAAATGGTTTGACCGTGGCAGCCGATCGCTTGAATTTGTGCCGCATTCAGTTGATGTTTAGCTAAAAATTGATTAATACTTTGCGCATACAATAAGCCTAGACGGTGATCCAGCTCGCCTAATTGTTGCAAATCGGCTTTCCCACTGCGTAACAATTCACTTAATTGACGGCGCAAATTTTGCGGCATTGGTTGCATCTCGGCTGCCACCAATTGGGGCAAAAAGTGCGGTGGTTTTTTAGCAAAATCAACCAACGCTAAATCGATTCCATCAAGGCTGGTTCCCGACATTACGCCGATATAGTATTCTGTTTTTTCCATGCTTTTTATTTCATTCAATAAATTTAACAGCATTATACTCGTTGTTCATCTATTTGCGAAATTTGCTAAAAATAAACCGCACTTTATGCGTCTAATTGCTTGTTTCTTGCGTGTGATGCTATAAAATAAGGCGAAATTTTTAGCACAATCCTAAGGGAATTTGATATGACAAAGTTAAGCGTGGTGATCCTTGCTGCAGGCAAAGGGACAAGAATGTATTCGGATTTACCGAAAGTATTACATAATATTGCGGGTAAACCGATGGTAAAACACGTTATCGATACGGTAAAACAACTTCATCCGCAAAATATTCATTTGATTTATGGGCATGGCGGCGATGTGATGCAAGCTCGCTTAAAAGATGAGCCGGTAAATTGGGTGTTGCAAAAAGAACAATTAGGAACCGGTCATGCTATGCAACAAGCGGCACCGTTTTTCCATGATGATGAAAATATTTTAATGCTGTATGGCGACGGTCCATTGATTACCTTGGAAACCTTGCAAAAATTAATTGCTGCAAAACCAGCACATGGCATTGCCTTATTAACTGTTGATTTACTTAACCCGACCGGATATGGACGCATTTTACGTCAGGACGGCAATGTAGTGGGCATTGTGGAGCAAAAAGATGCCAATGCTGAACAGCTGAAAATTACCGAGGTTAATACTGGGGTAATGGTTTCTGATGGCGCAAGTTTTAAAAAATGGTTGGCGCGTTTGAACAATAACAATGCGCAAGGTGAATATTATATGACGGATGTGATTGGTTTGGCGAATCAAGACGGTTTTCAGGTCACCGCAGTGCAAGCGGATGATATTATGGAAGTGGAAGGCGCCAATAATCGTCTGCAATTGGCAGCGTTGGAACGTTATTATCAACGCAAACAAGCAGACAAATTGTTGCTTGCTGGCGTGATGCTTATCGATCCGGCGCGTTTTGATTTACGCGGTAAGCTGGAACACGGAAAAGACGTGGAAATTGATGTCAATGTGATCATTGAAGGTGATGTAAAATTAGGCGATCGCGTGCGTATTGGCGCGGGCTGTGTGTTGAAAAATTGCGTGATTGGTGATGATGTGGACATCAAGCCTTATTCCGTGATCGAAGATGCCACTATCGGCGAACGAGCTGCAATCGGTCCGTTCTCGCGTTTACGTCCGGGAGCAGAATTGGCAGCTGAAACCCATATCGGTAACTTTGTGGAAATCAAAAAAGCACAAATCGGTAAAGGCTCAAAAGTGAATCATTTAACCTATGTCGGTGATGCGGAAATTGGCAGCGATTGTAATATCGGTGCGGGCGTGATCACTTGTAACTACGATGGTGCCAACAAATTTAAAACCATTATCGGAGATAATGTCTTTGTCGGATCTGATAGTCAATTAGTGGCGCCAGTTCGCCTTGCCAACGGTTCTACTATCGGCGCAGGCTCAACGATCACGGATGATGTCAATGAAAACGAGTTAGTCATCTCCCGTGTTCGCCAACAACATATTCAAGGCTGGAAACGTCCAACGAAAAAAGCGTAACGAACGCGTATATCAAAGGTTATATGGACACATACTGTGTCCATATAAAACCAATAAACGCTAAATAGACAATCCCAACGACACTGTTATTTAGCGCGCTTTCTCCCAATATTTCTAAAAACTTAACAAAAAAACACCGCGCTTTTCCTTCTTTATCGGAGTGTTATCCGAGCTTATCACCATTTTTTACCGCCTTATCCGGTGTAATCAAAATAACACCGTCCTCGCTATAGGTACCAAGTACGAGGACTTCTGACATAAAATTAGCAATCTGTCTAGGTGGGAAATTAACGACAGCCAACACTTGTTTTCCAATCAAGGCTTCGGGCTGATAGTGATCCGTAATTTGAGCGGAAGATCTTTTTACACCAATTACTTCGCCCAAATCTACTTGCAACTGATATGCTGGTTTTTTGGCTTTCTCAAATACTTTTGCTGCAATAATCGTTCCTACTCGAATATCCAATTTCATAAAATCATCAAATGTTACCATACCTTCCCCATTCAATTTACTGATTTTTATTTTGCCAAAAACTTTAAAGTCTCATTCTCACAAATAAATAAGCCGGTATCAATATCTTAATAACATACTAATTATGATCTACAACAGCAAAATATTTGCATAGTCATATAAGAAAAAGTGCGGTTATTTTTATATTAATTTTGGGATCAAATTCGTGTTAATAGTGCTAACACTTCGTAATGTGATGTATGCGGAAACATATCGAATAATTGCACTTTTTGTAATTGATAACCGGTTAATTCGTGCAGATCTTGCGCCATACTTTGCGCGTTGCAGCTGGAGTAAAGAATAAAGTGCGGTGCTAAATTTTGCAGAAATTGTGCCAATTTGTGTCCAATACCACGTCTTGGCGGATTCACAATCACCAAATCCGGGCGTTGATCTTGTGTGAGGGCAAATTGTGCGGCATCCAAAGAGCGAAATTCAATTTGAGAAGCCAAGCCCAGTTTTTCTGCTGACAAAGTTGCCGACGCAATTGCCGAAGGCGATATTTCAATACCCGTGAGCTTTAACGCCGGAGTGTTCTCTTTTAATGCCACCGCACAGTGTAAACCGAAACCGCCCACGCCGCAAAAAAGATCCCATAAATGAGACACCGGCAACGTTTTCACCCAAGTTTGCGCGGTGGCATATAACGCAGAGGCGACTGTCGGGTTGGTTTGGAAAAAACCTTGCGGACGAATAAACAGAGGAATGCGGTTAAATTGTTCTTCTAATTGACATTGCTCGGTGAGAAAAATTTCTTTCTCTCCCTCTAAAATTGCCGCGTGTTGCGGTTGAATATTGACACTGACCACACTTAATTGTGGCAATTTTGCCAATAATCCCGCCAATTCTCGTCGAATTAAGGGCAGTTTTTGCTCTGAACGCAACACAAAACGCAGCATCAACGCGCCATTGATTTGGCTTTCGCTAAGTAATACATATTTTAACTCGCCTTTTTGTTTTGCCACGTTATAAGGCACAAGACCGGCGCGTGCGATAAAATCTTTTAGCTGCAAAAACACCGGGGCAAAACGCGAGGGATAAAGCGGGCAATCGGTTAAATCCACCGCACTTTGCGGATCGTCCGGATCCTTTAAAATCCCTAAACGACAACGTTCTACTGTGCCGCTGACAACCATTTTTGCTTTGTTGCGAAAATGGCTTAAAGGCGATAAATAAGGCGTATCCCATTGCACTTGAGGCGAATTAAATGGCGCTAATAATTGATATAAATCCGCTTGTTTGGTTTCAATTTGCTGTGCATAAGGTCGCTCTAGCCATTGGCAAGAGCGACATTCGCCGGATTGATAATGTGAACAAGGAACCGTCAGTTGCATATTATGCCTTTGCTGCCAGCCAATCTTGTTGAAGTGCGGTCAAAATTTCGCGATTTTTTTGCCAACGCGCTTGTTTTTCCAGTTCGCGCCAAGATAAGGTGCGAGGATTAAACAAGGTTTGCAAGCGTTGCCGGCGTTGCGTTGCTTGCGCGGCGCTTTCTTGCGGCTTAAATTTATCCAACACTTGAATCACGCCCTCACGTTCGTTACAAAGTAGCAATAAATCGCAACCAGCGCTTAAAGATTGCTGACAACGTTGTACAACATCGCCCATAAAATTAGCACCTTTCATGCCTAAATCATCGGAGAAAATCGCGCCTTGAAAACCAAATTGCCCACGCAAAACCTCTTGCAGCCAATAACGGGAACCGCTCGCCGGTTGCGTGTCACATTGAGTATAAATGACGTGTGCCGGCATGATTGCATCCAATTTCTTTTGTTCAATCAGCCATTGGAACGGTTGTATATCCTGGGCAAAAATCTCTGCTTTAGCGCGTTCATCGCGCGGTGTTTCCAAATGTGAATCCGCCAAAACATGACCATGACCGGGAAAATGTTTGCCGGTGGTTGCCATGCCAATTTGGCGCATACCCTCAATAAAATAACCGGCAAGGCGCGTTACTTGTTGTTGATCTTCGTGGAAACTGCGATCGCCAATAGCTTTACATTGATGACCCAAATCCAATACCGGCGCAAAACTTAAATCAATGCCAAGAGCGGTCATTTCTGCCGCCATTTGCCAGCCGGCTTCTTGCGCCATTTGGTTTTGTTGCAGCGGATCACAATAGCATTGTGCAAAAGATTGCATGGCGGGCAATTGGGTAAATCCACCGCGAAAACGTTGTACTCGCCCGCCCTCTTGATCGACGGTAATCAATAACGGTTTTTTTACCCGTTGACGCACGGAATTGACCAATTCGGTGACTTGTTCGCGATCGTAAAAATTGCGGGTAAATAAAATTAAACCGGCAACCAGCGGATGTTCCAATAATTCCACTTCTTCTTGAGTCAGTTCCAGCCCGTTTAAATCAATTAATAATGTTGACATGCTAACCCTTTTATTTTGCTCGTAAATAGAGGCGATAATTCACGCTTTCCGCGGTCGGCGGAGTGATTCCGATGGCAGCTTTTTGGCGTTGATTTAAATACATCTGCATAAAATTCACCGGCTCAAATTGTGTCACCCCGTTTTTGTCGTACCAAAATAAACCGTAAGAAAAAGAAATTGGTTGATCGGTTTTATTTTCCACCGATGCGGCGTGTTCACTCACCTCCACGTTCAGCAACGGTACCAATGCCGCTTCCATATTTAAAATCGGCTTAGTAGTATTGACGATATTCGGCACTGTCGCGCTACAAGCAGATAAAAGTGCGGTCAAAAAAAGAGAAGAAATGTGTTTTTTCATTATTTCGCCAACATTTTACCCAAAGGCTCGCCACCCACTAAATGCATATGCAGATGGAATACTTCTTGCCCGCCATGTTGATTACAGTTGACAATCAAACGATACCCGTCTTCGGCAATGCCTTCTTGTTTAGCAATTTTTGCCGCTACTGTAAATAAACGCCCTAGCGCAAGTTCATCTTGTTCAGTCACGTCGTTAACCGTTGGAATAAGATGATTTGGGATAATTAAAATGTGCGTTTTCGCTTGTGGTGCAATATCGCGAAAGGCGGTAACGAGATCGTCTTGATATACAATATGTGCCGGAATTTCTTTGCGAATAATTTTACTGAAAATGGTTTCTTCAGCCATGCTGTCCTTCCTTTTTTTGGTTCAGAAATAAGTTCGCCTATTTTTATCAGAAAACCCCAAAAATAGCAATTTTAGGCTTAAAATGTTAATACTTTGTTAATATCAAGATCCGATTTTCCTCAATTTGTTAACCAAATGTTACCAATTGATAATATTAACAAAATTTATAAAAAATAAAATATTTTTTAGTTTGAAGTTTCAGTTGAATATCTTAAAATATCTATGGAGCAACTTTTATGGAGGGTGACAATATGAGCGCAGATAATTCATTTAAACCAATCGCAACTCCAGTAGAAATGGTTCAAATTGCAGTAGATACTGGAACGTATAAAGCAACTAAAAAACAATTTTTTTCTTTTGTATCGGCAATTTCCGCCGGTGCGTTTATTGCGTTGGCATTTGTTTTCTATACCACAACGCAAACCGGTGCCGGAGCTGCGCCTTGGGGACTGGTGAAATTGGTTGGCGGGCTGGTGTTCTCGCTAGGGGTGATTATGGTAGTCGCCTGCGGTTCGGAATTATTTACCTCATCTACCATGACATTAATCGCGCGTACTGATGGAAAAATCAACACATTTCAGATGTTACGTAACTGGGTGATGGTTTATTTAGGTAACTTTGTCGGTGCGATTTTTATTGTTTCATTAATTTGGTTTGCTGGACAAACCATGGCAGCAAACGGGCAATGGGGCCTTACGATTTTAAATACCGCACAACATAAAATTCATCATACTTGGCTTGAAGCATTTAGCCTCGGGATTTTGTGTAATATTATGGTTTGTATCGCAGTGTGGATGACCTATGCGGGTAAAAGCCTGACCGATAAAGCTTTTATTATGATTTTACCAATTGGGATGTTTGTTGCCTCTGGTTTTGAGCATAGTGTGGCAAATATGTTTATGATTCCAATGGGAATTATTACAGCACATTACAGTAGCCCAGAATTTTGGCAAGCAATCGGTTTAAATCCTGAACAATTTGCCGATTTAGATGTCTATCATTTTATAGTGAAAAATTTAATTCCGGTCACTTTAGGCAACATCGTTGGTGGCGGGGTATGTATCGCGTTGATGCAATGGTTTACCAATAAACCACATAATCATTAGTTTTAGTTTAGCGTAAGAGCGGTCGTTTTTCGCCCGTTTTTATAATCGATTTATTTACAATCAAAGAAGGAAGTCAATTATGGCTCAATTAACAGAAGCTCAACAAAAAGCGTGGGAAGGATTTGTTCCAGGAGACTGGCAAACCGAAGTTAACTTACGTGACTTTATCCAAAAAAACTACACTCCGTATGAAGGAGATGAATCATTCTTGGCCGGTGCGACAGAAGCAACGACAACATTGTGGAATGATGTAATGGAAAAAATTAAAGTGGAAAATAAAACCCACGAACCTTATGATATCGACACAGATACACCGTCAACTGTTACTTCACATGCACCGGGCTATATCAATAAAGATTTAGAAAAAATCGTAGGTCTTCAAACAGATGCTCCACTTAAACGTGCAATTATGCCATACGGTGGGATCAAAATGGTAAAAGGCTCTTGCCAAGTTTACCGTCGTGAATTAAAACCTGAAATCGAACATATTTTCACTGAATATCGTAAAACCCATAACCAAGGGGTATTTGATGTTTATACACCAGATATTTTACGTTGTCGTAAATCCGGCGTAATCACCGGTCTTCCAGATGCTTACGGTCGTGGACGTATTATCGGTGACTACCGTCGTTTAGCGGTATATGGTGCTGATTTCTTAATGAAAGATAAATTCAAACAATTTACTTCATTACAAGCGAAATTAGAAAGCGGTGAAGATATTCAAGCAACTATTCAATTGCGCGAAGAAATCGCAGAACAACATCGCGCCCTTGGCAAAATTAAAGAAATGGCAGCTTCTTACGGTTGCGACGTTTCCGGTCCGGCAACTAACGCACGTGAAGCGGTACAATGGACTTACTTTGCTTACCTTGCAGCAGTAAAATCACAAAATGGTGCTGCAATGTCATTCGGTCGTGTATCCAGTTTCTTAGATATTTATATCGAACGTGACTTAAAAGCCGGTAAAATTACTGAACAAGAAGCGCAAGAATTAATGGACCACTTGGTCATGAAATTGCGTATGGTGCGTTTCTTACGTACTCCAGAATACGATCAATTATTCTCTGGTGACCCAATGTGGGCAACTGAAACTTTAGCGGGTATGGGCTTAGACGGTCGTACTTTAGTGACCAAAAACAGCTTCCGTATGTTGCACACGCTTTACACCATGGGACCATCTCCAGAACCAAACTTAACCATCCTTTGGTCTGAACAATTACCAGAAGCATTCAAACGTTATTGTGCCAAAGTCTCTATTGATACTTCATCCGTACAATACGAAAACGACGATTTGATGCGCCCAGATTTCAACAACGACGACTACGCGATTGCTTGTTGCGTAAGCCCGATGGTTGTGGGTAAACAAATGCAATTCTTCGGTGCGCGTGCGAACTTAGCGAAAACCTTGTTATACGCAATCAATGGCGGTATCGATGAAAAATCTGGTATGCAAGTCGGTCCTAAATCAGCACCAATTACCGACGAAGTGCTTGACTTCAACACCGTAATGGAACGTATGGATCACTTTATGGACTGGTTGGCAACACAATACGTCACCGCATTAAATATCATTCACTTCATGCATGATAAATATGCTTATGAAGCGGCATTGATGGCATTCCATGATCGTGATGTATATCGTACAATGGCGTGTGGTATCGCAGGACTTTCCGTTGCTGCCGACTCATTAGCAGCAATCAAATATGCGAAAGTAAAACCAATTCGTGGCGATATCAAAGATAAAGACGGTAACGTTGTGGCATCTAATGTGGCGATCGACTTCGAAATCGAAGGCGAATATCCACAATTCGGTAACAACGACAGTCGAGTGGACGACTTAGCGGTTGACCTTGTTGAACGCTTTATGAAAAAAATCCAAACTCACAAAACTTACCGTAATGCAACGCCAACACAATCGGTGTTAACCATTACTTCTAACGTAGTGTACGGTAAAAAAACCGGTAATACTCCGGACGGTCGTCGTTCAGGTGCGCCATTCGGACCTGGTGCCAACCCAATGCACGGACGTGACCAAAAAGGTGCGGTAGCGTCATTAACTTCTGTCGCTAAACTTCCGTTTGCTTACGCAAAAGACGGTATTTCTTATACCTTCTCTATCGTACCAAACGCATTAGGTAAAGACTACGAAGCGCAAAAACGCAACCTTGCCGGCTTAATGGATGGTTACTTCCACCATGAAGCAACAGTTGAAGGCGGTCAACATTTGAACGTGAACGTAATGAACCGTGAAATGTTGTTAGATGCGATGGAAAATCCGGAAAAATATCCGCAATTAACCATTCGTGTTTCTGGTTATGCAGTACGTTTTAACTCCTTAACCAAAGAACAACAACAAGACGTTATCACCCGTACCTTTACACAATCTATGTAAAAATCGGGCAAATTTCTACCGCACTTTGCGCTAGAAATCAACTCTCCAAGAGCCGGTCATACCGGCTCTTTCTATTGGATAAATGCTAGGTTTTACTTTAATTTACCGCTATAATCCTACTATCATTCATCTTTTGGCTATCCGTTATGATCCGTGAACCCCATTTTTGTCAATTCGCACTAAAAGAATTATTGCCTTTTGCCGAGCAATTTCCAATTCAGTATCTCAACGGAAAAAAAGGGTGCAAAATTGCTTACCGACATTTTATCCAGCCCACGCCGACTATCCGAAAATTAGTGATCTTAGTCAACGGACGGGCCGAAAATATTCTCAAATGGACAGAAGTCGCCTATGATTTTTATCAACAAGGTTTTGACGTATTGACTTTTGATCATCGTGGGCAAGGGTATTCGCAGCGCTTACTCACTGATAAAGAAAAAGGCTACATTGACGAATTTCGTTTCTATGCCGAGGATATGCACGAACTTATACAAAAAGTGACCGCACTTTATACTTACCAAACCCAATATCTACTTGCACATTCTTTAGGCGGTTTAATTTCCGCTTATTATCTGGCAAATTACGATCACCAGATCAAAAGTGCGGTCTTTTCTTCGCCTTTTTTTGGGTTACCCACCGAACATCCCCTACGAGACGAATTGATTATTAATGTGATGATGTTATTCGGACAAGGTTCGCGTTATGTCTTTGGCAAAACGCCTTACAAGCCAGCCAATATCCATCAAAATGAATTAAGCGACTGCAAAACTCGCATGAAATGGATGAATCGCATTAATCGCCACTATCCGCAATTACACCTTGGCGGTCCAACGTTTCGCTGGGTTCATCTTTGCTTAAAAGCCATCCACGATCTGCCGAAAATTCTGCCAAGAATTGAAATTCCATTATTGATTTTAGAAGCGGGAAAAGAAAAGATTGTCAAAAATGAAACGCTGAAAAAATTGACCGCTCTTTTGCCGCAAGGCGAAATGCAACTGATCGAAAACGCCAAACACGAAATTCTGTTTGAACGCGACGCCATCCGTCAACAGGCGCTTACACAGATTTTGCGGTTTATTCCGAATGATAATGCACAGACAAAAGATAAAAAACCATAGGGAATAGTTTATTTATCCCCTATGGTTTACGCGCTTCTCGACTCAATATTTCAAAAAACGATCCGACTTTTATTTTCTTCGGTTTGATTTTGTAGGTGAGCTTATGAATGTTGTCATTTGTGCATTATGCCTAAGCCGAGCTACAAAAACGCCATAGGGCAACCCCTAATGCAGTAAATAATAAACAACCGAGAAGATGTAGCGCCACGATGCCAAAACCGAATAACCATTTATCTTGTAAGAAATTTTCCACCACTTCGGCGGAAAAAGAAGAAAAAGTAGTGAGGCTGCCGAGAAAACCGGTGACGAGAAATAGGCGCCATTCAGCAGGAATGGTTGGAAATTGCCAAAAAATTGCCAACAAGATCCCGATAATAAAGCAACCTAAATAATTAGCGATTAGGGTTCCAAAAGACAGGACAGAAAAAAACGGATTCAGCCACAATCCTAGTCCCCAACGCAAAGTGGCACCTATTGCGGCGCCGCCTGCAATTAATCCGACCGATTGCCAAGTAGCCATTAATAAACTCCAAAAATCGCGCGTAAATAACTGGCGACTGCCTCATGTTGGTTAAGTCCGATTTGCTCCAATTGTGCGCAGGCTTGTTTTAAACGCGGATCGGCGTTGCCCATAATGCAACCTTTTCCCACTTCCAGCAACATATCCACATCATTCATACCATCGCCAAAAGCGATACAATCAGCTTCCTGATAATCCCGTCCAGCTAAGACTTGCAAAAGTGCGGTCGCTTTTGACACATTTTTATTCATCACTTCCAAACACACTGGCGTGGAATAGGTCATGCTGACCTGGTCGGCAAAATGTTGACGGATATATTGTTCAATTGGCAGCAAGTCTTGCGCTTGTTTGGCGATATAAAACACTTTTTCCGTAGCACGCCCGTGATGCGTTGCAAAATCGACAACCTCATACATAAAACCGGAATCTTGATGATATTGACGTAATTGCGGCACATCGCGATTAATAAACCAACCGTCGTCTTGGTAACTATTGACGCAAACCCGCGCCGGATCAAAATCAATATTCATTAAGGCAAACGCCAACGCTTCCGGTAAACTATTGGTTAACAATAAATTGCCTTGTAAATCATGTACGCGGGCGCCATTTGAAGTGATCATCACCGCGTGTTCCACATCCACTTTGCCTAAAATAGAAGAAACATCAGTATAATTTCGACCGGTAGCGAGGATAATATCGACGTGTTTTTGCGCCAATTTTTCCAAGGTGCGGATGGTGAAATGACCGATCCTATGTTGAGCATTAAGTAAGGTTCCGTCTAAATCGGAAACAACTGCACGAAACGGAAAAGTGGATAACATCATATAAACCTCATAGAAAATCAATTCGTTATCATAGCAAAATTCTTCACCCAATGTTAAAGGATTTTTAATCGCTGTTGTTGCGCTACTAGAAATGATAAAATGAAAAAATATTTATTTTTGATCTATATCAAATTCTCATCAATCCTTCACCTCGGATTACATTATATTTAATCATCAAAAGGAGATAATATGGGTTTATTAGTTGATGGTGTATGGCATGACACCTGGTATGAAACAGAAAAAAATCAAGGGCGTTTTGTCCGTGAACAAGCGACATTCAGAAATTGGATTACACCACAAGGTGAGCCGGGTCCCAATGGCGAGGCAGCCGTACCCGCAGAACAAAAACGTTATCATTTGTATGTCAGCCTTGCTTGCCCTTGGGCGAACCGTGCCTTGATTGTACGTAAATTAAAAGGGTTGGAAGATCTTATTTCGGTTTCCGTAGTGCATTGGCTGATGCGAGAAAATGGTTGGACGTTTCAGGCAGGACAAGGAGTGATTGCCGATCCGGTAATGAATGCGCAATATTTACATCAATTATACACCCGCGCTCGCCCAGGCATGACCGGTCGAGTAACAGTTCCGGTATTGTGGGATTTAAAAGAAAATCAGATTGTCAATAACGAATCTAGCGAAATTATTCGCATATTTAACCATGCCTTTGATGATCTCGGCGCCAAACCGGGAAATTATTATCCCGAAGCATTACGCGCGGAAATTGATGCCGTAAATGAACGTATTTATCCTAATGTGAACAATGGGGTTTACCGCTGCGGTTTTGCATCCACCCAAGAAGCCTACGAAGAAGCCTTTTATCCATTATTTGAAACCTTAGATTGGCTCGAAGATCGCTTAAGTAAACAAGAATGGTTGGTGGGAAATCAATTAACCGAAGCAGATATTCGCTTATTCACCACACTTATTCGTTTTGACGCGGTGTATTTCAGTCATTTCAAATGTAATAAAAAACATATTCGCGATTATCCGGCGTTGCATAATTATGTGCATAAATTAATGCAAAAACCGGAATTTGCCGAGACAATCGATATATTCCATATCAAACATCATTATTACGAAAGCCATACCTTTATTAATCCAACAGGCGTGGTGCCGGCTGGACCAGATATCTTATATTAAAGATAGCGTCGCAAACAGGAATAATTGCGTAAAAAAGTAAAAACTATTTTGTTTTAAGCGTAAAATGTGGTATCAATAGAATAACACAATATACTGGTTATCTTATTTCTTATGTTTATTTCTGCTTTTAGCCGCCTCATTATTAACCTCGTAGTGATTATTATCGCTGCGAGGGGTGCGTTGATGAGTGAATAAATCTAGATGATAATCGATCAACAAAAACCCTCGCTATTCTTTGGTGGGGGTTTTTTAATGGATGTTAATCTCCATCAAGTGAAAGCGAATTAACAACTTTAAAGGTGAAATATGAACGGTGCAAATTTAGTCGTTGAATGCTTAAAAGCCCACGGTGTAACCACATTATTCGGCTACCC
The DNA here is from genome assembly GCA_900637275.1 of [Pasteurella] aerogenes. NCBI lineage: Bacteria > Pseudomonadati > Pseudomonadota > Gammaproteobacteria > Pasteurellales > Pasteurellaceae > [Pasteurella] aerogenes. The sequence goes on from LR134362.1 coordinate 1,534,761, forward strand.
CGGCGGTGCGATTATGCCAGTGTACGACGCCATCTACGATTCTGGATTGGATCATTTACTTTGTCGTAACGAACAGGGCGCGGCAATGGCTGCCATTGGGTATGCGCGTGCGACCGGAAAAACAGGCGTATGTATTGCCACTTCTGGACCGGGTGCCACCAATTTGGTGACCGGCTTAGGTGATGCCTTAATGGATTCCATTCCTATCGTTGCCATCACCGGACAAGTCTCCTCCGCCTTTATCGGCACCGATGCCTTCCAAGAGGCTGACGTATTAGGCTTATCCTTGGCTTGTACCAAACACAGTTTCATCGTACAAAATATCGAAGAATTACCCACCATCATCGCACAAGCCTTTCAAATTGCGCAAAGCGGACGCCCTGGTCCGGTATTAGTTGATATTCCGAAAGACGTTCAATTCTCACCGACAACAAGCCAACCTGTAGTATATGATAAACTGCCAATAACAGCGCAAAATTCGACCGCACTTCAACAAGCCTCAGCATTATTGGCGCAAGCTAAACGCCCAATACTTTATGTAGGCGGCGGAGTTGGTATGGCAGGGGGCGTTAAAGCGGTCAGAACTTTTCTTGAACGCTGCAATATTCCTTCTGTTTCCACTCTCAAAGGCTTAGGCGTTATTCCGCCACAACACCCATTGTATATGGGCATGATCGGGATGCACGGAACCAAAGCAGCAAATTATGCGGTTCAAGAATGCGATTTGTTAATTGCGTGCGGCGCCCGATTTGACGACCGCGTAACCGGCAAATTAGACACCTTTGCACCTCATGCTAAAGTGATCCACATTGATATTGATATTGCCGAAATCAACAAATTGCGCAAAGCCAACGTTGCCTTGCAAGGTAATTTAATTGAAGCCATTGATGCCCTTGCACAACCCTTGGAAATTGAGGCATGGCGCGCGGACATTCGTCGTTTAAAAGCAGATTTTGATTTTACCTACCAAGCCAATCAAGGTGATGGCGAAATCGATCCTTGGGCGTTATTACATACCCTTTCACAACGTAAAGTGCCAAATATGATCATCACCACAGACGTTGGTCAACACCAAATGTGGGCAGCGCAACATATGCAACACGAAGCGCCAGAAAACTTTATCACCTCCGCCGGATTCGGCACCATGGGCTTTGGTTTACCGGCAGCAATCGGAGCAGCAAAAGCGCGACCACAAGATCCCACCATGGTGATCACTGGCGATGGTTCCTTTATGATGAATGTACAAGAGTTGGGATCCATCAAGCGCGGTCATTTACCGGTGAAAATTTTATTATTAGATAACCAACGCTTGGGCATGGTGCGCCAATGGCAATCGTTATTTTTCCATGGTCGCCACAGCCAAACGATTTTAGATGATAATCCGGATTTTGTGATGCTCGCCAATGCCTTTGATATTCCGGCAGAACGCATTGAAAATGCCGGCGAAGTCTCAGCAGCATTGGATCGTTTGCTTAATAGCGAAGGTGCTTATTTGCTTCATGTTTGTATTCCGGATGAAGAAAACGTATGGCCTTTGGTTCCACCAAATGCCTGTAATAATGATATGTTAGATGAAGACATTGGTGTATAAGGAAAATAAAAATGCAACAATATCAATTTGTTATAAGAGCCAATAAACGTCCTGAAACCCTTGAGCGTTTACTGCGCGTCATTCGTCATCGCGGATTTGAAGTACTTTCCTTGCAAGCAGAAAATGACGGTGCGGAAATTCGTTTAAATTTACGGGTGCAAAGCGAAAGAGAGATAGCGTTATTGCATCATCAATTGATAAAATTACCAGATGTAATTACGCTTGACTAAATGATAACACAAACCGGACGAACACCATGACTGCATTCTTTTTACAACTCCACCCCGCTTGGCAAGCCTTGCTCGCCGGGTTATTTACTTGGTTTTGCACTGTGATCGGGGCGGCTTTTGTTTTTTTCTTTAAAAACATTAGTACCAAGTTATTGGATTCAATGATGGGATTTGCTGCCGGTGTGATGATTGCCGCTTCCTTTTGGTCATTATTGTCACCCGCCTTGGAATATGCTGAATTGCAATATGACAACATTTATTGGATACCGGTGGCAATCGGTTTTCTATTGGGTGGGGTATTTTTCCGATTTATTGACTTTATGGTACCGCATTTACACTTAAACGAAACGAAAGATAACGCTGAAGGGCTAAAAATTAAGCGTAAGCTCTCCAAATCCATGTTGCTGTTTCTTGCTATTACGATTCACAACATTCCGGAGGGTCTGGCAATCGGCGTTTCTTTTGGGGCGGTCGCCACTCATGTAGAAGCCAGTTCGTTATCCATTATGGCAGCCATCAGTTTAGCAATCGGAATCGGCGTGCAAAATATTCCTGAGGGATCCTCGCTATCCTTGCCGATTCGAGCAGAAGGCGCCAGTCGTATGAAAGCGTTTACTTACGGTGCATTATCCGCTATCGTAGAACCGATTGCGGCAGTTTTAGGCGCACTTTTCGTGTTTTCCACCACAGCAATTTTGCCTTATGCCCTCGCCTTTGCCGCGGGAGCAATGATTTTCGTGGTGGTTGAGGAATTAATTCCAGAATCGCAAAGCAACGGAAATACTGATATTGCCACATTAAGCCTGATGCTAGGCTTTGTGTTAATGATGATACTTGATGTATCGCTAGGTTAAAAATCACATCATTTTTAACCGCACTTTTACCTAATTTAACAGATACAACATTTTACTTGGAGATGATTATGCCAAAACTACGTTCAGCGACCAGTACGCAAGGTCGCAATATGGCAGGCGCACGTGCCTTATGGCGTGCAACGGGGATGAAAGAAAATGATTTTGGGAAACCGATTATTGCGGTAGTAAACTCATTCACTCAATTTGTACCGGGGCATGTGCATTTAAAAGATATGGGGCAACTGGTTGCCAAAGAAATTGAAAAAGCCGGCGGGGTTGCAAAAGAATTTAATACCATTGCAGTAGATGACGGAATCGCCATGGGACATGGTGGTATGCTGTATTCTTTACCAAGCCGCGATTTAATTGCCGATAGCGTGGAATATATGGTGAATGCACATTGTGCCGATGCAATGGTCTGTATTTCTAACTGTGATAAAATCACGCCAGGAATGTTAATGGCGGCATTGCGTCTTAATATTCCGACCATTTTTGTCTCCGGCGGTCCAATGGAAGCAGGAAAAACTAAACTTTCCGATAAAATTATCAAACTGGATTTAATTGATGCCATGATCCAAAGTGCAGATAAAAATGTCTCTGATGAAGATGTCGCAGCGGTGGAACGCTCCGCTTGTCCAACTTGCGGTTCTTGCTCTGGAATGTTTACCGCCAACTCCATGAACTGCTTAACCGAAGCCTTAGGCTTAAGTTTGCCGGGCAACGGTTCTTGTCTGGCGACCCACGCAGATCGTAAACAACTGTTCTTAGATGCAGGTAAACAAATCGTTGAATTATGTAAAAAATATTATGAGCAAGAGGATGTTTCCGTGCTTCCGCGCGCCATTGCCAGCAAAGAGGCATTCAACAATGCCATGAGTTTGGACATTGCCATGGGCGGTTCCACCAATACCGTATTACACTTACTTGCCGCTGCACAAGAAGCGGAAGTTGATTTCACCATGAGTGATATTGACCGCTTATCTCGTCGCGTACCTTGTTTAAGCAAAGTGGCGCCGAATACGGATAAATATCATATGGAAGACGTCCACCGCGCCGGTGGTATTATGGCAATTCTAGGCGAGTTAGATCGTGCCGGTTTATTACACAACCAAACCCGCACCGTACTCGGCTTGAGTCTTGCCGAGCAAATTGCCAAATACGATATTACGCTGACCAAAGATGAAGCGGTGCATAAATTCTTCCGCGCAGGGCCTGCCGGTATTCGCACCACACAAGCCTTCTCGCAAGATACGCGTTGGGAAAGCGTGGATGATGATCGCCAACATGGCTGTATCCGTAGCAAAGCCTTCGCCTACAGCCAAGATGGCGGATTAGCAATGTTATCGGGCAATATCGCTCTTGACGGTTGTATCGTCAAAACGGCCGGTGTGGATGAATCTATTTTAAAATTCAAAGGTGAAGCCATTGTTTTTGAAAGCCAAGAAGATGCTGTTGCAGGTATTTTAGGCGGAAAAGTACGTGCAGGACACGTGGTAGTTATCCGCTATGAAGGTCCTAAAGGTGGACCAGGTATGCAAGAAATGCTATATCCGACCAGTTATTTAAAATCCATGGGACTTGGTAAAGCCTGTGCTTTATTAACTGATGGGCGTTTCTCTGGCGGTACATCGGGATTATCCATCGGGCATTGCTCTCCGGAAGCGGCAGCTGGCGGTACAATTGGTTTGGTAAAAGATGGTGATACAATTGAAATTGATATTCCAAACCGTAAAATCGAATTGGTGGTTCCGGAGACTGAACTTGCGCAACGTCGTGCGGAGCAAGATAAAAAAGGCTGGAAACCAGCAAATCGTCAACGCGAAGTGTCATTTGCGTTAAAAGTTTATGGCCATTTCGCAACTTCCGCAGATAAAGGTGCGGTACGAGATAAAAGTAAAATTTAAACAATAGTAATAAAAGTGCGGTCATTTTAACCGCACTTTTTAATTAGGTAATCAACATGGTAAACGAATTAACCTCAAGCCAACCTAGCGGTGCAGAATACTTAAAAGCGATTTTAAGCTCAAAAGTATATGAATTGGCGCAAGTGACGCCATTGCAACCCATGGAAAAATTATCCGAACGGTTGGGCAATAAAATTTTTGTAAAACGTGAAGATCGTCAACCGGTTCACAGCTTCAAATTACGTGGCGCTTATGCCATGATCGCAAGCCTCACAGCGGAACAAAAAGCCGCTGGTGTGATTGCTGCATCCGCCGGTAATCATGCGCAAGGCGTAGCCTTATCCGCAAAAAATTTAGGATTAAAAGCCTTAATTGTAATGCCACAAAATACCCCAAGTATTAAGGTTGACGCAGTACGTGGCTATGGCGGCGAAGTGTTGTTGCATGGAGCCAATTTTGACGAAGCCAAAGCCAAAGCGATTGAACTCTCGCAAACTAAGCATATGACCTTTATCCCGCCATTCGATCATCCGGCGGTCATCTCCGGTCAAGGTTCTTTAGCATTAGAATTGTTACAACAAAATACCCACATTGATCGCATTTTTGTACCGGTCGGCGGCGGCGGTTTGGTCGCGGGTATTGCAGTGTTAATCAAACAACTGATGCCGGAAATTAAAGTGATCGGCGTTGAAAGCAAAGATTCCGCCTGTTTATATGCCGCGTTAAACGCCGGTAAACCTGTTGACTTAGAACGTGTCGGGTTATTTGCTGACGGGGTGGCGGTAAAACGTATCGGCGATGAAACCTTCCGTCTTTGTCAGCAATATCTAGATGATGTGGTCTTAGTTGATAGTGATGAAGTCTGTGCCGCCATGAAAGATATGTTTGAAAATGTGCGCGCCATTGCGGAACCCTCCGGTGCATTATCTTTGGCTGGGCTTAAGAAATATGCTAAGGAACACCAACTACAAGGAGAGACTTTAGTTAATATTCTGTCTGGCGCAAACTTAAATTTCCATACGTTACGTTATGTTTCCGAACGTTGCGAAATTGGAGAAAAACATGAAGCCATGCTGGCAGTCACGATTCCGGAAGAAAAAGGCAGTTTCTTACGTTTTTGTCATTTATTAGGCGACCGCGCCGTAACAGAATTCAATTATCGCTACGCCGACCAAAAGCAAGCCTGTATTTTCGTTGGTGTGCGTATTCATGATGAAAATGAAAAAGCGGAAATTATTAATCATTTACAAGAAAATGGTTATCCAGTGATGGATCTTTCCGATGACGATATCGCCAAAACCCATATTCGTTACATGATCGGTGGACGTTCCTCCAGCCAGCAAAAAGAGCGGTTATATAGTTTCGAGTTTCCGGAACAAAAAGGAGCGTTGTTGAAATTCTTAGAAATGCTAGGTACGCATTGGAATATTTCTCTTTTCCACTACCGCGCACATGGCGCTGATTATGGCAATGTTCTTGCTGGTTTCCAATTAACCGACGAAGATGAAATCCGCTTCAATGGTCATTTGGAAGAACTCGCCTATACCTACCAAGACGTCACCGACAGCCCAGCTTATCGGTATTTTTTGGGGTAAATAAAAATCTGCACCTTCATCAGTTGGTTTATTTATCCAACGTTTGGGTGCAGATCAAAGTGCAGTCAGTTTTTAATTAATTTTTGTTAGCCGACAAGCTATCTCATTATTTACCTGCTACAACAAATTCACTAAATTTTAATTCATAGTGATCATCGTCCTTGTCGTAAGAGATAAAACGAGGGAATTGTTCACCAGCATATTTTTTCACGATAAAGGCTTTTTCACCGGTTTTAAATTGATAAGTAATTTCTGTAATATTTTTACCCTCAACATTCACAACTCTTTCATTTTTCTTTACAAAAACATTCATCATCGGATAAAGTTTCTTACCGTTAGTAATTTGGAAATTAACCGGTAATTTTTCATAAAAACTTAATTGAAATGCCACAGTAAACAAATCAAAAGTCGGTAGTTCCAACGCTTTTGTTGTTAAACCAGACTTAACTTTACCGTACTCAATACTCTTTCCGTTGATAGTTGTTTTTGCATATACTTTGTCATTACGTGTATCTTGATAACTGAACATATCAAATTGTTTGCTACCTTGTGTACCATTTGCATAAAATTTAATGTTATACAGCGGTACATTAATTTGTGCGGTGACAGAATAGTTTTTTCCGTCCGCTTTAAAATGCACATACGCCGGCATTAAATAGTTAGAACTATATTTAATATTTTTATCGATATTTGCTGCCCAAGCATTCACCCCAGTAAATAATGCCACCAGTGCCAGCAAAAAAATCTTTAACTGCTTCATTTTGTTTCCTTAAAATTGATTAAGCCTGTTTACTTAGAGTTAATTTTTAGCGATAAGTTCAGTAACAAAAAAGCGGATCATCAAGATCCGCTTCGCCAACAACGTATTTACAGACTCGTAAATCCAATCGCGCGATAGACTTCATCCAAGGTTTTCTTCGCCCGCGCCTGTGCTTTTTGCGCACCTTCTGCTGCAATGCGTTTAAGCAAGGCTTCATCGTTGCGGAAATGGTGATAGCGTTCTTGCAAGGTGGTTAACATTGCAGAAACTTCATCTGCCACCGCGCCTTTGAGATGCCCATACATTTTACCTTCAAATTCGGCTTCTAATTGCGCAATACTTTTACCACTCACACCGGATAAAATATCTAACAGATTAGAAACACCCGCTTTATTTTTCACATCATAACGAATAACCGGTGGTTCATCGGAATCGGTCACCGCACGTTTAATTTTTTTCGCAACCGCTTTTGGATCTTCCAATAACCCGATGACATTATTGCGATTTTCATCGGATTTCGACATTTTTTTCTCTGGCTCAAGCAAGGACATCACGCGCGCACCTGCTTTTGGAATAAACACTTCGGGAATCGTAAAGTGCGGTCCATAAATGGCATTAAATCGTTGCGCAATATCGCGTGTGATTTCTAAATGTTGCTTTTGATCTTCACCAACCGGCACTTGATTAGCTTGATAAAGCAAAATATCCGCTGCCATCAATACCGGGTAAGTAAACAAGCCAACGTTGACATTTTCCGCATGGCGCGCGGATTTATCTTTAAATTGAGTCATCCGTCCCATTTCGCCGAAATAAGTATAACAATTTAGCACCCAAGCCAATTGGGCGTGTTCTGGCACATGGGATTGAATAAAAATTGTACTTTTTTCAGGATCAATGCCACAAGCTAAATACAGCGCCAATACATCTAAGGTCGCTTTACGCAATTTTTCCGGTTCTTGACGCACGGTAATTGCGTGCTGATCGACGATACAAAATAAACATTCGTAATCTTCTTGCATTTTTACCCATTGACGTAAAGCGCCCAAATAATTCCCGATAGTTAATTCGCCGGATGGCTGCACGCCACTAAATACCACTGGCTTTGTCATTTTTATTTCCTCTATATTTTTATCTTTTCGTTTAAACAATCTCTAAAATTTTAGCAAAATCGTCAAATACCCAATCAGGATTTGCCTCAGCAATTGGAATATTATAGTTGTAGCCATAAGTTAAACCGACTGCCGGACAACCCGCAGAATGCGCCGCCAAAATATCATTGCGAGAATCACCCACAAACAACACTTGCTTCGGATATAAACCGAATTTCCCACATAAATAATAAAGCGGTGCTGGGTGCGGTTTGATCGCAGGTAAGGATTGACCACCTAACATTTCGCTAAATAAATGATCAATACCGAATGCAGCAAGTACCGGCTGCACATGTTTCGTCGGTTTATTCGTCACCACTGCCAAAATATAGCCTTGTGCTTTTAAGGTTTCCAAGGTTTCTTTGACATTTGGATATAACCTACTGATATTACACAAATTTTCACCATAATAAAAACCAAAACGGCGTTTAAATTGCAAGACTTCTTCCTCGTTCAAAGAACGACCGGTCTGTTTTTTCGCCCAATCTAACGCACGCGCACTCAACACATCCGCACCATTACCAATCCAGGTTAAAACTAAGGATTCTTCCGCTTGTGGCAAACCTAGCTCCACCAACGCAGAATTTACCGACAGCGCCAAATCCGGCAAACTATTGACCAAGGTTCCGTCTAAATCGAATCCGATTAATTTAAATTGTTTTGTCATTTACTACTCGCTTATCTCACTACCGTTGCCAATTGTTGACGCATATCATTGATGACTTTTTGATAATCTGGCTGATCAAAAATCGCCGATCCGGCCACAAACATATCTGCACCGGCTTGGGCAATTTGCGCAATATTATTCACTTTTACGCCACCATCCACTTCCAAACGAATATCAAACCCACTTTCATCAATACGTCGGCGTACTTGTTTTAATTTTTCCAAAGTTGCCGGAATAAAGGATTGTCCGCCAAATCCCGGGTTCACCGACATCAACAAAATCACATCCACCTTGTCCATCACATAATCTAAATAGCTCAATGGCGTCGCTGGGTTAAATACCAAACCGGATTTACAACCGCAATCGCGAATTAATTGCAAAGAACGATCAATATGCTCTGTGGCTTCTGGGTGAAAAGTAATATAATTCGCGCCAGCTTTGGCAAAATCCGGAATAATTCTGTCTACCGGTTTAACCATCAAATGCACATCAATCGGCGCACTCACACCATAATCACGCAACGCTTTGCAAATCGCCGGGCCAAAGGTTAAATTCGGCACATAATGATTATCCATGACATCAAAATGAATTAAATCCGCACCGCACTTTAATACATTTTCTACATCTTCGCCCAAACGCGCCAAATCGGCAGACAAAATAGAAGGCGCAATTAAAAAAGGTTTCATGCTTTATCCTCTTTAGTTAGAAAAGAATTTGCCTTAGTGTACTACTTTATTATATAAATATTAAAGGATTTATTCTGTAAAATCGCGATAACTTAGACTTTTCTTTCGGGGAGCAAAATGGGAAATTTTATTCATGGATTTTTGGTCTGTGCCGGCTTAATCGTGTCTATCGGCGCACAAAATGCCTTTTTATTAAAACAAGGCTTATTAAGACAACACGTTTTTTTAGTGGCAATGACCTGCTTTATCTGTGATGTAGTCTTATTTGGTGTCGGCGTCTTGGGGTTTGGCACTATCTTAAGTCAAACTCCTATTGCCAGCGTCATTTTAGCCTTTTTCGGCGCCGCATTTTTATTTTTATATGGCGCAAGAACCTTCTATTCTGCTTACAAAGGCACATCTGTCGTCAATTTATCCGAAGGAAAACAAACCCAATCCGCGCTCAAAGCCTTTTTATTTACGCTCGCCATCACCTTACTCAATCCGCACGTATATTTAGATACCGTCGTGATTATCGGCAGTATCGCCGGCACAATTGCGGACATGGAAGGCAAAATCTTATTTCTGATCGGCGCTTGTACCACTTCCGCCCTTTGGTTTTTCGGTGTCGGTTATGGTGCGAAATTACTGATTCCATTTTTCCATAAACCGATTACTTGGCGCATTTTAGATGGGATCACAGGAACTATTATGTGGTTGATTGCATTAGGATTAATCAAGTATGGCGTGGGATTATTGTAATCCCACACCGCATCTCCAACTAATTTATCAGCTCGTTATTTGCGCAACGCAATCGCTTCAATTTCAATGCCAACATCTTTCGGCAAACGCGCCACTTCAACGCAAGAACGCGCCGGAAAATTCGGATGTGCATTTTCTTTGAAAAAACGCTCATATTCCGCATTCACCGCCGCAAAATCATTTAAATCTTTCACAAATACCGTTGTTTTTACAATATCCGCTACGGTTAAGCCCGCTTGCTCAATAATAGCTTTGATATTTTCTAACGATTGACGGGCTTGTGCCACGATATCTTGCGCCACTTCACCGGTTACCGGATTAACCGGAATTTGACCGGAAGTTAACACCAAATTACCCAAATCTACTGCTTGTACATAAGGACCGATCGCTGCCGGCGCTTTATCCGTACTTATAATTGCTGTCATCATTTTTTCCTTTAGTTTGGTTAAAAATTCAAGGGCTATTGTACCCGTTTCTTATGAAACTTTCAGCCCATTTAACGCATTAATCAAGCGAATTTCCTCAAAGTGCGGTATATTTTCCAACAGAATTCGACGCGTCTGAATTTTACCTTGTGCCAACAGAAATGCGCGCTGCGTTCCCGCTAGCAGCGGCGTATCCGGAGTAAACCATTGCTCACCTTGACGAAAAATCAAATTACCGATGGAGCAATCTGTCACGCAACCTTGTTTGATAATCATGATTTCATCACAATCACCTTTTTGCTGTAACAATGCATTTAGCCGCGTGCGATCGGCATATTTCAACCCATAATCAATATCATCATCAATCACAGGCTGAAATGTACGGTATGTTTTGCGCTGATAAGGAAAACATTGAATGTGGTAATCAGTGGCATGATAATCAATACGACAACGAACCAAGGGACTCTCTAAGGTTGTCCAAAGTGCGGTGTTTTTTTGCAAGATTTCTAAAAGATCGTAAATTTTAACCGCACTTTTCCCGTAAAATTGCCGCAAACTTTGCTCATAACGCGCTTGATGCTGCGCAAGATTTAAGATTTTTCCTTGCTCAATCGCAATGGTTTCAAATAAAGGAAATATTGTCTTGTCCATTTTTTGCCCCCTATTTTTTCGCCAATGGCACATAAACTTTTTGTATCAATTCTGCATATTCGTCTTGCGCTTGGCTTTGCATAGTAATTCCACCGCCGCTGCGAAAAAATAAACGCCCGTGTTGTTGTTCAATAAAACGAATGGCGACCGCACTTTGCAAGCTATCACCCAAAAACACGCCAAAAATGCCGGTATAGTAACCACGCTCACCGGTTTCCGCTTGCTGAATAATTTCGACCGTTTTTTCCTTTGGCGCGCCGCTAATAGAACCGGCGGGCAATAAACGCGCCAATATGCTACCCACATGATCTTGCCAATTTTCCGCAAGTTTTCCACAGATCTCCGAACTTGTCTGCAAAATTGCGCCATTTTCTGTCTCAATCCGTTCCACATAACGAAAACGTTTCACCTCAATATTTTCTGCCACCATCGCCAAATCATTACGCATTAAATCCACAATAGTATAATGTTCCCATTGCTCTTTTTGCGAATTACACAGTCGCAATTCCGCATCCGGCAGCGTTGCGTCAATAGTTCCTTTCATGGGATAAGTAAAAATACAGTTATCTTGAATTTGCACAAAACTTTCCGGCGAAAAACACACAAATTCGTTACCATACAACAACTTATATTTAGCTTGCGAATGCTGGAAAATTTGTGACAAAGTATAATTAGTTTGGATTTCCGTAGCATAGGTTAAATTTAATAAATAAGAATTGCCTTTTTGTAATTCTTGTTGTACCAAATCAAAACCACGTCGATAATCCTCCTCCGACAGTGGGAATTTATGCAAGGAAAACGGGGGAGAAACTAAATCGGTTTCCTCATCCACATTTGATAAAGAAAAAATCTGAAAAAAAACACCGCACTTTTGCGCCTCATTCAGCTTGCAAATTATCGGTTTTTTCTTTTCAAAATCAATAAGAAAGAAAAATGGTTGACGTAGCGCGCCCCATTGATTGGCTTGCGCAATAAAGGTATCAAACAACATAACACAAAATAAATCGGTAAAATAAAATCAATTTTAGCGTAAAATAGCCTAAAAAGCTGTTATTCATTGAAATCAACGTTCATGCCAAAACTGTTAATTATTAATAATCACGACTCTTTTACGTACAATTTAGTAGATCTAGTACGACGCTTACAAGCCTCGTTTCAGGTGATCAATGTCGAAGATGCACATAGCAAAGCGGTTGAAAACTTCTCGCATATTCTGATTTCGCCCGGCCCGGATATTCCTACAAGCTATCCGCAATTATTTGAAATATTAGAAAAATATTACCAAACGCGGACATTTTTAGGCGTTTGTTTGGGGCATCAAACTCTGTGCCAGTTTTTTGGCGCCGCGCTTTATAACTTAGCGCCAGTTCGCCACGGACAAGCGCATTGCTTAAAAGTGCGGTCAAAATCGCCACTGTTTTTGCAGTTACCCGAACAATTTCAAATCGGACTTTACCATTCTTGGGCAGTTTCCGCACAACATTTCCCTACTGAACTGGAAATTACCGCTACCTGTGAACAAGACCTCATTATGGCAGTACAACATAAAACGCTACCACTGTATGGCGTACAGTTCCATCCTGAATCCTATATGTCAGAGTATGGCAAGGAATTATTGGCAAATTGGTTGAAGATAGCATAATCAAACAAAAACCGGCAGCTTAACTGCTACCGGTTCTATGTTATTGATGTTGATACATTTTTTCAATTTGTTCGCGATAACGCTGTAAAATCACTTTGCGTCGTAATTTTAAGGTTGGCGTAATTTCATTCATCGACGTAGTAAAGGCTTGTGGCAATAAGGTAAATTTTTTCACTTGCTCAAAACTTGCCAATTCTTTTTGCAATTCATTGATGCGCTTTTCAAATAATTGGATAATTTCTAAATGCTTGATCAAATCCATACGGTCTTGATATTTGATATTGAGCTGTTTGGCATATTCTTCCAAACTTTCAAAACAAGGTACAATCAAGGCGGACACATATTTTTTCGCATCGGCAATAATCGCAATTTGCTCGATAAACTTATCTTTGCCGATTTTACCTTCGATATATTGTGGTGCAATATATTTACCAGTCGAGGTTTTCATCAATTCTTTGATGCGATCCGTGATATATAAATTTCCGTGAGCATCAATTTCGCCGGCATCACCGGTTTTCAAAAAACCGTCCGCAGTAAACGCCTGTGTAGTTTCTTCCGGCTTTTTGTAATAACCACGCATCACCATTCCACCGCGCACTAAAATTTCATTATCATCACCAATTTTCACTTCTGTTCCGGGCATAATTTCGCCGATAGAATCAGGGTCAAATCCGTTATCTTTCCAACAAGATACGGTAGCAGTAGTTTCTGTCATTCCGTATCCCAACTTAATATTCACACCAATGCTGTGGAAAAATAAGCCGATAGACGGTTCCAATTTTGCCCCACCGCAAGGCATCATACGAATACGTCCACCCAATAAATTGCGCAACTTACTCAATACCAATTTATCCGCGACATCATATTGTTTTTGCAGCAAAAATGGAACTGCTTGTTGTTTCGCTTGACGGTTAAAATAACGCTGCCCAATTTTCAACGCCCAATGAAAAATTGCGCGGCGGAAAAATGGTGCTTTTTGTACTTTATCATGAATAGCAGTATAAATTTTTTCATAAAAACGCGGCACCGCACACATTAAGGTTGGGCGAATTTCGCTTAGTGCCGAACGCACTTGATCGGTACTTTCTAAATAACAATTTACCGCGCCACGATGTAACATATACGCAACCCAAGCGCGTTCAAAAATGTGCGATAAAGGTAAAAATGAAATAGAGGTATCATGATGATCAATCGGTTGCAATGCCTTATCATGCGATTGCAATTGATGTGCCAAATTCGCATAATCCAACATCACGCCTTTCGGCTCACCAGTAGTTCCTGAGGTATAAATTAAAGTAAATAAATCCGCTAGATTTTTACTCTCCAAACGTTGTTGCAACAGAGCTTGCAAGTGATCTTGTTGTGCGCCCAAACCCGCTTGAATAAAGTCCGACCAATAACAAGATGGTGTACCCTCCTGCAAGTTCACCTCCTCTTTCATCACCACAATTTTTTGTAGTTGAGGACAATCTTTAACTAATAAGATGGCTTGATCATATTGTACCTGATCACCAACAAACAGAATTTTGACATCCGCATTATTAACAATAAACGCCGCTTGTTGTTCGGTGTTCGTCGCATAAATCGGCACGGTAACCGCGCGAATTTGCAAGGTAGCAATATCGGTGATCGTCCAACGTGGCATATTGTTGGCAAAAATACCGATTTTATCTTGCACATCAATCTGATTTGCCAATAACGCTAACGAAAGTTGATCGATTTGCTGTTGCAATTGCGCCCACGACATTTCTTGCCATTGATGATTTGCAAAATAGCGAAGTGCGGTTTGTTTTTCTCGCGTTTTGGCTTGTTGACGAATACGATGAATAAAATGAAAATCAAGAGTGGTCATGTTGTACCTTTGTGACATATTAGCGAACACTTGTGCGCTAATATAAAGAATAATAGTGGAATAAGCTAGCACTATTTTCAATTATTTTCTGTTTTTGTGAATCTTTTAACATTTTTCAAAATAAATACAGTTGTTCATTCTTTTTTTCGCTAAACAAAAAAATGCACCTTACTCTTATCCAGTTAAGGTGCATTGTTATGACGAGATCACTCAACAAAAATGAGCTTAAGGTTTATAAATAATTTCCACCCCTTCTTCGTCTTCTTCAGACCAATCATCCCAATCGTCGTCATCTTCATCATCTATCAACTCAGTTTCCGCCAGTTGTTCTTGATGATAATCTTCCCATTTGAATTTCACTTCTTCCGGCGCTTTTTCTTGTTCCGTTTCACGTGGGTTAGCTTCGATGAAATCCATAATATCGCGACAAAGTGGTGGGACATTTTTACCCGTTGCAGCGGAAATCAAATAATAATCCTCATCCCAACCAAGACGCTCAACAATATCCTCCGCGCGCGCTCGCGCTTCTTCGTCGCTCATAATATCAATTTTATTAAAGACCAACCAACGCGGTTTTTCCGACAATTTTTCGCTGTATTGGAAAAGTTCGCTTTCAATGATCGCCACGTTATCTGCCGGATCGCTTTCGTCAATCGGCGCCAAATCCACTAAATGAATCAGAACACGACAACGTTCCAAATGTTTTAAGAAACGAATACCGAGACCGGCGCCTTCGGATGCCCCTTCAATCAAACCGGGAATATCCGCAATCACAAAACTGCGATTCGCGTCAACACGCGCCACCCCTAAACTTGGTACCAACGTAGTAAATGGATAATCTGCCACCTTTGGTTTCGCTGCAGAAACAGCGCGAATAAAAGTGGATTTTCCCGCATTTGGTAATCCTAACATTCCAACATCCGCCAATAACATTAATTCCAGTTGCAAATCCCGTTTCTCACCCGGCGTACCATTGGTTTTTTGTCGTGGAGCACGGTTTACAGAGGATTTAAATCGGGTATTACCCAATCCATGATAACCGCCTTTCGCCACCAACATTTTGGCACCGTGTTGGGTTAAATCACCCAATACTTCTTTGGTATCATTATCAATAGCTCGCGTTCCTACTGGTACGCGTAAAGTAATATCTTTACCTCGACGCCCGGTACAATCGGAACTGCGACCATTCTCACCACGTTCTGCGGCAAAGCGTTTTTCAAAGCGGTAATCGATCAGGGTATTGAGGTTTTCATCGGCAATTAAATACACATCACCGCCATCACCACCATCACCACCATCCGGTCCACCTTTAGGAATATATTTTTCGCGACGGAAACTGATACATCCGTTTCCACCATCGCCCGCCTCAACACGAATTAAGGCCTCATCAATAAATTTCATTCTTTCTCCTAGTTACGATTTTTTATAAATCGGTGTCCAATTGCCGATAACATCGCCCCGAATACAACGATAAATGCACCGAGATAACTGATGCGGTTTAAGCTTGGCGAAGTAAAATATTGTGGCAAAATATAATGTAATAAATGTGAAAAGAAAATAGTAAAAAGCGGAACCAACGTAATCACAACACTCACTTTCGCTACATCCCAACGGTTTAACGCCTCGGCATAAGAGCCATAACCAACCAAGGTATTCAGGCAACAATAAATAAAACAGATAGTCGTTAACCCGCTTAATCCTTCAATTTGCATCGGTTTAGCAAATGGCATAAATACCAAGCAGCAACCGCAATATATCATCAACAAAATCTGCGGCGAAGTAAATCGACGCAATAATAATTTCTGCGCCAATCCGTATGCCACCCACACCAACGCCGCGCTCACACTTAAAATAATCCCGGTTGAATAACGTCCGGCGGAAAATAAATCGGCAATACGATCATTGAAAAAAAGCGACAATCCAATAATCAATAGGAGCAAGCCGAGTTTTTGGTGCAATCCCAATTTTTCTTTAAAAATAAATACACCGCAGATCAACATCGCAAAGGACGAAAAATGGATAAAAATCTGGGTGATTGCCGGTTCAACAAAGTAAAGCGACGAATTAAATAAGAAAAAGTTACCGGCTAATCCGATCACGCCCAAAATAATCAATCCGACATAATAACGATTAAATTGGCTAAATTTAGGTAATTTTTTACTCACAAATAAAAAGAGAAACAATGCTAAAGTAGCAACTAAAAAACGAAACCATACGATTGTTTCAGTCGCCATCACATCCAACACTTTTTGCAACGCAATCGGCAAGGTTCCCCACGCAATTGCGGTAATTAAGGCAAACGTAAACCCCAATATCGGTTGTTGTTGCTTCATTTTACCCTCGATAAATAATATTTCAGTTTATGTCCCAATGCTGAAAATAACGCACCCATTACGACAAAAAACGCACCAAAATAACTGATCCAATTAAGCTCAACCACTGAAAAATAAGTCGGACTCAAGGCAAATGCTAAATGGGAAAATAATAGCGTAAATACCGGGATTTGAGTTAGTACTGCGCTGACTTTGGAAATATCCCAACGACTTAATGCCTCGGCGTAGCAACCATAGGCAATAATGGTATTTAAGCCGGTTAAAATCAAACAGATCAATTGAAAATGATCTAATTTTGTCGCATCCTTTACCTCAGAAATGGGAAATAAAATGACCGCACTTCCAATATAAATTAACAGTAAAATCTGTTGTGGCGTGAGCCTATCAAGCAACAATTTTTGCGCTAAGGCATAAATAATCCAAACTAAGGTGGAAGTAATCATAAAAATCACTCCCAACGAATATTGATTTAAATGACGAAAATCGTCAAACCGTTGATTAAAAAATAGCAATAAACCGGTAATTAATAAAAATAGCCCGACTTTTTGGTGCCACCCCATTTTCTCTTTGAAAAACAAAACGCCGATAATCAACAAAACAAAAGAAGATAACGGACTAAGGACTTGGCTAGTAGTCGGCGGAATATATTTTAATGCCAAATTATACAACCAAAAATTCGATGCCAGTCCCGCGGTTCCCAATACCACCAACATCACCGAGCGCCCATTTAATGCGCTTATCTTTGGCAGCTTACCGCTTATGAACAGAAACAGAAACAATAAAACACCAGCGATTGCAAAGCGATACCATACCGCTGTGACTGCATCCATTGATTTTACGACTTGCTGCACGAACAAGGGTAACGAACTCCACATCCCTGTCGCAACCAGCGCCAGTATGCCTCCCACTAAAGGCTGTTGTTGTTTCATCTTGCTCCTTCAAATAAAAAAAGCCCCACAAATCAACTCTGTGAGGCATTTTATCCGGGAATTTGAATTATTCAGCAATAATGCTTACATATTTGCGATTTTTTTCGCCTTTTACTTCAAATTTTACTTTACCGTCAGCGGTGGCAAATAAAGTATGATCTTTACCCATACCTACATTGCTACCAGCGTGGAATTTCGTTCCACGTTGACGAACGATAATGCTACCTGCTAAAACAGACTCGCCACCGAAACGTTTAACACCAAGGCGTTTAGCTTCAGAATCGCGACCGTTACGAGTTGAACCACCAGCTTTTTTAGTTGCCATCTACTTGATCTCCTCTGAAATTATGCTTGAATCCCAGTGATTTTCACTTCGGTAAACCACTGACGATGACCTTGTTGTTTACGACTGTGTTTACGACGACGGAATTTAACGATTTTCACTTTATCGCCACGACCGTGCGCAACTACTTCAGCCACTACTTTACCACCGGCAACAACCGGGGCGCCAATTTTAACATCTTCACCATTAACGATCATTAACACTGAGTCAAACTCAACTGTTTCACCCGTCGCAACTTCAAGTTTTTCTAGACGAACTACTTGACCTTCGCTCACTCGGTGTTGTTTACCGCCACTTTGGAAAACTGCGTACATAAATACTCCGCTATACATTGTGCCTTAATCCGGCACGCAAAAATTCATATAAATAGGTGGCAAATTCTACGTAAATTTTAATCTGATAGCAAGGATTTATTTACGATAAAATAAAAAAATTCCGTTTTTGCACAGTTTGATTTCAGAAAGCCAAGAAAATCAGTTACAATTGACCGCACTTTTTATGTTTTATCCTTCTATTGAAAAAATTTCCCTATGGCAGCAACAAGTAATTTAATGAATATCAGTGAAATTCAAACGCTTATCGCCCCTGAAATGCAACAAGTGAACGAGGCTATTCTCGCGCAATTGAATTCCGATGTCGCCTTAATTAATCAATTAGGTTTCTACATTATTCAAAGTGGCGGAAAACGCATTCGTCCGATGATCGCGTTACTTGCCGCCCGTGCCATGAATTATTCGGGGCCACAGCCGGTCACTTGCGCTGCGTTTATTGAATTTATTCATACAGCCACTTTATTGCATGATGATGTGGTTGATGAATCGGATATGCGCCGCGGAAACCCAACCGCCAATGCCGAATTCGGCAATGCAGCAAGCGTATTAGTGGGAGATTTTATTTACACTCGCGCATTCCAATTGATGACGCAATTAAATTCATTGAAAATTTTGCAAGTCATGTCGGATGCCACTAATGTGATTGCTGAAGGTGAAGTGCAACAATTGATGAACGTCAATGATCCAAATACCAGCGAAGAAAATTATATGCGGGTAATTTATAGCAAAACTGCGCGCTTATTTGAAGTAGCAACCCAATGTGCAGCGATTATCAGTGGCGCCGATGCGCAACAAGAAAAAGCACTGCAAGATTACGGTCGCTATTTGGGGACCGCGTTCCAATTAGTGGATGACGTATTGGATTACAGTGCCAATGCACAGGCACTGGGGAAAAATGTTGGCGATGATTTAGCCGAAGGTAAACCAACGTTGCCATTATTACACGCTATGCATCATGCCAATCCACAGCAAGCGGCAATGATCCGCGATGCCATTGAGCAAGGCGGCAAACGTGATATTTTGGCGGACGTATTGGCGATCATGACCGAGCATCATTCTCTTGATTATGCCATGGAGCGTGCCAGACAAGAAGCGCAGAAAGCCGTAGATGCCATTGCCTTTTTACCGGACAGTGCCTATAAACAAGCCTTAATTTCCTTGGCTTATATTTCCGTCGATAGAAAATACTAGTAAAGCAGATTAAACGAATCTTATGACAGAACAAATAACTGAAAAAAGTGCGGTCGATTTTCCGCCTAAAATGCGTAAGCAAAAAATGAAAAAAGATCCGAATGCGCCTTTTGTCCGCCCGAAATTAAGTTTGCCGGACGGGCATAATAAATTATTGTTGCATTCTTGCTGTGCGCCTTGTTCCGGTGAGGTGATGGAAGCGATCCATGCCTCCGGCATTGAATTTACCATTTATTTTTATAATCCGAATATTCATCCATTGAAAGAATATTTAATTCGTAAAGAAGAAAACATCCGTTTTGCCGAAAAATGGGGTATTCCATTTATTGATGCCGATTATGATCGCCAAGAATGGTTTGAACGCGCCAAAGGCATGGAGGATGAACCAGAACGTGGCATTCGTTGCACCATGTGTTTTGATATGCGTTTTGAAAAAGCGGCGCAATATGCTCATGAAAACGGTTTTCCGGTCTTTACCAGTTGCCTTGGTATTTCTCGCTGGAAAGACATGAACCAAATTAACGGTTGTGGTCATCGTGCGGCAGAAAAATATGATGATGTGATTTATTGGGATTACAACTGGCGCAAAGGTGGCGGATCACAACGAATGATCGAAATTAGCAAACGCGAACGTTTTTATCAGCAAGAATATTGCGGCTGCGTGTATTCTTTACGGGATACCAATAAATGGCGTGAAGCCAACGGTCGTGAAAAAATCGAAATTGGCAAACTGTATTACAGTGCCGATTAATAAAGCTAATCACACCAGAACAATACAACAAAAAATGGGGGGAAAATTTCCCCCATTTTATCTCTAAGCGCCCAATAAACGCTGCACCAATTGCGTATAAATATTCACTCCGGTAAGCAATTGATTTTCATCAAAATCAAATTCCGCTTGGTGATGCCCGGCTGTGCGATCTGCACCTAAAATAAAGTAAATCGCTTTACCACCTTGCTCTTGCACTCGACGCCCCAAAATTGTCGCATCTTCGCTAGCATTAAATGCATATTCCGCTTGAATTTGTTGCACTTCCGGTTGTGCCAAAGCAATTTCAGAAACTAAATCAATGAGTTGGGCATCATTATTCATATCCACCGCTTCACCCATAATTTCCGTTTCATAGCTGACGTCAAAACTTGTCGCCACACCTTGTGCAATTTGCATCACCTGATCCACCATATATTGGTTAATCGCTTTATTTTCTCCACGCACTTCCAATTGAATTTGTGCGCTCGCTGGAATGACATTACGTCCTTCGCCGGCAGTTAACACACCCACGTTAATCCGCGTCATTCCGTCGCCATGGCGAGCAATACCGTGCAATTGGGTAACCGCGTGCGCTGCGGCTAATAACGCGTTACGCCCTAAATGGGGTGCTGCTCCTGCGTGCGCCGGTTTACCTTGATAACGAATATCGATTTTAGTGGTCGATAAGAAATTTTTCGGATTAGCAATCACTGTACCACTGTCAGCACAAAAACTGATATGAGAACTGGCAAAATAATCCGCATCATCAATCACACCACTTGCCGCAATTGCCGCCGCGCCACGCACGCCTTCCTCTGCCGGCTGAAACACGATTTTCACCTTGCCGCTAAATTTATCTTTATTTTGTGACAACCAAAGTGCGGTGCCTAAACCGATAGTAATATGTGCATCATGCCCACACGCATGCATAAATCCATCATTTACAGAACGGAAATCCAATTGATTCGGAAGATGTTGCGGATCGGTGGTTTCCGTGACATTCACACAGTCAATATCAAAACGCAACGCTAGGGTTTTTCCCGGTTTGCCGCTATCTAATATCGCCACACAGCCCGTATATCCATCCATTTTATCCAACCATTTTGTCTTTGCCCCATAGGCAATGGCATTTTGCAAGCCTTTTTCCACCACTTTTTGCTGGCGACCTCGCACAAAATCTGGATGAATAATTTGTTTCCCCAAGAGAATGTCAAATCCCATTTCCTCCAAATAATCTGCAATGCGTGAAGTCGTCCAAAACTCTGACCAGCCGATTTCCGGAAAGCGGTGAAATTCACGCCGCCATTTGGTTAATTTAGATAATGCGATAGTCATGTTCCCTCCTCAAAATAACCCCATTTTTGACCGCACTTTTACGACAATACAAATTAAAAAGGGCGGTCATTTTTCTTGCCTTTTTTACAACATAAACAAGGCTAAAAATAATACCGCCAACACCATACCCGGCGCAGTTCGTTTCACCATTTCAACCGGACTAACCAGCGCCAAGCCAGCGCACACAATGGTCACACCTGCAATCGGAGAAGCTGTACGTCCAATCGCACCGGCAATCGCCGCCGCCATACCAAGATTTAAGTGAGTATAGCCTAACTCGGCAGCGTGCGGAGTTACCGCTGTATTAAACGCAATCGCGGCAGCGTCACCGGAACCGGTGACCAAACCCATTAAAAATGGTCCAATGGTCGCGCCCCAACGTACAAATTCGTTGGAATGTTTCAAAAATTCAATAGCACTATCTACCGCTCCAGTTGCTTTTAAGCCGGCAACAAATACGCTTGCCGCAATAATGATCCCGAGTACATTGGCGTAAGAATTACCCATTCCGTTAAAAAATTCTTCGGTAATTTTTGCCGGTGAAATGCGGGTGACAATAATGCCATAAATTGCCCCGAGTAACATGGCTTGCGGAACCCCCATGTTAGTCCATGCCAACCAAGAAACTTCTTTTTGTAAGGATGTTCCGCCGATTACCAAAATCACCAACGGAATTAAGGGAGCTAAAGCAAATAATGGATTAACTTTGGTAAATGCGGTTTCAGCGGCAGTATTTTCTTTTAGATAAGCCTGACGATGTTCTTCACCATAATCTTTAAATACAATCGCCAATAGCGTCAGCATCACCGCGCCAATCGCGCCTGCAATCATGGTATAAGGTGCGTGCGATAGGTTTACTTCGGTAATAGTCAAACCAGACATTTCACTTATCATGGCGGAATGTGATGATCCCGGACTCATCATGGATCCAAAGGTACCGGCTAAAATTGCCGCACCCGCAGTTGCCGGACGAACCCCGGCAGATTTTAATACCGGAATTAAAGTTGCCCCAACCGCAGCGGCACAACCCGCCGCAGACGGAATAGCGATATTGATAAAAAAGGTCATGATCGTGGCAATAGGGATTAAGAAAAATTTTAATCCGCTTAATGGCTTCGTTAATAAATGCACCAAGTGCGTATCACATTTGGTATATTTCATCACATACGCAAACCCCATGCTCGAACAGATCGCCATAATCAAACCGCTGCTGGTCATGGCTTTAGCGAACGCATCCAACGCCTCCATCGGTTTCACGGTAATAATTGCCATGATTAATCCGACGCCGATTAATACCGTGCGGGTTTCGTATTTCTTAATTAGCAAATAGATGGTGGCGATAATGCCTACAATCGCTACTACGGAATTAAATTGCTCCATAATCTCGTCCTCAATAGTTAAACGTGGAATGAGCGGCAATCGACTCTGGCGGTAAATTGCCGGTGAAACGCAAAATAGCGTCATTACCCAAAACATGGGCGTGATTATCTCGGATCCGTAATGCGGTTCCTTCCGGCAAAGCATAAACAACTTCATCAGGATTCACAATCAAAAATTCGCTTAAACGTTCTTCTCGACTTTCTCCGTTATGTCCTTGCATTTTGCCGCTAATAAAGTGCGGGTTAATTTGTCGAGGAAAGAGGTTAAGTGCTTGAAAAGACGGTGGATAAACAATCGGCATATCATTGGTGGTCATCATGGTTTTACCCGCCACATTCGCCCCCGCGCTCCAACCGAAATAAGGCGTTCCAGAGGTCACTTTGGCACGGATTGGTTCGATTAACTGATGAGCATACAATCCGTTTAACAAACAAAAAGTATTACCACCACCAATAGCAATCACATCCGCTTGTTCAATTATTTCGGCATGATTGGCGGCACGATGTACCGATACAATCTCCATTTCTAATTCTACTAATGCGATTTGTACTTTTTTTTCGTATTCATCATAAGATTGACGCACGCCGGCATAAGGCACAAATGCCACCCGCTTACCGCGGTAATGGGATAAGAAGTCCTGTAACCAAGGACGTGTATGGGCTAAATAGCCCGTTTCCTGATATTTAGAACCACTCATCAATAACATATTTTTCATTATTTTCCCCTCTTAAAATTAGTGCGATTAAGCAACCAATGCTATTATGCAGTTTAACCGTGACGAAATAAAATAAAGACGTCCATTTTTTGATATTGATCACAAAATTAACGCAAGAGGGGGAAAATGTATGTCCATTAATATCGCCAGAGTGCAATCCATCATTGAAAACCTGGCAACAATATCAATAAGTAAGGATGAATTAACCCGTTTAGCTTTCACCCAAGAAGATGAAGTAGCACACCGCTATCTTATCGAATTATGCCAAAGTTACGATCTTCACATTCGGCGGGATGCTATTGGCAATTTATTTATTCGCAAAGCAGGAACAGAAGAGCATCTACCAGCAGTCGCCTTTGGTTCACATATTGACACTGTGGTCAATGCCGGGAAATTGGACGGACCGCTCGGCGCTGTTGGTGGTTTAGAAATTTTATTTCAATTATGCGAACAAAAAATCAAAACGCGCTATCCATTGGAGCTCATTATTTTTACTTGCGAAGAATCCAGTCGCTTTAATTATGCCACCTTAGGCAGCAAGGTGATGTGCGGCATTACTGACCAACAAAAACTCAGTACACTGCGCGACAAACAAGGCATAAGCTTAGCAGACGCCTTAGCCGATATCGGATTGGATTTTAATCAAGTCCACCGCGCCAAAAGAGCGGCTGGCGAATTTAAATGTTTCTTTGAATTACATATTGAGCAAGGACCGCGCTTGGAAAATGAAAATAAAACTATCGGCATTGTCACCGGCATCGCCGCGCCAATTCGTTGCATGGTTAAAATTCAAGGACAAGCGGATCATTCCGGCGCGACCGCCATGCATTATCGCCACGATGCCTTATTAGGCGGCGCTGAATTAGCATTAGCTGTAGAACAAGCGGCGATTGATGCCGGTCATGCGACCGTGGCGACTGTCGGTAATCTTAGCGCCAAACCGGGAGTCATGAATGTGGTTCCCGGCTATGCGGAATTATTAGTGGATATTCGCGGGATTAATCAAGACGCCAGAGAATCCGTATTTACCGCGCTCCAACAAGCCATCTGTCAAGTCAGTGAAAAACGAGGGCTGGCGATTGACTTACAATTAATTTCCAAAGATGCGCCGGTACTACTTGCCCCCGAGATGGTATCACAATTGACACAAATCACCGAACAACTGGGTTATTCCTATGAAATCATGCCAAGCGGTGCCGGTCATGATGCCATGCATATGGCAACCTTATGTCCGACCGGCATGATTTTTGTTCCGTCACACCAAGGCATCAGCCACAATCCATTAGAATATACCCCTTGGACGGACATTGAGGCGGGGATTTGCGTGCTACAACAAGCTATTTTAGCGCAAGCTGAAATCCAAGCCTAATTGAGCAAGGAGCGAAGATCAGTGGCTATTCGATCCTTTTCCTTGCTCTTTCGCCATTGCCAAAGCAATCGCAAGGGTTTGCACTAAGGTCATGGTGGCGCATTGGGATCTAAAACCGCGCACTTGCGCTTCTTTGATCACGAAAGAAACATCACTAAAGGCAATTAACGGGCTAATTTGGCTGTCTGTAATTGCAATTTGTCGAATACCGCGTTGCGACGTGGTATTCATAATTTCCAAGGTTTCTTTGGCATAAGGCGAAAAACTGATCGCCACCACAACATCGCCGGATTTAACTTGGCTCAATTGCTCATCAAACATCCCACCCAATCCATTGATAACAAAGGAACGACAATCCAAATGATGCAAGGCATAATCCAAATAACAAGCAATGCTAAAAGAGCGTTTCAAACCGACAATAAAAATATTATTCGCCTGATTTAAAATCTCCACGGCAGTTTGTAATTGCTCTGCCGAAGTTTGATTTGCCAATTGTTGCAAGGCTTGATGGTTTGCTTGTGCAAAAATATTCAAAATATCGACCGCACTTTCCTGCTGATCTTGTGACGGTTCTAATTGGCGAAAAAGCTGTAAACGCTCAGTATAACTGGCAGTTTCTTCCATCAAGTTTTCACGGAAAATTTGTTTCATTTCATTAAAACCGCTAAAACCGAACGCATTAGCAAAACGGATTAACGTGGAAGGCGGCACGCCGGCACGCTCGGAAATAGTCGCTACCGTATCAAAAACAACGCTATTATGGTTGTCTAACACATATTGAGCCACTTGTTTTAAACGCTTACTTAAACTGTCATAACGGGTGCGAATTTCATTTTGCAGCCGAACTAATTGTGAATTTTCTTGCATAAATTCATCCTTAAATGAAACATTTTTTTCAATTCATAAATTATGAGCGAAAATGTCTCATTTGAATAGTCATTTTTGTACAATAATGCCATTTTATGCGCCAGCTCACATCATCACGAAGCAGTTTACCCGCCAAACAAACAATGGTATAGTAATCTTTTTTATTAACTTATTTTTAACAATGGAACAGTTTAGCGAAATTACGCCACAACAGGCGTGGAAAATGATGAACGAGCAACAAGCGGTCTTAGTGGATATTCGCGATTTGCCACGTT
The DNA here is from genome assembly GCA_900637275.1 of [Pasteurella] aerogenes. Lineage (NCBI taxonomy): Bacteria > Pseudomonadati > Pseudomonadota > Gammaproteobacteria > Pasteurellales > Pasteurellaceae > [Pasteurella] aerogenes. The sequence continues at coordinate 1,561,327 of LR134362.1, forward strand.
TTACTTACAGCCATCCGCAAAATGCCTTTCACCTGACCAATCAAAGCTATGGCGACTTTCAACAACGCTATGATTTTGATCATCCGATTATCGTCAGCTGCTATCATGGCGTTAGTAGCCGTAATGTTGCCGCCTTTTTAGTCGAACAAGGGTATGAGAACGTGTATAGCCTTATCGGCGGATTTGATGGCTGGATGCGCGCCGAATTGCCAATTGAAACAGCGTATTTATCTGAACCAAAAACTAATTAAACCCCACCGCCGCAACATACACCAAAATCGCATAAAAAACGACCGCACTTATCGCCAATGTTCGCTTCGCCACCTGCGCATTTGTTTGGTAAAGACGATAAATCATCCGCGCAACGATGCCCAATGCGAGCGGGTAAATCCACAAAAAGATCGACATCCAAGTCACTTGCCATTCCGTCAAATGGGGATTTTTACCCAAATTAGGGGAAATTAAAAGCGCCAATGGCCACAATAACACCGGCACGCAAAATCCGGCAAGCGCCCAAGTAAAGGGGGTGAATTCCATGGGCATCTTTTGCTTTTTCATTTTGTCCTCATTGCGTTAAAATAATCAAAAATTTTGTCCGAGGAAATATAACAAATGCAGTATTTATTTGGTAGTGAAATTCCCATTTTTTGTGTCTATTTTCGTGACTATGTTCGCGCAAAATACCAAGTTGAGCTGGAATTACGTCCGATTGAAAAAAATGGACTTCCAATGACTGGGGTTTATCTTGAAGAAAATTGTCAATATTTTGCCGAGATCGTGCAAGAAAAAGACGAATTTTTAAAAAAACCTTTCGATCCCCAATATCAACAAGCAAGCTGGCAAACCGGCGATATCCAAACGCACTCTCCCAAATTAACGCCATCATGGCAATTTCATAGATTGGCATTATTAAAACAACAAAAATTTACGCTATTTTTGACCGCACTTTGCTGTCTGATTTATTTCTGCCAGTTAATCGGTTTTGAAGATGTCATTTTTTCCATTGCACATTATCCCGAAGATGCGCAACAACAAGGGGAATTATGGCGTTATTTTTCCCATTCTTTAGTTCACCTTTCCCTTTGGCATATTTTCTTTAATTTGGCATGGTGGTGGTTATTTGGCGGCGCAATTGAAAAAGCCTTTGGCTCTATCACGCTGATTTTACTTTATTTTTGCACCGCACTTTTAACTGGTTTTGCCCAAAATCTCGCCTCCGGACCAGCCTTTTTCGGTCTGTCCGGCGTCGTTTATGCGGTTCTCGGCTTTGTCTTTGTGGTAGATAAATGGAGCAATATTTCCTTTGATTTACCGCCAGGCTTTTTCACCATGTTGCTCGTTGGTATCGCCTTGGGCTTTATCGCGCCACTGATTGGTATCGAAATGGGCAATACTGCTCATATCAGCGGACTGATTTTAGGCAGCCTATTTGGCATATTTGCTACAAAATTAGCGAGGAAAGGATGATTTAAACTTAAAAATGCGTTAAAGTAGCGCCCAACAATGATGAAGATTTCAACAAATAACGCAGTTAATGTTTAAGGATCGTACATGAAGCAGTCTCTACGTCATAAAAAAATTATTGAGCTTGTGAAACAAAAAGGTTATCTCAGCACAGAAGAACTGGTTAATTTGCTTGGAGTCACCCCGCAAACCATTCGGCGCGATTTAAAAGAATTGGCAGAAGCGAATCTGATTAACCGTCATCATGGCGGTGCCGCGGCGCCTTCTACCTCTGAAAATAGCGATTATATTGAACGTAAACAGTTTTTCTCCCACGAAAAACAAATTATCGCCAATGAAGTAGCCAAAATTATTCCTAATGGCTCTTCACTTTTTATTGATATTGGTACTACGCCAGAAGCGGTCGCCAATGCCTTATTGCAACACCAAAATTTGCGGATTGTGACCAACAACTTAAATGCGGCACATATTTTGATGAAAAATCAAACCTTTGATATTACCATGGCAGGCGGTTCCTTGCGTCAAGATGGTGGTATTATCGGCGAAGCGACCATTGCCTTTATTTCTCAATTCCGCTTGGATTTTGGTATTTTAGGGATCAGCAGTATTGATACAGACGGCTCATTACTAGATTATGATTACCACGAAGTGCAAGTCAAACGTGCGATTATTGAAAGTTCGCGCAATACGATTTTGGTCACGGATCATTCTAAATTCAGCCGTCGCGCAATGGTTCGTTTAGGGACATTAGCGGAAGTAGAATATTTGTTTACCGATACCGCGCCGCCTGCACCAATTGTGAATTTGCTGAACAGTAGCAATGTGCAATTAAATATTTGTCGCTAGATAAACATGAAAAGACAAAAATGGACGCCAATGTGCGTCCATTTTATTTCCCCAAAAATTAGGCTAACGCTTTGGTTAACAAGGTAATTGGGTGCAAACAGGTTGTATTGGTTGACATATCAATTTGCCATTTACAGGTTTCACATTCTGAAATCACAAAATCAAATCCACCGCGTTCAATATTTTCAAATAGCGTATTACCAATCGCTTGCGCCACCTCATAGTTCTCCGATTTAAACCCGTAAGTTCCCGCAATACCGCAACATTGCGATGGTAACATGACAATTTCCAAGCCCGGAATATATTTCAAAATATCCAGCGTATAAGGCGCCCAACCGGCTTTATCGACGTGACACGCAGTATGATAAGCCACTCGTAGCGGCATATTTTTAAACCGTGGCGCTTTACCTTGATTAAATAATTGATACAAATAACGCGTTACAATATGAATATGCGGACGAACTTTGGCATTATCCATACCCAAAATATGATGATATTCGTCACGTAAATTCATGGTACAACTGGATGAAGTACCAACCACATCAATTTCCCGCTTATCAATCACTTTTGCCAACTGATCCAAGTTAAAGCGTGCTTGTTTTTTCGCGCGATTTGGAAAACCGTTCACCATCAGCGGCAAACCGCAGCATTTTTCTTTTTCCAATAACACCACGCCAATATCCATAGCATTGAACAAGGTGATCAAATCCTTACCCAATTGCGGATTGTTATAATTCACATAACAACCATGATAATACGCCACTTTTTCACGAAAATAGGCTTGGCGCTCGGCTTCATGTTTGCTGTACCATTGACGGAAAGAACCAAAAGAATATTTTGGCAACGCACGATGTTGGCTGACATTTAAGGTTTTTTCCAATAAAAAGCGTGTCGCTTTTAAGCCCGTGATTTTATTCACAATTGGCGCAAATGGGGTATTCATGGTTCCCATAATATCGGTGTTACTTAAAATGGCATCACGTAATTTATGTACCAAGGATTTATTTTGTCGATCCAAAAATTTATTTCTTGCTCGAATAATCAAATCCCCGATTTTCACATCAGACGGACAAGCCACTTCGCAACGTTTACAGTTGGTACAATATTTCAATGCTTCATCATATAAATCTGCACTTTTCAACCGCAAACGCTCTCCGTCCGGTCCTGATTGTTTTGGTCCCGGATAGAACGGATTTTGTTTGGACACAGGACAAACCGCGGTACAAGCAGTACATTTGATACAGCTTTCAAAACTACTGTCCATGCCTTGATGGATCACTGCCGGATGCAAATTTTGTTTTGCGCTCTCAATGAGTTCTTGAATATTCATATTATGCAACTCCCCCATTTTTTGCCCCGATGATACGTTCTGCCACCGTGAGTGCTGTGACAATCGCTACGCCGGAACCACAACCTAAGTTAATTCCATCATAACCGCCAACAACATTACCGATAGCGTATAAATTTTCCATAAATTGACCGCACTTTTGCACCTGACAATCACTATTAATCACCACACCGGCGCTATGATAAGGTTGCGGCGCAGAAAAGCGCGAATGAGTCCAAGAAAAACGTTGATCGGCTTGGAAATTCTCATCACGAATAATATCCGCCTCAAACACCGGTTCAAGAATGCGTTCAAAACTTGCCACCAGTCCATTACTGAAGAAACTCCCGGAAGCAAGAACAAAATGCTCACCGACAATAGCATCTTCTGGATGCAAGCGGGTATAAATTTTTTGCACCTTTCCATCGACGATTTCTGCACGGGTCGCCTTGTCACCATTTAGCATCAAACCACCCAACGCTTCAAATTGGTAACGCAATTGCTTATGTTGACGAATGCCCAATAAAGATGGTGGCAAGGTCGGCAATTCGTATAAATTCAATCCGGTTTCCTGTTTTAAGTTATTGAAAAATTCTTGATTTTCCATGCCAAAACAAGCCGGTAAAAAGACCGCACTTGCGCCCGCCGCCGCTTGTTTAATTTCTTGAACCAAGTCTCTGAATGTCAATTTATGTTCAAGCACTTGCGAAATATTCACACTGCGGAATTCACGCCCTTCTTTACGCAATTGATCCAATTCCGGAATACTTAAATAACCGGTGGTTACATTACAATGGGCAAATTGCGGATTTTGTATCAAATTTTCCGCTAATAAGTGCGGTTGAAAATCGTGATATCCTTCGATACCTAAAATTGCGATGTGCGAATGCGAAAATTGTTGTTCCACCAATGCCAGCGTTGGGACGCTATTTGGCGACAACCAAGATGCACGCAAACCGCCAAGTGGCGTGACACGCCAATGGTTTTGTTGCACCTCCCCTTCTAACCCTAATCCAAGGGATTGGGATAATTGTTCAAATTGTTTCGCTTTTGCCAATACCTGTTCTTTTCCGAGCAAACAATAAGGATGTTGCGGCAGCTGCGTTGCTAAATCGGAATAAGATTGCGCAAAATCCACCACATTTTCGCCGCTTGGTAATCGGCTTAATAAATCCATTGAACCGGAAGCAAAATCGATCGCTGCTTGCCCGTTATTGATGATGACGCAGCGTTTACCCTGTTGTTGTAGTTCAATCCCACACGTTAAACCGGCAAGTCCGCCGCCAATAATTACCACGTCAAATTTCATTGCTGTCTGTCCCCTGTTGCGCTTGTTTTGCAAGCGGTTGAACATCATTTAAGCCCAGTAAGCTGAAATAGATCCAGCTGGTAAATTCAGCTTCGCGAATCGCATCGCCCCACGCAATCGGCTCAATACCACGCCAACGTTCCTCCATAAATGAAGCAAGCTGTACTGTAGATTGGCGTGGTGTTGCCACTTGGAAACGAGCCATTAATCCCGCCGCACGACAAGCGCAGAGTTCCGCTTGGCAAGTTCCCATACCGACTCGAGTGCGACGACGTAAATCAACCAAATTATTCACTTTTAGCTCATCCACCGCATAACGTACTTCGCCAGCGGTAACTGCCTCACATTCACAAATTAACGAATAATCCAACCGCTCTTTTTCCAATAAACGGGTTGCACGTTGACCATGGCGATAGAGTGCAGAAATACGAATTGGCGCCGGTAAAGACACAATTTGTTTTTTTGTTTCTTCATCGCTTTGATTAGAGCCTGGGAGCGCAGTGGTGGCGGTTTTACATTCTGCTGATTTATTCAGTTTTTTGCACACTAAATCCGTTGCCCACTCAGCCATCAAACGGTACGTCATTAATTTACCGCCAGTAATAGTGATGAAACCGTCTAATCCGTCACGCTCAGCATGATCCAATAACACAATGCCGCGACTTACATTACGTCCAGATGGATCATCATCCGTCGCCACCAAAGGACGTACGCCAGCATAAGCACGTAACACACGGGTATGGCGCAAACTTGGGGCTAATTTTTCACCTTCACGGAACAAAATATCTACTTCCTCCGGAGTGACAATCATATTATCAATTTGATCGTAAGGAATACGACTTGAGGTGGTTCCAATAACACAAATCGTATCACCCGGAACCAAAATATCCGCATCCGCCGGCTTACGACAACGGTTGATCACCATGTTGTTGATACGGTGTCCCATGATCAATAAAGCACCTTTTGCCGGGAACATACGAATTTTCAAATCCGCATATTCAGCAATACCTTGCCCCCAAATACCACCGGCATTTACAACTACTGAAGCAAAAAATTGACGTTCTATTTTATTTTTATGATCATAAACTTTAGTCCCGATAACTCGACCACCTTCGCGAATAAGAGATGTCACTTCACAATAAGTGAAGATTTTTGCCCCCCTTTCAGTTGCATCCAACATATTAGCTGAAGTCAACCTAAAAGGGTCAATAGAACCATCTGGAACGACAACTGCGCCAACTAGATTTGGATTTACCGAAGGTTCCATGCGTTTTGCCAACTCAGGATCAATCGCTACCGCTTCAATTCCTGATGCAGTGCAAGCATCAATAAAAGTTTTTTGATAATTCAGATCATCTTCTGGCAAAGTAATAAACAACCCCTTTGTATCCTCAATACAATGATGGGCAATTTGCTTTAAAATCATATTTTCCTGAATACACTCGGATGCTGATTCTTGATCGTTGACCGCATATCTAGCGCCACTGTGCAACAAGCCATGATTACGTCCGGTTGCACCGGTAGCAATATCTCGTCTCTCCAATAAAACGCACTGCAACCCTCGCATCGCACAGTCACGAGCAATTCCCGCCCCCGTCGCACCGCCGCCGATAATAATCACGTCTGTGGTTATTGGTGAAGTATCATTACTTGATTGATAAATTCTAGATGAAACAGGCATAATTCCTCCCCACAAGAAATACCCTACTAAGATAGAATTAATCATACCCCAAATGTTCGTTTTAGAAAATAAAATGAGTAATTTATATTTTATTTATGTGAACTAGATCACTTTACAATTCTTTTAAGAACATCAAAGCACAAGATAAGATAAAAAAATCATCAGATATTACAAAGAAAAAACAAGAATAAATTCTCGCTTATTACGAATGGTATTTGATAAAAATTACGGTTAGATTATACGTAATTCCTAAATCACATATTGTAATATGAGCATATAAACCGAGATACTCAGCAAAATCCCCACGAGCCAATATTGCATGGCTTTTGGCTGACATCCCCCTCGCATTTTCATCGAAAAGAAACTAGTTACAAAAGAAAAAGCAATCACAATTAGCACCACAGAAAAATTCACATAGCCAATTTGCCAAGAATTTTCCAAATACATCAGTGGTGTTTTATTTAAATAACTGTACAAACTCCCAATACCACCAAAAATCATCATCACATTACTGTAAACCGCAATTTGATACATTTTGACGCTCGGCAATAAAGCAAGCAAGGGAGACATAATAGAGCCACCGCCAATTCCCGTCATTCCCGCAACCGAGCCACCAAAAGCACAGAGAAACAATCCCTTGAGATATTCCACATTGCTCGCCACCGTTGCTGCTTGCACTTTCGGCTTACTTGTTAATACCACCAACGACAGCGCGATTAATGTAATGACAAATATCCAAACAATAAACTCATTGGGTACTAAAAAACTGCCTTCAAACCCCAATTGCACACCAATTAACATTCCAACAGAACACCAAATAAGTAATTTAGCGCGGATCGCAATATGTTGACGATAAAAATAAACTAAATTAATCATCGCGGTTCCCATCACTGTCGTTAATGATGTCGCCGCGACCATTTGCATCGAAAATTCAGGGAACAACGTATGCAAAATTGGCACCATCAACACCCCTCCACCGATACCAAATAATGCCGACATGACATTGGTTAAAACACCACAAAATGCAAGAATTATTATCGTTGTTATGGTCATTTATGTTTTCCCCCTAGATCAATGAGCATTCATATAGCTATAATTTTGTGCAAAAAAACAACCGCACTTTATCTTTATGTATCCTCAAATAATGTATGAACTACTCCCTAAATAAGTCTGCTATATTGTGCCGAGAATAAAGTAAACTTGATTATGATCGTTATCATATCTTTCTATTTTTTCTTCATGTGATTGAATTATTAATAAAACAAAGAAGGAAATTTAAGTAACAACCATAACGCTATACCTTGTTTAGTCTTTTTAAACAAGCTTGTTTTTTATCATCACATCCCATTTGCAGCATATCTTTATTGTAGAGATATAATATTTTCTATGGTAGGATTAAGGAATCGTCTTGCAAAATAACCAGTTACATATAAAAGGATTTTTTATGTTAGTAATTCACCCCAAGGATTTAAAACACTGTCAACTAACCTATCTAAATGCTTTTGCTAAAGGTGTCACTATTTACGCACAAGGAGAATCCGCCAAAGAATTTTATTATATAACAAGCGGTCTGGTTGGCTTATATCATTCACTGGATAATGGAAAAGAAAGTTTAGTTCGCTTATACCAACAGGGTGAGTATTTTGGTTACCGAACCTTATTTGATGAACATGGTTATCACTGTAATGCCAAAGTCCTTATCGAGGCTGAACTTGTTAGGATTAAACCGTTCAATCTGGATGCATTTTTTACGGACAATCCTCAAATCAGTAAATTTTTAATTCAATCTCTTGCCAATGAACTTCGAGAGGCAGAGCAGCGTTTAACGAAAAGCTCTTATTTACGAACATTAGATAGGGTTATTGACAGCATCTATTTCCTGACAGAAAATTTTCCTTACTATAATTGGACACATCGGGAAATTGCTGAATACGCAGGTTGTGAAACAGAAACAGCTATTCGTATCAGCAAAGAACTAAAACGGAATGGATTATTAAAAGATCTACATAAGGATTAAGTTAAATAGTCCGTGAGATGGATACCTCCTGTGTAAAAAAATAAACCTCCTACAAGCGTAAGAGGCTTATTTATTTTTTAATAAACTACGCCATTACAAGGTTATAACCTAGCGCCGCCAAGATCCCTCCAATCACAGGTCCAACTACAGGCACCCATGCATATCCCCAATCGGGAGAGGTATTTAATTTTTTACTCAATAGACACAACGCAATGCGAGGACCAAAATCACGAGCCGGATTGATAGCATAACCAGTTGTTCCGCCTAAACTCAAACCAATCGCCCACACCAAAATAGCTACCGGCAATGCTCCAATTGAACCCAAACCAATTGGGGTCTCTGCATCAGCGCCCGGCAAAACAATTGATCCGGCGGAAATATAGAAAATGACTGAAACTAATACAATAGTACCAATAATCTCACTGACTAGATTGCTGGAAAATTTACGGATAGCCGGTTCTGTACAAAAACAAGCTCTTTTAGCCCCCTCATCTTCTGTTACAGCAAAATGGTCACAATAGAATAGATATACAACCAGCCCACCTAAAATACCACCTACAATTTGTGCTGCAATATATCCCGGCACCATTGCCCAATCAAATACACCATGTAACGCTAAACCAATTGTTACCGCCGGATTTAAATGGGCTCCACTATAAGGACCAACTGCAACAACCCCCACATATACCGCAAATGCCCAAGCAGTAGTGATTACCATCCAACCACCCGCATTTCCTTTGGTTTTATTTAAGCACACATTGGCCACCACACCATTCCCCATTAGAACGAGCAACGCGGTACCTAAAAACTCAGCAAGATAAGCATTCATAAAAGAATCTCCTTAACGAATTATAAAAGTACTACTTTATTATCACCAAATAATAAAGCATTCCATATTTTGTTCGTTTTTAACGAAAATAATGTTCTTTTAAATATATTTAAAGTGCGAGGCAATTATCTAACTTCACACCAATAATTCAATATGCTTTCTATACTTTTTTATAAATTTGTTAACTAAATCACAATTTTATTAAACATATTAATTAATTTTTATATATTTTTTTTGATTAGAATATATGAGACTATCTCAATACTTCCGGCATAAACACTTTATTTATGTGAGCCAGCTCAAATATTTTGATCTTTTTTCTTTCTATATTGAACATTTTATATTAGATTGCACCTGTAATTTGTTCGTTTAAATTCAAAATTCTATCGTTAATATCTATATTTAAGTGCATATAGCGAATTTAATCTCTTTATTTGGTTTTAAACACACAAGGATTTACTATGACTGAAAAAAAATACATCATTGCGCTAGATCAAGGCACAACCAGTTCAAGAGCAGTTTTATTAGATCACAATGCGAACATCGTAGAAATCGCACAACGTGAATTCACACAAATTTATCCGCAAGCCGGTTGGGTTGAACATAATCCAATGGAAATTTGGGCGACCCAAAGCTCAACCTTAAATGAAGTGGTGGCAAAAGCCGGTATTACTTCGGATGAAATTGCCGCAATCGGTATTACAAACCAACGCGAAACGACCATTGTTTGGGAAAAATCAACCGGCACACCGGTTTATAACGCTATTGTATGGCAATGTCGTCGCACATCTAATATTACAGATAAACTGAAAGCGGATGGTCATGAAGAATACATTCGCAACACTACCGGTTTAGTGGTTGACCCATACTTTTCCGGAACTAAAGTCAAATGGATCTTAGATAATGTCGAAGGCGCACGCGAAAAAGCAGAGCGTGGCGAGTTGTTATTCGGTACGGTTGATACTTGGTTGGTATGGAAATTAACTCAAGGTCGCGTTCATGTCACGGACTACACCAATGCATCACGTACTATGTTATTCAATATCCATACCAAACAGTGGGACGACAAGATGTTGGAATTATTGAATATTCCACGTTCAATGTTACCAGAAGTCAAAAACTCTTCCGAAATCTATGGTCAAACCAACATCGGGGGTAAAGGTGGCGTACGTATTCCTGTAGCCGGTATCGCTGGTGACCAACAAGCGGCGTTATTCGGTCACTTATGTGTTAACGCGGGTCAAGCGAAAAATACCTATGGTACAGGGTGCTTTATGTTACTTCATACTGGTGATAAAGCAATTACATCCAAAAATGGCTTACTAACCACTATCGCGTGTAATGCCAAAGGTGAGCCAGCCTACGCATTAGAAGGTTCAGTATTTATCGCCGGTGCGTCCATTCAATGGTTGCGTGATGAACTCAAAATCGTTCACGACAGCTACGACAGTGAATACTTTGCAACCAAAGTATCAAGCACAAACGGCGTTTATGTCGTTCCAGCATTCACCGGTTTAGGAGCACCATATTGGGATCCGTATGCACGTGGTGCAATCTTAGGTTTATCTCGTGGTGCAAACCGCAACCATATTGTTCGTGCAACGCTCGAATCAATTGCCTACCAAACCCGCGATGTATTAGAAGCCATGCAAGCAGATTCTGGCAGTAAACTTCAATATTTACGCGTTGATGGCGGTGCTACAGCGAATAACTTCTTGATGCAATTCCAATCTGACATTTTAGATGTTAACGTTGAACGCCCGGTGGTAAAAGAAGTCACGGCATTAGGTGCGGCATATCTTGCCGGTCTTGCGGTAGGTTTCTGGAAAGATTTAAGCGAACTCCAAGACAAAGCTCGCGTAGAGCGTACATTTACTCCTGATAACGACAACGAAAAACGTGAACGTCGCTATAAAGGGTGGAAAAAAGCGGTTAAACGAGCATTAGCATGGGAAAGTGATCTTTCCGATTAAACATAGCTCATCTAAAAAAACGGTTATCTAAAGATAACCGTTTTTTTCCAAAAAGAAAATAAAAATGCCAAATAGATACAAAATAAAATATCATTCTGTATAAAATTCACATAATACGAATATTTTTTGTGAGTAGTATCACAATATAAACATTATTTACTTTTAAGTTTTATTTATTTAGTTATTATTAGAAAATAACATTTCACAAATGAACATGTTTTTCTAAAGCAATACTATTAATAACAAACAACAGTTGGAGATTTATTATGTTTGGTCCATTTAAACCAGCTCCCCACATTGCGGAGCTACCTCAAGATAAAATTGATCCAACCTATAAACGCTTACGTTGGCAAGTGTTTATGGGGATCTTTTTTGGTTATGCTGCCTATTATTTTGTACGTGCCAACTTCGATTTAGCACAAAAGGGGTTAATTGAAGCAGGTCTTTATAACAAAGCTGAATTAGGGATTATCGGTACTGGTGCCGGCCTTGCCTATGGATTATCAAAATTTGTGATGGCAAGTATTTCTGACCGTTCAAATCCAAAAGTCTTCTTACCATTCGGTTTATTATTATCCGGTTTATGTATGACCATGATGGGGTTAATGCCTTGGGCAACTTCCGGTATCGCGGTCATGTTCGTTATGATCTTCCTAAATGGTTGGTTCCAAGGAATGGGTTGGCCTCCTTGCGGTCGTACTATGGTTCACTGGTGGTCAAAATCCGAACGCGGTACCATCGTATCCATTTGGAACTGTGCGCATAACATCGGTGGTATGATGCCGGGTTTAATGGTCTTATTAGCCAGTGCATTATATTTCAGTACACACGGAGTTGAAGCAACAGCGAAAGACGTATGGCAACAAGCCCTCTACTATCCAGGTATTGCCGCAATGCTTTGTGCAATTCCAGTCTATTTTGTAATGAAAGATACTCCACAATCTTGTGGTTTGCCACCTATCGAAAAATGGAAAAATGACTATCCGGATGATTACAACGAAAAAACTTACGAACATGATTTAACTCTTGAATTGTCAAACCAAGTGCAACGATTTTTTGAAGTAAACTTCATAAGGTGTTTTCCAACCTAAACATTTACGTGGTCGTAAATTCAGTTTATTGATCACCTGTTGAATATCAACTTCGCTCCACTGATTGATGTCTTGGTGCTTCGGAAAGTATTCACGAAGTAACCCATTTGTATTTTCATTCGTTCCCCGTGTCCACGGTTGATGCGGCTCGGGGAAGTAAAATTCTACACCCAGTGCTTCTGTTACCAAACGATGTTGGGCAAATTCTTTACCACGGTCTGGCGTAATTGACCGCAATATATGTGAATCCAGCAATTCAATCATGGCTTTTTGGACTGCTTCGGCTTTTTTGGCAGGAATTTTCTTCACCAACTCAAAACGACTTTTGCGTTCCGTCAGCGTCAGCAAACAAGCTCCACCCGCTTTACCCAGTACGGTATCGGCTTCCCAATGTCCAAAGCGACTGCGATTTTGCGCCGAAATGGGACGGTCGTTCAAATGGTTGGATATCTGAATTTTGCCACGTTTTTCATGATGATTTTTTGTATGCCGTGTTTTGCCTTTGTGGCGCAGTTTGCGACTGGCTTTGCGTTCGCCTATATCAAACAACCCTGAATAAATACCACGATAAATGGTTGAATAACTAATGGATAATTCAGATTTTTCCAATTTTAATCGTGCGCTGATTTGTTCGGGCGACCAGTTTTCTGTCAGAAACTTTTCTTGCACCAAATTGAAATATTCAGGCTGCTCTAATTTGCGCTGTGCTTTGCTATTTTGACGATGCTTCAAATAGCTGTTTTGTGCGTTCGTTGCACTGTAGCTTTCTAGAGCGTGTCGTTTCAGCTCGCGAGAAATGGTGCTGGAGCTACGTCCCAGTGCTTTGGCAATTTCTGCTTGTTTTTTGCCCTGTGCGAGTAAAATCATTATCTTTTCTCGCTCGTTTATTGTAAGATGTCGGTAGGAAGTACTCATCATTTGGAAGTGGTTTTTGTGTGGAAACAAAATTATATTCTAGTTGATGAGTACTTCTTTTTTTGTTGCACTTGGATTGTAAATTCAGCCTACTAAAGAAATCTTCGTAACTTACGTGTTGAAAAATCGTTTATTATGGTACATTGCAATCGCTAACGTATTCGTTTATTTAATTCGTTATGGTGTCTTAAAATGGTCTCCAGTTTACCTTGGCGAAGTAAAACACTTCAACATTAAAGGTACCGCTTGGGCATATACTATCTATGAATTAGCCGCAGTACCGGGAACTTTAATCTGTGGTTGGGTATCAGATAAATTATTCAAAGGTAAACGTGGTTTAACCGGTTTCATCTTCATGATTTTAACAACTGCAGCGGTTATCGCTTTATGGTTAAATCCAGCAACTCCTGAAGCAGAATTAGCCCTTTATGCTGATAAAGCGTGGTATCAAAACCCATATCAATTAACTGACTTTATCTTAATGACCACAATCGGTTTCTTAATCTACGGTCCCGTAATGTTGATCGGTTTACACGCACTTGAACTTGCACCGAAAAAAGCTGCAGGTACTTCAGCAGGTTTCACCGGTTTATTCGGTTACTTAGGTGGTACCGTTTCTGCCTCTGCGGTTGTAGGTTGGGCAGCAGAGTACTATGGCTGGGATGGTGGCTTTTATGTCATGATCATCGGTGGTGTGTTAGCGGTCTTGTTAATGTTCATTACCATGATCGAAGAAGGTAAGCATAAAGCAAGATTAAACGACCACTACGGTAAATAATAACATTTCACAAAAGGAAGGATTTCGGTTCTTCCTTTTTTATTGAAAAAAACGCAATTTTTAACCGCACTTTTTGAGGAGGAAAAATGAAGTTACGCAAATTAGCTTTGGGTTTAATTGCGGCGGCAGTATTGGCTGGTTGTTCTGCAACAGCGGATGTCGCGCCAAAATCGGATAAATTAGTCATCGCCCACCGCGGTGCTAGTGGCTACTTACCTGAACATACTCTAGAATCAAAAGCGCTAGCCTTCGGTCAACATGCTGACTATCTTGAACAAGATTTGGTCATGACGAAAGATAATCAATTGGTTGTTATTCATGACCATTTCTTAGACGGTTTAACTGACGTAGCGAAAAAATTCCCTAATCGCCATCGTAAAGATGGACGTTATTACGTCGTGGACTTTACCTTAAAAGAAATTCAAAGTTTAGAAATGACCGAGAATTTCAAAGTGGAAAATGGAAAACAAGTTCAGGTTTATCCAAACCGTTTCCCAATGTGGAAATCCCATTTCCGTATTCATACGTTTGAAGAAGAAATTGAATTTATCCAAGGATTAGAAAAATCGACCGGTCAAAAAATCGGAATTTATCCGGAAATCAAAGCCCCTTGGTTACATCACCAAGAAGGTAAAGATATCGCTCTTGCCACTTTAAAAGTCTTACAAAAATACGGTTACACCCAAAAAACCGATCCGGTGTATTTACAAACCTTTGATTTCAATGAATTGAAACGGATCAAAACCGAGCTTTTACCAAAATTAGGCATGGATATCAAATTAGTACAACTTGTCGCCTACAGCGATTGGGGTGAAACACAAGAAAAAAATGCCAATGGTAAATGGATCAACTACGATTACGATTGGATGTTTAAAGATGGCGCAATGGCGGAAGTAGCAAAATATGCTGATGGCGTAGGACCGGGCTGGTATATGTTGATTGATGATAAAAAATCAACACCAAACCACATTGTTTATACACCGTTAGTTAAAGAATTAGCGAAATATCCAGTAGAAGTTCACCCTTATACTGTTCGCAAAGATGCCCTGCCAAATTTCTTTACCAACGTTAACCAAATGTATGATGCGTTGCTCAATAACGCCGGCGCGACCGGAATTTTCACGGACTTCCCGGATACCGCAGTTGAATTTCTTAAATCAGAGCAAAAATAATTCCCCATTGCAAGGTTAATTTCTTACCAATACGGTTACTTTAAGTAACCGTATTTTTTGAAATATTTATTTTAAAAACACCTTAAATTTTGACCGCACTTTCTACGCTCATATTTCAACACAACACTCCAGATAACACGACACTATCCACACCTCAAAATCCCTTTTTTTCGAAAAATTTTTGCGATCAATATCTCAAATATTAATTTTATCTCTGGACTTTTTTGAAATATATGTTTCAATTTAACCATATATAAATAAGTTAAGATTTGTGATTCACTCATCACTAAGGAAAAGCACAATGAAAACAGAAAAAACGTTAGATCTTATTTGTCTTGGACGTGTGGCAGTTGATTTATATGCACAACAAATCGGCTCACGTTTGGAAGATGTCAGTTCCTTCGCCAAATATTTAGGAGGTTCTTCTGGTAACGTTGCCTATGGAACCGCAGTTCAAGGCGTGAAATCCTCCATGTTAGCGCGTGTTGGTGACGAACATATGGGACGTTTTCTCCGTGAAGAATTACAACGTGTCGGGGTAGATACTAGCCATTTGATTACAGATAAAGAACGCTTAACTGCATTGGTCATTTTAGGAATCAAAGATCAAGATACTTTCCCTCTGATTTTTTATCGTGAAAACTGTGCGGACATGGCAATTAGCGCTGAAGATTTTGATGAGTCCTATATTGCTTCTGCCAAAGCCTTAGCGATCACGGGAACCCATCTTTCCCACCCGAAAACTCGCCATGCAGTATTAACTGCCCTTGAATATGCCGGTCGTAACGGAACCAAACGCCTGTTGGATATTGACTATCGTCCGGTACTTTGGGGATTAACGTCATTAGGTGATGGAGAAACCCGTTTTATTGACTCAGAAGCAGTTACTAAATCGCTACAAGATGTCTTGCATCATTTTGATGTGTTAGTCGGTACCGAAGAAGAATTTCATATTGCCGGAGGTTCTACAGATACACTCACTGCGCTGAAAAACGTGCGCAAAGTCAGCCAAGCCACGTTAGTTTGCAAACGCGGTGCGCTAGGTTGTTCCGTCTTTGAAGGTGCCATTCCAGATGATCTTGATGGAGGTTTGAATGTCTATGGCGTACGAGTCGAAGTGCTGAACGTTTTAGGCGCGGGAGATGCCTTTATGTCCGGATTATTGCGCGGTTATATTAATGGTGAAAGCTGGGAACAATGTTGTCGCTATGCCAATGCTTGCGGTGCATTGGTCGTTTCTCGTCATGGTTGTGCGCCAGCAATGCCAACCAAAGCGGAATTAGATGATTATCTCTCTCGCGCGGAATCGGTACCACGTCCGGATTTGGATGCACAATTAAACCATTTGCACAGAGTCACCACGCGTAAAACACAATGGGATGATCTCTGCATTTTTGCCTTTGATCACCGCAAACAACTGGTCGATATGGCAGAAAAATGTGGCGCAGATCCAAAACGCATACCAAAATTAAAAATGCTCTTATTGCAAGCAGCGGAACAAACTGCCAAAGAAGAAGGAATTTATAACGGTCATGCTGGTATTTTAGCAGACACCACTTTCGGTCAAGCGGCACTTAATGAAATCACTGGTAAAAAATGGTGGATTGGGCGCCCAATTGAATTACCGTCTTCACGTCCATTACGTTTAGAGCATGGCGATTTAGGTAGTCAACTGATTAACTGGCCAGCAGAACATGTCGTCAAATGCCTTGCATTCTATCATCCGGCAGATAAAGCAGAAATGAAAGCAGATCAAGATGCGACCTTAAAACAAGTGTATCAAGCCTGCTGCCGCACTGGTCATGAACTATTACTCGAAATTATTCTTCCTGCTGATATGGAGAAAAAAGAAAGTTATTACGTTGAGATGATCACTCATTTCTACCACCTCGGCATCAAACCGGACTGGTGGAAATTACCGGGTGTATCCGCCGAAACCTGGGCAGTATTAAGCCAAGTCATTACACAAAATGATCCTTATTGTCGTGGTATTTTAATTCTTGGTTTAGACGCGCCGGAAAGCGTATTTGAGGAAGTATTTAAAGCCTCAGCCAACGCACCATTAGTCAAAGGTTTTGCAGTCGGTCGCACCATTTTCGGTCAACCATCTGCCGATTGGCTGGCAGGCAAATTAGATGATGCGGGTTTAATTAAAGAAACATCAGAGCGCTACAGAAGATTAATCAAATTGTGGCAAAATCGCAAAAACTAAACCACTCAAACAAGGGTTCCTAAGGGAACCCTTAATTTTTACCAAAATCGCGCTATAATAAGCTCATTTTTAACAAACCATTCCTATTTATGCACACTCTCATTTTTCTACACGGACTTTTAGGTTCAAATCAAGATTGGCAAAAAGTCATCGAAAAACTACCGCACTTTCGCTGCCTAAGTTTAGATCTCCCGCTACATGCGCAATCTCAACAATATCACGTAGAAAATTTTGAACAAACTTGCCGGTATCTTGCCACACAAATCCAACAACATATCGGCAATTCACCTTATTTTTTAGTAGGTTACTCATTAGGTGGGCGTTTGGCATTATATTACAGCCTCCAGTTCCAACAAACCAAAGGAAACTTACAAGGGATTATTTTGGAAGGCGCTAATCTTGGATTAAGCAACGAAGCCGACCGCCTAGCACGTTGGCAAAATGATTGCTTTTGGGCGCAACGATTTGCACAAGAACCCATACAACAAGTACTCAACGATTGGTACCAACAACCCATCTTTGCCCATTTAAACACAAGTGAACGCATGGCACTCATCGAAAAACGCGCCGCTAATCAAGGTGTGGCAATCGCCCAAATACTGCGCGCCACCTCCCTTGCCAAACAACCTGATTTTAGAACTAAACTGCGCACAACTCGCCTACCGATTTATTATCTGTGCGGCGAAAAAGATCAAAAATTTCGCACGATTGCCGAACAAGAACATCTCAATCTACGCCTTATCCCGCAAGCAGGACACAACGCCCATTTAGAAAATCCCCTCGCCTTTGCCAATGCAATACAAGCGATTTTCGACATCATTCCCGCATAACCCCATCTCAAAATTTAACGCAAAAAACAACCGCACTTTTAGGCAAATTATGCATAAAAGTGCGGTTAATTTTTTACTCATTTTATAACAGGAGAAAACTTTTATGCGCCTTTTTTACGGCGTTTTAAGGTATCAATTAATACTGCGACAACAATAATTCCACCTTTAACAATTTGTTGCCAATACGGGTCAACCCCTAACATATTCAAGCCTTTATTCGTCGTCCCAATAATTAATGCCCCAATTACGCACATTGGAATCGTACCAAAACCGCCGGTTAAAGACACACCACCGATAACCGCTGCCGCAATTGCATCTAACTCCCAAGCCAAACCGTAAGACGGGTTTCCCGCATAAGTCCGCGCGGCAAGTAATGCTCCTGCAAGCCCAGATAAAGCACCTGCAAAGGTATAAACTAAAATTAGAGTTTTTGTAGTATTAATCCCACAAATTTTAGCCGCATTCAAGTTTCCACCAACAGCATAGACATGGCGACCGAAAGTGGAACGACTTAATAAGATATGAGAAATAATAACGATTAAGATATAAAGAATAACTAATCCCGGTAAACCTAAAATGTTTACATCAGCAATCCAAGTAAAAGATTCTGATGAAGCATCAATCGGACGCCCATCGGAATATAATTGTGCAGCACCACGGGCGATAATCATCATTCCTAATGTAGCGATAAAAGGAGGAATTCCACCTAGTGCAGTTAACCCACCATTGATTGCCCCTAAAAATGCCCCTAATGCAAGAGAGATGGCGAAGGCCAAAATTGCAGAACTGACCGCATCGCCACCAGTTACTACGGATGCAGCAACCACCGAGGTTAAAGCAACCATAGAACCGGATGATAAGTCAATACCGGTAGTAATGATCGCAAAAGTTACCCCAATAGCGATAATCCCAAACATGGAAACTTGTTCAATAATACTCCATACCGTACGTGTAGAGAAAAATCCGTCAATTGATGCGGATAATACAAGGAATAGCGCAATTAGGATCAATACCATTCCATATGCATTAATTATTTTCTTTAAAGTTACTTGTGACATAATACTTACCTCGTTTGTTATTCTTAAACAAATTTGTGTCTGCAGATTAATGTGCGCTTAATCCCGAAGCCAATTCCAATACTCGTTCTTGGGTCAACTCTTGATGCGGAATAATACCGACTTGATGCCCTTCATGCATCACCATAACACGATCGCTCATGGATAATAATTCCAGCATATCTGATGTAATCATGATGATGGTTTTTCCTTGTTTGGAAAGTTCTACCATTAATTTATATAATTCCGCTTTCGCCCCCACATCAATCCCTTTTGTTGGCTCATCTAGAATCAAAATATCAGGTTCAAGAAGTAACCAACGAGCAAGCAACACTTTTTGCTGATTTCCGCCGGATAGGTTATTGGTGATCACCTCAACATTCGGCGCTTTAATTTTTAACTTATCTTTTTGTTCATAAGCCGTTTTTTGTGATTTTGTGACAGAGACTAAGAAGTTCTCCAAATAAGGCGACATCTTAGGCATAATCATATTGTCTGTAATACTCAAATTGAGAAACAAACCGGTGAGTTTACGATCTTCCGTGACAAAACCAATTTTATGTTTCATTGCGTCTAGCGGATTGTTAATTTCCACTTTTTTTCCGTGAATATAAATTTCGCCACTATCTGCCGGTTTATATCCAAATAAACTTTCCACAATTTCTGAACGACCTGCTCCAACTAATCCAGCAATACCAAAAATTTCCCCTTTACGTACAGCAAAACTCACATTTTCATATTTTCCTGCACGTGTAAAATTTTTAATTTCCACAACGATTTCATCGGATAAATCGAATCGTTCCCGTTGGAACATTTCGGACATATCACGCCCCACCATCATAGAAATCAACTCATCTTTGGTCACATCAGAAGTGGCTTTAGTACCAACATATTGACCGTCACGAATAACGGTAATCTCGTCAGACACCTTAAATACTTCATCTAATTTGTGTGAAATAAAGATAATTGCAATACCACGTTTTCTTACTGTATCAATAATTTTGTAAAGCTGTTCTACTTCTGTTTCGGTTAACGCCGTTGTCGGCTCATCCATAATAATAACTTTAGCATCATTGGATACCGCCGTTGCAATTGCAACCAACTGTGCTTTCGCTACAGATACATCAGACATTTTTTGTGTCACATCCATCGGAACCCCTAATTCTTTTAAGATTTCCGATGTTTTACGATCCATTTCCTTTTGATTTAAAAAGAATTTACCAGAGGTAATTTCACGTCCAAGATAAAAATTATCAGCAATGGTTAAATTTGCCGCCGGAGAGATTTCTTGTGGCACCATAGTCAATCCGCTACGAATTGCATCAATGGGACGATTAGGTTTAAACGGTTTTTCATCTAAAATCAGCTCGCCACCACTATCAGGAATATAAATACCATAAAGAATTTTCATTAACGTGGATTTACCAGCGCCATTTTCCCCCATTAGTGCATGAATACTACCGCGTTTTACTTTAAGATTAATTCCGTCCAATGCCTTTACGCCAGGAAATGTTTTTGAAACATTTCGCATTTCCAAAATATAAGGTGACCGATTTAAATCATTCATTGAGAACTCCTTAGTTCATTACCAATTAGTAACAGACTATTTCTTATACTTATTCAGATATTGTTCTTTTTTATCTGGAGTAACTAATTCAAATGGAATCCAATTGTATAAAGGAACTTTCTCCCCCATTACTGCTTTATATGCCATTTCAACACTTGTACTCCCTTGACCCGATGCTGATTGATAAACTGTCGCATCCAATCCCTCTCCTAAATATTCCAATGCATCAGGTGTAGCATCAATGCCAACAATTAATAAGTCTTCATCCTTTAATCCAATT
Organism: [Pasteurella] aerogenes; assembly: GCA_900637275.1. Taxonomy (NCBI): domain Bacteria; kingdom Pseudomonadati; phylum Pseudomonadota; class Gammaproteobacteria; order Pasteurellales; family Pasteurellaceae; species [Pasteurella] aerogenes. The sequence goes on from LR134362.1 coordinate 1,582,673, forward strand.
TTTCTAGCTGCTAGCAAGGCACCAATTGCCATTTCATCATTATTTGCTAAAACAACATTAATCCCTTTGTATGCTGAAAAAAGGTTTTCAGCGACTTCCATACCTTTAGCGCGATCCCACTTGGCTTCTTGTTCTGCAACAATTTGAATTTCATCATGCTTCACTAAAACATTTTTGTTACCTTCAGTACGTTTAATTTGTGCATCTAAGCCCAATGGACCTAGCAAAATAATCGCTTTTGCCGGTTTACCATTTAATGCTTGTTCAATAAAACGACCTTGCATTTCACCACTTGTGATTTCTTCTGAGCCAACATAGCTTGTTAAATATTGCATATCATCTTCGTTAGGGCGAACTGCGACAACAACGAAAGGAATATTGGCTTTTCTGGCTTTTTGCCCCATTGCCTTAATAATTTTAGGATCGGTCGGCATCGCAATTAATGCATCAATATTTGAATCAATAAAATTCTCCGTATCATTAAGCATTTTGGCAGGATCACCACTTGCATCAGCAAAACGTAATTTGATATCCGGATGATCTTTTGCATAATTCTGCATCGCATCTTGCAAATATGTTGGATACTTATCTGCCAAACTATACATCGCCACACCAATATTAATTTCTTTTGCCAGAACTACCGGTGCGAAAAGAAAACCGAGCATCAATACAGATAATTTCTTTAACATCGCATTTCCTCCCCATTATCATCAAATTAATTCCTTGAAAACGGGCAATGCAACGCATTGCCCTAAACCCCAATTAATAATTATTTTTTATATTTAGCTTGGTATTCTTCTTTTTTATCCGGAGTCACTAATTCAAACGGTACCCAGTTGACTTGCTCGACTTTTTCGCCTTTAGCGATTTTATAAGCAGTTTCTGCACCAGTGTAACCCTGACCTTGAGCAGATTGGAAAACCGTTGCATCCAAACCTTTACCCAAATACTCTAACGCATCTGGAGTCGCATCAACGCCTACAATGAAAATATCTTCATCTTTCACGCCTAATTTACGTGTTGCAAGAAGCGCACCGATAGCCATTTCATCATTGTTACTCACAATTACATTGATATTTTTATTTGCCGCAAGTACGTTTTCAGTAATGGTCAAACCTCTATCACGTTCCCATTTACCTTCTTGCTCGGAAACGACTTTGATATTTGAATGTTGTGCAAAAATTTCTTTTGCTCCTTCAGTACGTTTAGCTACCGCATCCAAACCGAGAACGCCCATCAAAATTAAGGTTTCCGCTGGTTTTCCGTTAAGCGCATTCACAAGATAATTACCTTGAATACGTCCAGCTTCAATTTCATCAGAACCGACATAACTCGTTACATATTGCATATCTTCATCATTCGGTTTACGGTTAACGATGATAAGTGGAATTCCGGCTTGTTTCGCTTTACGACCGATAACTTTCACAATATTAGGATCCGTAGGCACCACTAATAAAGCATCAACTTTTTGGTCAATAAAGGTTTCTACGTCATTTAATTGACGAGCAGGGTCGGCATTGGCATCAGAAAGTTTAATTTCAACATCATCATGTTTTGCATCAAAATCACGAATGGCATCTTGTAAATAGGTTTGCCATTTATCTGCAAAAGAAACCATTGGCGCACCAATCACAATATTTTTTGCAGTGGCCGCTTGAGATGTTAAAAATAGACCGGTACATAAAGCCGCTAATAGTGCTTTCTTCATAATGCTACTCCTTAAAGGTTGAGTGAATGACTACATCCTGAAATACCACTATATTGCACAACCTGTTTGACTTGTGAATATAAATTTCAAAATAGAACAATTTGAAACAAATTGTCTAAACGTATGTATATCATTAAGGAAATGGCATAGCAAATAGGAAGTTAAGATTTTGTGAAATAGATCTTGTTTTTAAATAAAAAAATTTTTGACACTTAATTTTTGTTGAAAAAATCAAATTTTTATGGAAATTAACATACGATTTTAGAATAAAAAACCATCATTTTATATCAAAAAATGACGAAAGAAAAAAAGGTAACTTAATGATATTACTCAATAATTAAAAACACTAAAGTGCGGTCAATTTTTTTATCATTTTTTCAATCGTATAAAACGAAAAAAGAGCGTTTTACTTAACGCTCTTTATCCATGTTGCATTGCATCAACGCAAAAAATTAGGCAATTTCATCAACATTAACCCAACGCTTTTGTTCGCAAGATTGCGCAATAGCATCTAGCACTCGAGATACTTTAAAGCCTTCCTCAAAAGCCGGATACATCGTTTGATTATTCGCCAATCCATTAACTAAATCACGAATTTCAACGGTTTTTTGATCATTAAAACCAATACCATGCCCCGCACTCACACAGAAGTTTTTATAATCCGGATGCAACGGACCAGTTAAAATAGTTTTAAAACCTTGTCTAGCCGGATCTTCATCATGAAGATAAAGTTTTAATTCTGCCATCCGTTCTTGTGTATAAGTGATCGTACCTTTGGTTCCAGTAATGACATAACTTAACCCCATCTTACGTCCACACGCAATACGAGAAGTTTCAATCGTTCCCATACAACCGTTGGCAAAACGAACAAGTGCGGTCGCTTGATCTTCATTTTCTACCGGCAAACGTTCAGCTAAATTTTTCGGGTTTGGACGATCCTTGATCACCGTTTCCATATCCCCAATCACTTTTTCAATATCACTGCCCACTAAATATTGCGACATTTGTACAATATGCGCAGCAAGATCACCTAATGCCCCTAATCCGGCTTTTTCTCGCACACAATGCCAGTCTAATGGCGTGTTTTCACTAGCAAGATAATCTTCGTTATGTGTGCCATAGAAGTGAATCACTTCACCAATTTCTCCACGTTCAATAATTTCGCGAGCTAACTGAGTTGTCGGATTTTTAATATAGTTAAATCCAACTAAAGTTTTCACACCGGCTTTTTCTGCCGCTTCATACATGATTTTGGCATCTGCAGCACTCAAAGCCAATGGCTTTTCCGAATACACATGTTTTCCATTAGCAATGGCTGCCAAAGCAATCTCTTTGTGTAAAAAATTCGGGGTACAAATATCGACTACATCAACATTAGGATCTGCTACCACCTCTTGCCAATTACCGGTTGAACGATTGAAACCAAATTCTTTAGCTTTCTGTGCTGCTAATTCGGGGGTAATTTCCGCCAAATATTCCAACACTAACTCAGCCTCCAACGGAAAAACTGTAGGCGCTTGTGCATAAGCAATGGCATGACAACGACCGATATAACCCGTTCCAATTAAACCTACTCTGACTTTTTTCATTCTTTTATCCCTTTGTTCCTTAAAAAGAAGATAGCATTTGCTATCTTCTTTTTATTTGATCAACCTATTTGTAAACTACTCATATTATAATGTAGGCATAGCAAATGATGCAGATTGAGCATGAGTATCAAATTCCGGCCAACGACTGGTAACTGTTTTCATTTTAGTGTAGAAACGTACACCATCTGGTCCGTAAACATTTAAAGCACCATACACCGATTCTTTCCAACCACCGAAGCAATGGAATGCCATCGGAACCGGAATCGGAACGTTGATACCGACCATACCGGCTTGTACTTGATAGGCAAACTCACGAGCCGCAGCACCATTATTAGTGAAAATTGCAGTACCGTTACCAAATTGATGCTCGTTAATCAACTTCATAGCCTCTTCAAAGCTTTTTGCCCGAACAATACCTAATACTGGACCAAAAATTTCTTCTTTGTAGATGGTCATATCTGCAGTAACGTGGTCAAATAATGTTGGTCCAATAAAGAAACCATCTTCGTATCCTGCCGGAGCTTTACCGCGACCATCAACCACTAAAGTAGCGCCTTCTTCAACGCCTTTATCAACATAACGACTAACATTATCACGATGTTGTTTAGTAATTAATGGACCGAAATCCATTTCTTTTTCACCCTCTTTTGGCATACCCGGACCAAAGCGCAACGCTTCTACTTTTGGTTTTAAGGCTGCAACCAATTTATCCGCTGTCGCATCGTCAATGGTCACTGCAAGCGGAAGTGCCATACAACGTTCACCGGCAGCACCAAACGCGGCACCTAATAGGGCATTGGCTGTCGCTTCAATATCCACATCCGGCATCACTAAACCATGGTTTTTCGCCGCACCCAATGCTTGCACTCGTTTACCGTATTCAGAACCTAATTTGTGTACATGTTCGGCTGCCACACTTGAACCAACAAAGCTGACGGCTTTCACACGAGGATCACGCAATAAAATTTCATTATCGTGACGATCTCCATGCACTACGTTAAACACACCATCCGGTAAACCGGCTTCTTTTAATAACTCAGCTAAACGAATAGTTAGCGTTGGATCTGCTTTTGCTGGTTTCAAAATAAAAGTATTACCACAAGCTAACGCAATCGGGAACATCCACATCGGTACCATCGCCGGGAAGTTAAATGGCGTAATACCTACACAAACCCCTAAAGGTTGCATCGTAGAATGAATATCAATACCACGACCTGCTTGTTCAGAAAATTCACCTTTTAATAGATGAGGAATACCGCATGCAAATTCTACAACTTCTAAACCTCGAGTTAACTCCCCTTTTGCATCCGAGAAAGTTTTACCATGTTCTTCAGTAATTAATGCGGCTAATTTATCCCAATCACGTTGTAATAACTCTTTAAACTTAAATAAAATACGAGCACGGCGTAATGGCGAAGTCGAAGCCCAAGCCGGAAATGCTTTTTGTGCAACATCGACTGCTTCTAACACTTCATCACCGGTACTCATACGCACTTGACGAATTTGCTTACCGGTAGCCGGATTGAAAATCGGCCATACATTTTCCCCTTTGCTTTCAACCTGTTTACCATTGATAAAATTCAAAACTGTTTCCATTCTTTGCTCCTTATTTACATTTAAGTGGAATGACAAGCGATAACTTACAGTGTTCTTAGGTTAGATCAATGAAGTAAATTTTTCAATTCATTTACTCAAATAATGAAATAATTATTTCATTTTTGTGATCTAGGTTGGATTTTAGAAAATTTTTAATGCCTAATTTTTACCAGTGCGGTATGATTTCTACACCCATCAAATGCAATAGTCACCTTTCAATAATCAATCGTGGAGGTTAATGTGAGTTATTTATTATCAAAATCACACAAAAATCAGCCGAAATCTAATGGAGAAGTACAAAAAATCACCCCAGAAACAGCCAACTGGGAATATGTCGGTTTTGAAATGTACCATCTACAGGCAAATCAAGAACTAAAATTTAACACAGAAACTACCGAAGTATGTTTCGTTTTAGTTGCAGGGAAAGCCAGTTTATCTGTTGCCGATCAAACATTTGAACATATCGGTAATCGCACAACCCCGTTTGAACGTATTCCACCTTATTCGGTCTATGTACCGCATGATCAGGAAGTCAGCATCAAAGCAGAAACTTATCTTGAATTAGCCGTTTGTCGTGCGCCAAGTCCACAAGGTACCTTGCCGGTACGCTTAATTACGCCGGAAGAAGTCGGAGTAGAAAAACGCGGTTACGGTAATAACAAACGTTTAGTGCATAATATTTTACCTGAAACAGAAAGTGCCGATGCACTATTAGTCGTGGAAGTGTTCACAGATGAAGGATGTACCAGCTCCTTCCCAAGCCATAAGCATGACCAAAAAAATAGCGAAAATGAAACCTATTTAGAAGAAACCTACTATCACCGTTTCGAGCCAGCTCAAGGCTTTTGTTTACAACGAGTTTATACCGATGATCGTTCACTTGATGAATGTATGGCGGTTTATGATGGTGACGTGGTACAGGTACCAAAAGGTTATCATCCGGTTGCAACTATCGCCGGCTACAATAACTATTACCTAAACGTAATGGCAGGTCCTGTGCGTAAATGGCGTTTCACTTGGGAAAAAGATCATCAATGGATCAATACTCAAGAATACGCCGATAAATTTAAATAAAACCCCAAACCCCATCTTACTTGATGGGGTTTTTCTTAAATCCGAGTGATATTAATCGTCCAACGAATAAGGCAATGGAACCGAGTGCAAGATTTCGCCGCTTGGCAATCGGAAGGCATTGGCATCCGATTGATTATTCATCACAACTTGTAACCACAAAACGCCGTCTAAATTGACCGCACTTAATATGCTACCAGTTTTGCGCCATCCATTTTCCAGTTGCATTTCAATTTCGCTCAAAATTTCCACCGCACTTTCTGTTTGCGCGGAAAAAGTAAACATTGCGCGTTTATTCGCGCCACGATATTTGGCGCGCGCTACGGTTTCCTGTCCGATATAGCAACCTTTGTGGAAAGAGATAGCGTGTTCTATCGCTTGTAAATTCAACGCTTGCGGCAAAAATTCAAATTGCGCCGGCGCACTTAAAATCGGATAACCTTGCTGAATTTCCCAACGATCCCACGCTTTTTCCCCTTGTGTTGCTTGCCATTCGCCTTGCGGATTAATCAACAGATGTGCGCTCGGCGCGAGAGATAAAACATATTGTGCCTCAATTTTAGGTAATTCGCCCAAAATGCCTAAAATTGCCGCATCTGGCAGATCAAATTCCACTTTAGAAAAGACCGCATATTTTTTTAACTGCGCTAACGCACTCGGCAATAAAGTTTTGCGGATAATCAAGCCAAAATGTTGTTCCCCCATACGCAGCAAGCGGAAAATTGAACTCATCTTGCCTTTCGGGTCACAATGTGCGGCTAAAGTTGATGCCCCAAGCGATAAAGCGGTCACATCACAAGTCAGTTGCCCTTGCAAAAATTTTTCGGCATCAACACCAGTTAATTCGATCAATTGATATTGTTGAAGTAGGATAATTTCACTCATCATCATTCCTTATTCCAAATTCTGAATTTGCTCGCGCATTTGTTCAATCAACACTTTCAGTTCAACCGCTGCCGCAGTCACGTCTGCATCAATAGATTTTGACGCCAAGGTATTGCTTTCGCGATTAAGCTCTTGCATCATAAAATCCAATTTACGTCCAACTGCGCCACCTTTTAGCAAAATATTACGCGTTTCTTTCACATGCATCTGCAAACGATCCAATTCTTCCGCCACATCCACGCGCTGCGCCAACAAAACCATTTCTTGCTCTAAACGTTGCGGATCCGCTTGTAATTGAATTTCGGCAAACCGTTGCAATAAACGATCCCGTTGCCATTGCAAAATCGTCGGCATTTTTGACCGCACTTTTTGCGCTTCTTGCGTCACGGAAGCCAATCGTTGCTCCAACACCTCCAACAATTTTTCCCCTTCGCGCGCGCGCATTGCAATAAAATCTTGCAATAAGGTATCAAAAGCACCCAATAAATCCTGACTGATAATATCCAAATCCTGTTCCGGCGTTTCCACCACACCGGGATAGCGCAATACATCGGTTAAATTAATTTCACCGCCGCCGGCCTGTTGTTGTAACCATTGCAACGATTGGATAACTTGCTGTGCGAGTTCTTGATTTAATTGCAAATTTTGTGCATTTTGCTTTCGTTGATCAATACGCAAGCTGCATTCAATTTTACCGCGCGTTAAACGTTGACGCAGTTTTTCCCGCAACGGATTTTCCAAAGCGCGAAATTGTTCCGGCAACCGAAAAAAGGTTTCCAAATAACGCTGGTTCACCGAACGAATTTCCCATACCGCATCGCCCCATTCTTTTTTAATTTCAAGGCGTGCGAATGCTGTCATGCTGTAAATCATATTTTTCCTCTCTATTTGATATCAATTTACCGCAACTATTGTACCAGTTTTGTCAGCAAAAAATGCAGATTTTGTCGCAATCTATTTGCGTGCTAAAATAACCGCACTTTTAATTTTGAACAAAGGAACAGGCAATGCGTCCAAACGAACGAGCAAATCATCAACCAAGAACCATTAAAATTACCCGTCATTACACCAAACACGCTGAAGGCTCGGTGTTAGTCGAATTTGGCGATACCAAAGTGTTGTGTACCGCCAGTGTGGAAGAAAGTGTCCCTCGCTTTCTTAAAGGTCAAGGACAAGGTTGGGTGACTGCTGAATACGGGATGTTGCCGCGTTCGACCCATAGTCGGATGCAACGCGAAGCAGCAAAAGGAAAACAAGGCGGGCGTACCATGGAAATTCAGCGTTTAATTGCCCGTTCGTTACGTGCCATGGTCGATTTGCAAGCACTAGGCGAACGCAGTATTACCTTGGATTGTGATGTTATCCAAGCCGATGGCGGTACGCGCACCGCTTCAATTAGCGGTGCTTGCGTGGCGTTAGTTGATGCCATCAATGGCTTGATCACCAACGGTACCTTAAAAACAAATCCGTTAAAAGGCTTGGTGGCAGCGATTTCGGTTGGGATTGTCGATGGCGAAGCAGTATGCGATTTGGAATATGTGGAAGATAGCGCCGCTGAAACCGATATGAATGTGGTGATGATGGAAGACGGTCGTATGATTGAAGTGCAAGGCACCGCAGAAGGCGAACCCTTTAGCCATGAAGAATTGTTAAATTTATTAAGTTTGGCAAAACAAGGATGCGAACACATTTTTGTCGCACAACGTCAAGCCTTAGCAGATGAGTAGAGGAAACCATGCAAGCCTACAAAAAACAATTTATTGAATTTGCCTTAAGTCGCCAGGTGTTGCGTTTTGGTGAATTCACCTTAAAATCCGGTCGCGTCAGCCCGTATTTTTTTAATGCCGGCTTATTTAATACCAGCGCGGATTTAGCCCGTTTAGGGGAGTTTTACGCTTCGGCAATTGAAGATAACCAATTGAATTATGACATGATTTTCGGACCGGCGTATAAAGGTATTCCGATCGGCACGACAGTGGCGGTGGCGTTGTTTAATCGTTATCAACGTGATGTTCCCGTGTGTTTTAATCGTAAAGAAGCCAAAGATCACGGTGAAGGCGGAAATTTGATCGGTAGCCCATTGCAAGGCAACGTCTTGCTGGTCGATGATGTGATCACCGCCGGTACCGCCATTCGCGAAGCCATGGATTTGATCGCTGCCAATCAGGCAAAATTAAGCGCGGTGGTCATTGCATTAAACCGTAAAGAACGCGGCAAAGGGGAACTCTCGGCAATTCAAGAAGTCGAAAGAGATTATCAATGTCAGGTTTTATCCATTATTGATTTAGACGATTTGATGCATTTTATTGAGCAAGATGAACAATATCGTCAATATTTACCGGCGATGCGCGATTATCGCGAAAAATACGGTGTAAAATAACAAAAAGTGCGGTGAAAATCTTGACAATTTGTGCATTGCCCAAATTTATGCAAAATCGACCGCACTTTTATTATGATTGGAGAACTCAATGAATTTTATCGGAAAACTGCTTGGACTTTTTGTCGGCTGGAAGATTGGTGGACCTTTTGGTGCCGTCGTCGGCGTATTTTTAGGGCATTTAGCAGATAAAAAACTGTATGAACTCGGTAGCGTCAATTCCAGCTTTTTCAAAAGCAAAATTACCCGTCAATCCTTGTTTATGCAGACGACTTTTGCGGTGTTGGGCAATTTGAGTAAAGCCAAAGGGCGCGTGACCGAAAGCGATATAGCCCTTGCTAGCGATTTGATGCAACAAATGCAATTGGACGATGCCAACCGTCGTTTGGCGCAAGAAGCCTTTACTCGCGGCAAACAAGCGGACTTTCCTATTCGTCAAGTGATCCGTGAATTCCGTTTAGGTTGCGGACAACGCGCTGATTTGTTGCGGATGTTTTTGCATATTCAAATTCAAGCGGCATTTGCCGATACACATTTACACGAAAACGAAAAAGATGTGTTATATGTGGTGGCGGAAGAACTCGGCTTATCTCGTTTTCAGTTGGAGCAAATTTTGGCGATGGAATTTGCCTCACGCCAATTTTCACAACACGCGCAACAACAAGGCAGCTATTCTCAACAAGGCGGATATTCACAAGGGAATTATCAATATCGTCAACGTCAGTCGCAAGGCTATCAATCCTCCGGTCCGACAGTGGAAGATGCGTATAAAGTGCTGGGTGTCTCTGCCAACGACGATCGCGATACGGTGAAACGTGCTTATCGTCGTTTGATGAATGAAAATCATCCGGATAAATTGGTTGCCAAAGGATTGCCGAAAGAAATGTTGGAAATGGCAAAAGAAAAAGCGCAGCAAATTCAAGCAGCTTACGACTTAATTTGCAAAGCCAAAGGGTGGAAATAGGCTTTCATGCGTGTGATTTTAGCGCCGATGCAAGGAGTGTTAGATCCCTTTGTACGCCAATTATTAACGGAAATCAATGATTACGATCTGTGCGTGTCGGAATTTGTTCGTGTAGTAGATCAACTGCTACCAGCGAAAACCTTTTATCGTCTTTGCCCCGAATTGCTCACTGATGGAAAAACCCTTGCCGGTACGCCAGTCAGGGTGCAATTATTGGGGCAACATCCACAGTGGCTGGCGGAAAATGCGCAACGTGCGATCTCACTCGGCTCGCCCGGTATTGATTTAAATTGCGGTTGCCCGTCTAAAACCGTCAATGGTAGCCATGGTGGTGCATCGCTATTAAAACAACCCGAATTAATTTATCAAGCAACAAAAGCCTTGCGCCAAGCGGTGCCGATATCTTTGCCGGTCAGCGTAAAAGTGCGTTTGGGTTGGGATAGCGATCAATTTGCTTGGGAAATTGCGGATGCAGTTCAACAAGGTGGCGCCAATGAAATCGCGATTCATGGACGTACCAAAATCGACGGTTATCGAGCAGATCGGATCAATTGGTCAAAAATCGGTGAATTGCAGCAAAAATTAACCATTCCTGTGATTGCCAACGGGGAAATTTTTCATTGGCAAGACGGACAAAATTGCTTGGCTGTGACCGGTTGTCAGGATTTGATGGTAGGGCGCGGCGCGTTAAATATTCCCAATTTAAGTCTCGTGCTAAAACACAATCAGGCGCCACTTGATTGGACAGAAATCATGCCGATTTTGCAAAAATATGCGCGGGTAGAAAATCTTTTAGACAGCGGTTTCTATCATGTGGCGCGCATTAAACAATGGCTACAATATTTAAAGAAAAATTACCTTGAAGCGACCGCGCTTTTTGAACAGATTAAAACCTGTCAAAGTGCGGTCGAATTACGCGAGAAATTGGACGCTTCGCCTTAGTTACACATCCAATCCTAATACTTTGCGTCCGTTAATACTGGCAATATTGACCATGGCATCAAGATCCGGAAAACGACATCCTGCTGCCAGTAAACTCAATTCTTGCCACATATCCCCTTCGCACAGCGGTACCATGTAATCACAAATATTATCGGTACCGATTGCCACCGTAATCCCTTCCGGAATCATTTCATCTGCCGGCGTTAACGCATTATGAAAAGGCATTAAATCTTCTTTGCGGTTACTGTCGATCCATGCCATCGGACAAGCAATAATCATCATTTGCGCTTCCCGCATTTTTTCATACAATTTATAGCGATATTCTTTAGAATGGGCGCCAATAGAAATTCCGTGAATCGCCACTACACGTCCTTGCATTCCGTGTTCGATAGTTTTATCACAAAGCTGCTCGGTTTCTTTTTCGCGTGGCGTATTAAATTGATCCACATGGACATGGCACATAATGCCTAAGGATTTGGCTTTATCCAATAAAATATCCATCGCTTCCAATCCGCGTCCATAATCCAATTCATCACGATATGGCAAGCCACCGATCATATCAACCATTTCCGAACCAATATCAAACCATTTGCGTGCAGTCGGTTCAATTACGCCTTTTAAGGTTTGGTTGGCAAATTTTAAGGTAATGTCGTGTTTATACACTTCGCGTGCTTTGTGGGCGGCGATAATCGCCCGATCTTCACAAATCGGATCGATATCGACAAAGGTGCCGAATGCGGTAACCCCTTGTGAAATCATTAATTCGATCGCTTGGCAAAAACGCGCATAATAATCGTCCACACTGGAGGTTCGTTTCACCTCATCCACCAAATCCCATTTTTGTTGCAAATTGCTGTTATGATAAATGCCAATTTTTTCCGGCGTCATGGTAAACGCACGGTCGGCATGGGCATGAGAATTGACCCAACCGCCTTTTTTGATAATTTCGTCTCGGATGTAGGTTTTAAAACTACGAACATGGTTACGCATAATAGCTCCGTAATGAGTTAAAAGAGAGATGGCGAATTGGTGTGGTAGATACAAAAAATCCCCAACAGAAAAGGGGATCGTTATTAATGGAAAATAGACGGGTATTCAATGCGCAGAAAATCGCATTGAGTGACGTTTTTGCAATGTTATGAAAAATTCTCTGATTTTTGATTAATAACATTATATCTAGTCCTTACGCTACTAGGGGCATAGTATAAGAGTTTGGAACACAAAAATATAATCGGTTTTAACTATCGGTTTATGGAAAATTTAGATTATTTTTCCATAAATGAACTTTCTTGATTGAAAACCTCAAGGAATAAGCCCAAAGGCGGTCGATCTGAGGAAGTTTTTTGATAAGTGCGGTCATATTTTTGATAGTTTCCGCGATCATCAATATGATATTGCTCCCCGTTTGGCGTAATGATGACATTCCAACGATAATTTCCCGCCAGCACCCATTGACGTTTATTTGGCAAGTTTAATAAATCTACACCTTGCGCATAATCCGTCATTGGATTTTGCAAAGCAAACAGATGTTTCATCAAGGTTGGTAAAATATCCGTATGGCTGGTCAATTGAGTAACGTCTCCCACCGGCAATTGATTCCAATGGATAATAAGTGGGACTTGAAGTTGCTCTGGCGCAAAATAATTGGTTGCCTCTTTTTCTTCTAAAGGCGCAAAATGATAACCATGCTCTGCAGTCAAAATCACTATCGCATCTGAAGTTTCTAATTGCGCTAACATCGGCGCCAATTGTTGATCTAACGTCTGCAACGCTTGGTTATACGCGCTTTCATCCAATCCATCTGCGATATTGAGACTTAAATATGCCACAACAGATTTATCTTGTTGTAACGCTTTATCATACCAACGTTGGAACCCTTGAATTTCCGTTTGATTGTCAGTTTTGCGTTTTTTCACCTTATTCATGCCCAAGGCTTGACGCACCAATGGTGAGCTAAAGTTCGTGCTGGAAAAAACGCCCAGTGCATATTGTGCTTTTTGCTGTTGCAGATATTGGAAAAATACTGATGGCGTTTTGTTACTCAACAAACTGTCCATATAGTCAGCACTGATACCATAAAAAATCCCCGTAGCGCCCGTATTATCATTATTACCGGTACTGTAATGATTGGTATATTGTGTCGAATTCTCGGCAAAATGCTGCAATGCCGGCGTATTTTCCGCCTTAATTGAATCTTGGCGAAGACCGCTAACCGTAATGATCACCAGATTGGTTTTGGCTTGGCTTTGCCGCTGTTCTGTAAAGCGTAAAGCAGCTTTTGGATAATGAATTTCCAACGCATCTAAACGCCCTTCTTGTTCCAAAGTTTGACTATATTTGGTTTTATCCAAGAAACCGTGTTTTTCCAAAAAGGAACGCGCGGTCATCGGGTAAGATAGCGGGAAATTGGATTTTTGCATGGTAATCGGACGATAAATGTAAGCGTCCGCCCAGGCATAGATTAAATGCGTAGCGGTAAAAGTACAAACAAAGAAAACCCCCACCGCTTTTAACCATTTCTGGCGTTCCAGACTACGTAATTTTTCCCACGACCAGCGAGAAAATACCATTTGCGCCAATAAAATCAATGGCATAGGAACGAAGAAAAGTTGCCAATTGCGCGACAACTCTCCATTTTCGGGATTGACCAATAAATTCCACACCAGCGAAGATAAATGCAAATTAAAACGAGAAAAAACTTCGGTATCCACCAACAGCAAAGTAACCCCAAGGGTCGAAATAATCACGGTTAATCCGCGAAACGTACGCTGATTTTTGACTAAAAAGCTGAGCGGGAAAATGAGTAATAAATAGGACGCAAAAACCACAAAACTGAAATGCCCAAGCAAGCTGACAAAAAAGTACAGCTTACCGACTAAAGTATTTGGCCAATCAATAATAAAGGCATAACGTGAGCCGATAATAATTGCCCACAAAATATTAAAAAACGTAAACCAATGACCCCATGAAATTTTTCGCGAGGTTTCTTCTAAGTATTGTTTACGGTTTTTAATATTAAACATAGTCAATTGCGCTATTTGTTATCTTTAACAGAATTCATTAACGCCTCAGAAAATGCTTTCGCTAACGCTTCGCGTTGTTGCGTACCGACGCTGCTAACCAATAAGTTAGTCACCATATTGCCCAGTACAATCAACGATAAATCGACAGAGGCTTGGTGTTTTTCAATGACTGCAATCATATCATTGAGCATTGCATTGACTTGTTGATTTGAATATTTGGAGTTTGTTGCCATTATTGACCTAACATTATGTTGCACAAAATTACGTGCCATTATAAAACGGATAATTTTGCAGATCCTAGCATATTTTTCGTAAAAGTGCGGTTATAATATCGCACAAATTTTAATTTTAACGAAGTCGGAAGAAAAAATGAGCATCACGGTAAGCAAAATTGTCTTGCACCAATTGATAAAACAAGAAGAAGGGGATACCTTAAGCCTCGTCACACAGCTGCGCGATCAGCCACTGAATATTAATACTGAAGTCGAACAAATGATGCTGCAATTGCATCAAGGTTATCAAAATAAAGCCAAAAGTTATGGCATTTTTCAACAAGCCTCTCATTTTGCGCAACAATTAAATCGCTTTTTGGAAGAAGAAATTGATTTTGTCCCTTTCAGCCAACAAGCCGCACAATTATTAGCCACAGAGTTAGGGAAATATAATTTTGCTACCGGCGGGACTTTTGTGTTGTGTCATTATAATTTTCTTGCTACTGATTATTTATTTATTGCCTTATTAGATAGTCGCATTTCCATGTTAGTGGATGAACACTTAGAAATTCACCGCACCGAATATTTGGATATTGCTCAATTTGATATTGCCGCACGGATTAATTTGACGGATTTACGCATTAACGCGAACTCCAACCGCTATTTAACCTTTATTAAAGGGCGTGTCGGACGTAAAATCGGCGACTTTTTCATGGATTTTTTAGGTGCAGAAGAAGGCTTAAATCCGCAAGTACAAAACCAATGTTTATTACAAGCGGTAAGTGATTATTGTGCGCAAGGCGAATTAACGCAAGAACAAACGCAAGCCGTAAAAAAACAAGCGTTTGAATATTGTAAAGGGCAAATAAATGCAGGCGAAGAAATTGAAATCGCGGAACTTTCGACCGCACTTCCTACTCTAAATGAACAACCTTTTGCCGAGTTTACCCAACAACAAGATTATGGTTTGGAAGACAGTATTCCGCCGTTGCGCGCGGCGCTAAAATCCTTAACCAAATTATCCGGTTCGGGTAAAGGCATTACCATTAGTTTTGATGCGGAATTATTAAACCAACGCATTATTTGGGACGAAGGGACAGATACCTTAACAATCAAAGGGTTGCCACCAAATTTACGCGATCAATTAGAACGTCGCTTAAAAGATCAGAATTAATTTGGCAATTAAGCTAACTTTCGGTATTATCAACAATTATTTGCAAAACTATAAAAAGGTCAAAATATGCAATTAAAACCTATTATCGCCGCTGGTGTACTTGTTTTGAGTTTAGCGGCTTGTTCGACAGTACAAAAAGTCGTTTATCGTATCGATGTTCCTCAAGGAAACTATTTAGAAGCAGCAACCGTTTCGCAAGTTCAAGCCGGCATGACCGCCGCTCAAGTGCAGTATCTCTTAGGTACGCCGGTATTAATTGATCCTTTCACGCAAAATACTTGGTACTACGTTTATTTACAACAACGTAGCTACGAGGATCCACAGCAACATACCCTCACCGTTAACTTTGACCAACGCGGTATCGTAACCAACGTTGAATTGGACAAACCGTTACCAGAAGTAGCGTCACAAGCAGAAAATAATACAATTATTGAAGCGCAAGGTGGCCAAAAACGAGAAAAAAGCTGGTGGAAATTTTGGTAGCCACCTATTGATTTAATTTTAGCTAAAACCTGCTAACAAAGCGGGTTTTTTAGATAATTTTAAATAAACGACAAAGGGATATTAAATATGGCTAAATTATTATTAGTGGATGATGATATTGAATTAGTAGAATTGCTCACCGAATTATTGCGTTTAGAGGGATTTCAAGTCGAAATCGCCCATAACGGTCAGCAAGCCCTAAACAAACTTGATTCCAGTTATGATTTAGTTTTACTTGATATTATGATGCCGGTACTTAATGGTGTTGAAACCTTGAAACAGCTAAGACAACGTTTTGATATTCCGGTGATGATGCTCACTGCGCGCGGTAATGAAATCGACCGTGTGTTGGGATTAGAATTAGGTGCGGATGATTACTTACCAAAACCATTTAATGATCGTGAATTAGTTGCCCGCATTAAAGCTATTTTACGTCGTACTGCCTCTAATTCCAGCGAAGCAAAAAAAGCTGATCCCCAAGATGCAAGCGTTATTGAATATGAAGGAATTACTTTGCAAATCGGTTCGCAGCAAGCATTTTATGCCAAAAAAGATCTCAATTTAACCGGTACTGAATTCGCACTTTTGCAAATTCTCATCGCCAATCCGGGACGAATTTTGTCTCGCGAATATTTAAATATGAAAGTGTTCAGCAAACCCTTAACACCGTTTGATCGTGCTATTGATATGCATATGTCAAATTTACGAAAAAAATTGCCCCCAAAAGCTGATGGTTCCTCTTGGTTTAAAACCTTACGCGGTCGAGGATATTTATTCGTTTCTGAACAAAACTAATTCATAATAATTATAAAGCTGATGACGAAATTTACTTTATTTAATACGCTTTCTATTCGTATTTTCGCCTTTTTCTGGCTTTCTTTTTCTTTGCTGTTAGCCCTCGTCTTTTCTTTGCCTTATTGGGACGCACGGATTTATTCTGATATCCAAGCAAATGATCTGTCTTCATATCGTAAAGAACTGACGCAATCGATTCGTAATAATAAAATCAGCCAAATCGTCTCTGGTGCAGCAGTATTGCCTTTAGATAAATTTGACGGAGTGCATCCGGTTGTCGTGTATGAAAACAATATTATGGGTGCCTTACCGGATGAAATTGAAGCGATAAAAACCTTTATGAATCGTTCGACAAATCCGCTCAAACCTTTAAAGAAAACTTTCTATGATATTCAAGTTGCTGGCCCTTTTCTCATTTATTTAGCCGCCGGCGATGAAGATATTCCTTACCATGTTTATTTTCTAGCCCGAGTTAATGCGCAAAAAGAGGTTATTTCGTTTATTTTTGACCGTCCGCATATTTTGATCTTTATCATCATGCTAATTTCCACACCAATACTATGGGTTCTATCCCATAGTATTGGACGACCGCTAAAACGCCTACAAAGTGCGGCAAATGCAGTTGCGTTGGGAAACTTTAAATCCGATAAGTCTCTTGAAGTAAAAGGCACCCGAGAATTGCGTCAAGTCGGACGCAGTTTTAATCGAATGACTGAAGCCTTAGACAATATTATTTCTAATCAACAATCCTTATTATCTTCTATTTCGCACGAATTAAGAACGCCGCTCACCCGCCTACAATTAGCATTGGCATTGTTACGCCGCAAAAATGGAGAAAGCAGCGAAATTGCCCGAATTGAACGAGAGGCGGAACGTTTAGAACTCATGATCAATGACTTACTATTAGTGTCGCGCCAACAATTACACAGCCACACCTTACGCGATATTTTCCCACTTGATGAATTATGGCAAGATGTCTTAAATGATGCCTCTTTTGAAGCAGAACAACGCAATATTTCCTTTGTTGTCAAACAGCTTATTCATTCACCAGGAAACTATTTGATCAACGGAAATCAAGGGCAACTCTCCAGCGCCCTAGAAAATGTGATTCGTAATGCTTTGAAATACACCAAATCGCATATTGAAGTCACTCTACATTTAGAGCGTGAACAACTTTTTATTGCTATTGATGACGATGGCGAAGGAATTCCAGAAACAGAATATGAAAATATTTTCAAACCCTTTTACCGCATTGATGAAGCGCGTACGCGCGAAACCGGCGGTGCAGGTCTGGGCTTAGCAATCGTTGCCAGCGTCATAAAAGATCACCAAGGAAAAGTACTGGCAAGCAAAAGTTATTTAGGTGGGTTGAAGATTATGTTTGAACTGCCACTTTGGATTTCATAAGCCTAAATCGCGGATGGATTCACGCAAGATAAGTTGCGGTTCTAAGATAAAAGTGCGGTCATTTTCTTGCGGATTTTTAATGCGTTGCAACAAACGAATCACCGCTTGTTTAGCTAACTCGTCTTTCGGCTGATGGATAGTGCTAAGCGGCGGCGATAAATAACGCGCCAAGGCAATATCATCATAGCCGATAATTGAAATATCTTGCGGAATACGTAATCCTTGCCGCCATGCTACCTGATAAGCGCCTACCGCGATACTGTCGCTACAAGCAAAAACTGCGCTCGGACGCGACTTAAGCTGCAATAGTGTTTCCATGCCTATAGCGCCCCCCTGAAAACTGAATTGACTTTGTACAATCCAATCCTCTTGGATCGGCAATTGATGCTCTGCCATGGCTTTTTGATAGCCCAACAAACGATCGTAGGCGAGGCGTTTTTGCAAATTACCGGTAATGATTGCAATTTCTTTGTGCTGATGCTCAATCAGCGTTTTCGTTGCCAAATAACCGCCTAAAAACGCATTTTCATGAATTCTGTCCGCACGTAATTCATTTGGCCACCAATCCATCACCACTGTCGGCACAGATAAATTCAAGGGTTTAGCATTTAAGCGGCTTTCCGTACACATCAATAGCAAACCATCTACTTGTTTTTGCAGCAAAATTTGCAAATTTTTGGTTAAACGTTTTTCATCATCTTCGGTATTACACAAAATTAAATTGTATTGATGTTGGCTACAATAACGTTCTACGCTAGCCACCACTTCAGCGAAAAACGGATTATCGCTAGTAGTGACTAACATCCCGATAGTTTTGGTTTCTTTGACTTTCAAACTGCGCGCCAAGGCAGATGGCGTATAATTCAACTGCTCTACCACGCCTAGCACTTTTTGCCGAATTTCTTCGCTAACAAATCGGGAGTTATTGATCACATGGGAAACCGTCGAGGTAGAAACTTGCGCAATACGTGCAATATCCTTCATCGTTGCCATTGTTCTACCTCCGAAAAATTAAAGTGCGGTCAAAAAATCCAAAGTTTCTTGACGATAAGGAATGGACGGTTGTGCGCCTTTGCGTGTCACGCTAATCGCCGCTGCGGCATGGGCAAAACGAATGGCATCATCTAAGGTTTTCCCCTCTGCCAAGGCCGTCACTAAGGCACCATTGAACGTATCGCCGGCAGCCGTGGTATCCACGGCTTGCACACGAAATCCTGCTACAATGTTCCCTTTCCCTGTCTCTTTTTGGCTTACATAAACGCCTTTGGAACCCAGCGTAATTAACACGGTATGAATGCCTTTTTGATGAAAAACCTGTGCCGCTTTGGCCGCACTTTGCTCATCGGTCACCGCAATACCAGTTAAGATTTCCGCTTCCGTTTCATTTGGAGTAATCATATCCACCAACGCCAACATTTCATCGGATAACGGACGCGCCGGTGCCGGATTGAGAATAACAAAAGTATCATGCGCTTTTGCCAATTCTGCCGCTTTTTGCACCGCACTTAGTGGCGTTTCCAATTGCATTAACAGATAATCTGCTCGCGTAATGTCATCACGAAATTGCGCCACAATCTGCTCATCTAGCGCTGCATTTGCTCCGGCAGAAATCACAATGCTGTTTTCGCCACTATCCGCCACTTGGATCATAGCAATACCAGTCGTTTCATCAGCAATTTCTACTACCGAATGTACCGCAATCCCATCTTGCGCAAACGCCTGTTTCATGTTGCGCCCAATATCATCCGCACCGATACAAGCAATAAAACTAACTGTCGCCCCCAACCGCGCGGCTGCTACCGCCTGATTAGCACCCTTTCCGCCGAAGGCGATATGATAATCGCGACCGGTCAGCGTTTCTCCCGGTTTAACAAAATGCGCAACGGAAATAACATGATCGGCATTAATGCTGCCGAGTACCGTGAGTTTTTTGTTCATAATAACATGTCCGATTAGCAATTAATTTTCAAAAACTGACATAAAATGCGTCAAAAAATAACCGCACTTTCCAATATTTTTACCGTCGATATTTAACGGATTGAATTAAGGGACGAATAAACGCCCCTTAATGTCGATAAGCTATTCAGTAACCACTTTTAGCGGCACCGGAATTTTCGCTTCAACCGCTTGACCTTTAATCACTTTATCCGCATTTTCTACGCCAAGGCTACCGATCAACTCTGGTTGTTGCGCAATCGTTGCTGCCATTTTGCCACTTTTCACCGCTTTCACGCCATCATCCGTACCATCAAAACCGACAACGACTACCTTTTTATTTGCTGCACTGATCGCGCGTAACGCACCGAGTGCCATTTCGTCATTTTGTGCGAACACCGCTTGCACCGAACCTTTACTTGCCAATAGGTTTTCCATAACGTTTAGCCCTTTAGTGCGGTCAAAATCCGCCGGCTGGCTGGCAAGCACATCAAATTTATGCGCTTCAATGGCTTGTTTAAAGCCTTCACCGCGCTCACGAGCGGCAGAGGTTCCGGCGATCCCTTCCAATTGGATCACTTTGGCGTTATCCCCTAATTTTTGAGCAATGAAATCCCCTGCCATTTTGCCGCCGGCAACGTTATCAGAGGCAATATGAGTCACCACATTACCTTTCGCTGCACCGCGGTCAAGGGTGATCACTGGGACTTTGTTACGGTTTGCCATCGCTACCGCATTGACCACCGCTTCGCTGTCGGTTGGATTAATCAATAAGACTTTAGCGCCACGCACCATCAAATCTTCCACATTGGCTAATTCTTTAGCAGGATCGTTTTGTGAATCCAATACCACTAATTTATAACCTAATTCATCCGCTTTTTTCTGTGCGCCATCTTTTAATGAAACAAAGAACGGATTATCCAAGGTGGAAATTGCCAAGGCAATGGTATCTTGCGCCAGGGCAACGCCACTGACGGCAAAACTTAACATCATGGCGGAAGCTAATGTAGTGAGTTTTTTCATAATTTCATCTCCTAGATTTGAGGGTTTACGCTTTTTTACTGCCTAAATAGTTATCTGACAATACGGCGACAAGGATAACCAATGCTTTTGCTATCATTTGATAGTAAGAAGAAATATCTAATAAATTTAAGGCGTTATTTAAGAATCCGATGATTAATGCCCCGATTAAGGTTCCCATCACGCGACCTTTACCGCCCATTAAACTGGTTCCACCAACCACTACCGCCGCGATCGCATCCAATTCATAGGATACGCCGGCAGTTGGCTGTGCAGAAGAAAGGCGAGCGGTGACAATTAACCCGGCTAAAGCAGATAAAAAACCGCTGACCGCAAACACAAAGATTTTTACTTTGGTCACGTTAATTCCGGATAATTGCGTTGCCGCTTCGTTGCCACCTAAGGCATAAATATAACGCCCGATTTGAGTATGTTTCAAGATATACCATGCCACTGCAAATACAATTACCATTAACCAAATAGGTACTGGAATGCCAAATAAATAGCCGGTTCCCAAATAAGCAAAGCTATCTGCTACATCGGAAAATCCAGTACTAATCGGACGACCGTCAGTATAAACCATGGTAACACCACGTAATAATGTCATGGTCACCAAAGTGGCGATAAACGCTTGAACTTTGCCTTTCGCCACAATAATTCCGCTCACGCCACCCAAGAATGTTCCTAAAAGCAACGTTGCCACAATCACCAAGATAATCGGCAATTCGGCACCAACCATGGATGCTGCAATAGCGCCGGTGAGCGCTAAAATAGAACCGACAGACAAATCAATTCCGGCGATCAAAATCACAAACGTCATCCCCACCGCAATTACTGCATTAACGGAAGTTTGACGCAAGATATTTAAAATATTATCCACACTGAAAAAATCAGGGTTAATACCGGATACAATAGCAATTAACACCAAAAGGGCAATAATTGAACGTTGTTCAATTAAAAATTTGCCGAGTTGAAACGATGTGTTTTTTTGTGTTGAACTCATGTGATTACCTTATTTTTATTCTGCTGTTTTACCAATAGCGGCCGCCAATAATTTTTCTTGCGTCGCTTCATCTCGACGAAACTCAGCGCTAATTCGCCCTTCGCGCATCACTAAAATCCGATCGCTCATGCCTAAAACCTCCGGCATTTCCGAGGAAACCAAAATAATGCTTAATCCTTCTTGCTTGAATTTGTTGATCAATTGGTAAATTTCTTTTTTTGCCCCAACATCAACCCCACGCGTCGGTTCATCTAAAATCAACACATCTGGGCGCGTTAACAGCCCTTTGGCAATTGCCACTTTTTGTTGATTACCGCCGGAAAGCAAACCGATTTGCTGTTCCCGACTTGGCGTTTTGATATTGAATAACTCAATAAAATCATCCACCACCATACGTTCACTTTGATGATTAATTTTTCCCATGGAAGAAAAATGGGATAACGCAGTCAAAGACATATTTTCTTTCACCGACATCCCCAAAATTAATCCATCACCTTTGCGATCTTCGGAAATATATACAATCCCGTGTTGCAACCCGTCTTGTGGACAAGTGGTCGAAATCAGTTGATTTTTTAACCGCACTTCACCGCCGGTTTTCGGCAATGCCCCGTACAATACTTTCATCAACTCCGTACGCCCCGCCCCCATCAAGCCAGAAATACCTAAAATTTCACCGCTGTGTAAAATAAAACTCACATCATGCACACCGCTGCCGGAAAGATGACGAACGTCTAAACGAATATCGCCAACCGGTTGTTCAATATGCGGATATTGTTCATCAAGACGGCGCCCTACCATCATTTCAATCAACCGATCTTCACTTAATGCTTGAACTTCACTTTCGCCGATAAATTGTCCGTCGCGCAACACCGTCACATCATCACAAATTTCAAAAATTTCTTTGATACGATGCGAAATATAAACAATCCCGCGCCCTTCCGCTTTTAATTCTCGAATAACTTCAAATAACGCATCGGTTTCTTTATCAGTTAACGCATCTGTCGGCTCATCCATAATGATGACTTTAGATTCAAAGCTCAAGGCTTTGGCAATTTCCACCATTTGCTGCTCGCCGATGGACAATTCGGAACATAATTGATGACTACTGTGCGAAACGCCTAAACGAGCAAGCAACTTATCCGCTTCAGCATACATTTTGCGCCAGTTAATCGCCCCCCAAGGAGTAGTAAACTCACGCCCGAGGAAAATATTTTCAGCAATCGTAAGATTGCCGACCAAGTTAAGTTCTTGGTGAATAATGCTAATACCCGCTTCTTGCGAATGTTTCGGTCCTTTAAAACTTACCTCGCGCCCTAAATATTCAATGGTGCCGCGATCTTTG
Source organism: [Pasteurella] aerogenes (assembly GCA_900637275.1). NCBI lineage: Bacteria > Pseudomonadati > Pseudomonadota > Gammaproteobacteria > Pasteurellales > Pasteurellaceae > [Pasteurella] aerogenes. Next base: position 1,606,199 of record LR134362.1, read on the forward strand.
CTATAAATCCCGGTTAACACTTTCATGAGGGTCGATTTACCCGCACCATTTTCGCCCATCAGCGCCATCACCCGACCAGCATAAACCGATAAACAAGCATTATTCAAGGCTTTAACACCCGGAAATGCTTTATCTACACCACTGATTTTTAATAAATTTTGTTTTTGCATTTGCCCCATTTCCCCTTAAAAAGGCACGCCGGAATATAAAATAATATTGGCATAAGGCGAACATTCGCCACTGCGAACAATCGCTTTGTTAGCATGGGTTAATTGTTTAAATTGCTCGTGCGCCACATATTCAATATGGATGTTGTTCCCTTGTTGCTGCGCTAAGGTGTCTAAGCGGGTTAAAAGTGCGGTGTAAATTGACGGATTTTTCTCTTTGATTTCTTCCGCAATCACCACTTTTTCCACATACATTTCCTCCAACACCACATTTAAGGTTTGTAAAAATGTTGGTACATTCTGTGTTAAAGCTAAATCAATGCGCGCTACACTGTCGGGAATTGGCAAGCCGGCATCGCAAACCGTGATGCTATCGGTATGTCCGAGTGTGGCAATACAATGAGATAATTGTGCATTTAAGAGAGCCGTTTTTTTCATGGTATCTCCTTTTGTTGATTTATTTTTATACTGATTTGAGAACCGAAATTACTTTTTTATCGCGCCATCGAAACGTTTCGATGAGAAATTAATTGCACTATAAAAGAAATTCCAACAAAAAGAAATTTTGGATGTTTAAATTTGTGAACAAGATCAAATTTTTTATCTCAAAACAGATAATCTGCAAGCAGATTAACACATTTTTTGATGTGGTCTTGTGTACGTAAAAGTCGCCTATTTTTCACCCAAGTGCGGTCAAAAATTTACAAATTTTTAAATAAATACTATCTTTATATTGAAAAAGGTAGGGGTTTATTGAGATAATCTAGATTATTTTTGGGCGATCTTTTCCGATCACATTTTGTATTTTTGTGATCACTTATTTTATTAGAAGATCATGATGTATTAATTAATTTTTAAGAAGAATAAAACAAAAATGGCAGAAAAACGTAATATTTTCTTAGTAGGACCGATGGGGGCCGGTAAAAGTACCATCGGACGTCAACTCGCACAATTGCTCGGTATGGAATTTATTGATAGCGATGCAGAAATCGAACAACGTGCCGGCGCGGATATTAGTTGGATTTTTGATGTGGAAGGGGAAGACGGTTTCCGTAAACGCGAAGAACGTATTATCAATGAATTAACACAAAAACAAGGTATCGTTTTATCCACCGGCGGTGGCGCAGTGTTATCCAAAGAAAACCGTAACCATCTTTCCGCCCGCGGTATCGTGATTTATTTGGAAACGACCGTAGATAAACAATATCAACGTACCCAACGAGATAAAAAACGTCCATTGCTACAAGATGTGGACGATCCTCGTCAAGTATTAGAGGATTTATCTAAAATTCGTAATCCGCTGTATGCTGAAGTGGCGGATATTACCTTACCAACTGATGAACAAAGTGCCAAAGTGATGGCATCTCAAATCATTGATTTAATCGAAAATTTTAGCGGCTAGCCAACTAATAAGGATAATTTATGCTGTGTGTCAATGTTGAATTAAAAGAACGTCGTTATCCTATTTATATCGGCACGAATTTGCTATCAGATCCAAATATTTACCCATTAAAACAAGGGGATAAGGTGATGGTAGTGACGAATCCGACGATTGCAGCACATTATTTATCCCAACTAACTCAAACCTTAGAAACTATTGGATGCCAAGTAGCATCTGTCTTATTGCCGGATGGTGAACAATATAAAACGCTGGAATCGTTAAATTTAATTTTCACCGCGCTACTGCGCGAAAATCACGGACGTGATACCACTATTATCGCGTTAGGTGGCGGCGTGATCGGCGATGTCGCGGGGTATGCTGCCGCAAGTTATCAACGTGGCGTGCGTTTTATCCAAATTCCTACTACGCTTTTAGCCCAAGTGGATTCTTCCGTTGGTGGCAAAACTGCCGTTAATCATGAATTAGGCAAAAATATGATCGGCGCTTTTTATCAACCAAGTGCGGTGATTATTGATACCTTAACCCTCAAAACCTTGCCACATCGAGAAGTGAATGCAGGTTTAGCGGAAGTGATCAAATACGGGGCAATTTTAGATTGCTCATTTTTTGAATGGCTAGAGCAGCACGTAGATAAATTAGTCGCCCTTGATCAGGCGGCGTTACAACAATGTATTGCTCGTTGTTGCCAAATTAAAGCAGACGTTGTTGCGCGCGATGAAACGGAAAAAGGCGATCGTGCCTTGTTAAATTTGGGACATACTTTTGGCCACGCCATTGAAACCCATTTAGGTTATGGCAATTGGTTACATGGAGAAGCTGTGGCAGCCGGCATGATGATGGCAGCCGCACTATCCGAACAATTAGGCGATATTTCGCTTGCAGATGTTGCTCGTTTGGAAAAATTATTGGCGCGAGCCAATTTACCAACGGTCTCGCCAGATGGAATGCAACCGGAAGATTACCTACCACATATGATGCGCGACAAAAAAGTCTTAGCCGGCAAATTGCGTTTGGTCTTGTTAAAATCCCTAGGTCAAGCGTACGTTGCCACTGATACTGACAAGGATCTCGTGCTGAAAGCGATTAAACGCTGTACGCAAACCGACTAAAATGCAACCGCATGCTTCTGCAAAAAAAACCGTAAAACACCGCCCGTTTCTAAAATGGGCGGGTGGTAAATTTCGCCTTGTCGAAGAGATCAACAAACAATTCCCAAAGAAAAAACAATGCCTGATTGAGCCTTTTGTAGGTGCTGGGTCGATTTTTTTAAACAGCTATTTTGAGCGCTATATTTTGCTGGATATTAATCCGGATTTAATTAATTTATTTAATATCGTCAAGCAAGATGTGGAACATTATATTGAGGCGTGCAAAACCGTTTTTTTTCATCCCTCCGCCAATACCGCCGATTATTATTACGCCCAACGCAGCCAATTTAACCAATCACAAAATGTGTTTGAACGTTCAGTATTATTTTTGTATTTAAATCGTTTTGGTTTTAACGGGTTATGTCGCTATAACTCAAAAAATGAATTTAACGTGCCTTTCGGCGCCTACAAAACCCATTATTTTCCAGAAAAAGAATTACGTCATTTTGCACAAAAAGCACAAAGTGCGGTCTTTATTTGCGCCGATTTTAAGCAAGCCTTTGAATTAGCAGACGAAAACTCGGTAATTTATTGCGATCCGCCTTATGCACCGCTGGTACAAGAAAGCAATTTCACCCATTACGCCGGCAATGATTTTAATCACATTCATCAGCGTGAATTAGCTGAATTGGCAAAACAAGCCGCCTTTGAGCGTGCGATTCCTGTCATTATTTCTAATCATGACACAAAATTTACCCGCGAAATTTATCAAGGTGCTAAATTTAAACGGATTAAGGTACAGCGCTCTATCAGCCAGTCCGCAGAAAAACGCATCAAGGTCAACGAATTGCTGGCAAGTTTTAAAATTCGTCAACCTTAAACCAAATTACAACACGATCATATCGTCACGATGAATAGCAACTGAGCCATATTCATAGCCCAAGATTTGCTCAATTTCTTGTGATTTTTTCCCTTTGATCAACAGCAACGCATCACTGTTATAACGCGGTACCCCCAAGGCAATATCTTTGCCGCTGCGAGTACGGATTTTTACCATTTCACCACGCGAAAAACGCCCTTCCACCGCGACAATGCCCGCAGGAAGTAGTGATTTATGCTGAATTAACACCGCACTTTCCGCCCCGTCGTCAATCACAAGGCTACCAGCAGATGGCGCAGCAAACAGCCATTGTTTACGCCCTTCCAAACGATCGGTTTGTACGCAAAATTTGGTACCAATAGATTTTCCATATGCCAAATCCACAATCACATTAGCGCGATTGCCCGGCGCGATAATGGTTTCAATACCAGAACGAGTGGCAACATCAGCGGCAGTAATTTTAGTGGACATTCCACCTGTTCCTAAATTGGTACCACTGCCACCGGCGATAGAACGAATATGATCCGTAATTTTATCCACCACCGAGATCAATTTAGCATCCGGATTTTTGCGCGGATCGCTGTCAAACAAGCCTTGTTGATCGGTAAGCAAATAAAGCTGCTCTGCTTGTGCCAAAATGGCAACCAAAGCGGATAAATTGTCATTATCGCCCACTTTAATTTCCGAAGTTGCCACCGCATCATTTTCATTAATCACCGGAATAATGCGATTATCCAACAACGCTTGCAACGTGTCTCTAGCGTTAAGAAAACGCTCGCGATCCTCAATATCAGCACGGGTAAGTAAAATTTGCCCAATATGAATATCATAAATAGCAAATAATTGCTCCCAAGTTTGAATTAATTGGCTCTGCCCGACCGCCGCAAGCAATTGCTTAGAAGCGATAGTTGGTGGTAATGCCGGATGGTTTAAATAATGCCGCCCCGCTGCCATCGCGCCGGAGGTAACGATAATGATACGAAACCCGGCTTGGTGTAAGTGCGTGATTTGGCGAACGATTTCCATCATATGTGGGCGATTAAGTTTTGGCGAACCTTGCGTAAGGGTGCTGGTACCAAATTTAACCACAATTGTTTTTTCAAGTTTTGACGTTTCCATATTCCGATATCTTGTACAATAAATTGGCATAAAGTAGCATTAAATCCGTAAAAAATCATCCAATTTTCACCGCACTTTTTATGATTTGGATTAAATATTTTGCGCAAAGCTGGCATATAATAAGCATAGTTTATTTTTATGGGTAATAGTATGACAACACAGCAAATATCAACCTTAGACAACCAACGGGAAGTCACACGACTTTGTATCCAAGTTGCCTTGTTATTATTGCAACATGGTGCTGAAAGTACGATTGTGGCGCAAATGGCAAGTCGGCTAGGTACCGCCTTAGGCATGGACAGCGTAGAATGCGCTTTGACCCCAAATGCGGTGATTTTAAGTACGATCAAAAACGATCACTGCATCACCACCACGCGCAAAAACCAAGATAAAGGGATTAATATGCAGGTGGTGACCGAAGTGCAACGTTTGGTTATCACTGCCGAACATAAAATTTATGACTTGCGACAAGTTAAAGATAAGTTAAATAAAATCAAGCCATTACGCTATAACCGTTATGTTGTAGTATTGATGATCGGCTTATCTTGCGCCAGTTTCGCACATTTATCCGGTGGCGATTTGGTCACTTCGATCATCACCTTTTTTGCCGCGGCTATCGCGATGTTCGTGCGCCAATCGCTGGCGCATCGACACTATAATCCGCTCATTGTTTTTTCCGTGACAGCCTTCGTTGCCACTTTAATCGCTGGAATGGCGTGGAAATATCGGCTGGGCAACGATCCACAAATTGCGCTGGCATCCAGCGTCTTATTATTGGTTCCCGGATTTCCGTTGATCAATTCCTTAGCGGATATTTTAAAAGGACACATCAATATGGGGTTAAGTCGCTGGACAATTGCAACGGTACTGACCTTTGGCGCCTGTTTGGGCATTGTCTTAGCACTCAGTTTGCTAAATATTACCGGCTGGGGGAATTAAATGTTAGCGTTATTCGTGTCATTAATCGATGATATGTTTTTTGCCGCTATTCCAGCGGTAGGTTTTGCTTTGGTGTTTAATGTTCCGCCTAAGGCATTGAAATATTGCGCATTTTTAGGTGCATTAGGACATGGTTTACGTACATTTTTGGTGCATTTTGATGTACCACTGATTTTCGCCACCTTCATCGCCGCCAGTGTAGTGGGATTCATTGGCGTTCGTTTGTCACAACGTTATTTGGCGCATCCTAAAGTGTTTACCGTCGCGGCAATTATTCCCATGATCCCTGGCGTGTATGCCTATAAGGCGATGATCGCAGTGGTGCAAATTCAGCATCTCGGTTTTTCCGAAGCGCGTTATGCCCAAATGATTGAACAATTTCTCAACGCAGGGTTTATTTTGGGCGCGCTGGCGTTCGGTTTATCATTACCCGGGCTACTATTCTATCGCCAACGTCCTGTGGTATAGTGAGGCGTGTAACAGAGGATGAAAAAATGAATTTGAGTTTAATTGTGGCAATCACACAAAATCACGTGATCGGCAAAGATAACCAAATGCCTTGGCATTTACCGGCGGATCTGGCGTGGTTTCGTAAAAATACGCTGGGAAAACCTGTAATTATGGGGCGTAAAACCTTTGAAAGTATCGGTCGCGCATTGCCAAAACGTATCAATATCGTGCTTTCAC